>DASSBJ010000044.1:0-17494 GCA_035698885.1 Solirubrobacterales bacterium
GAAAGCGACCCGATCCCGCCGAAAGGCGGCTTGGTCAACTCGCCGCAGCAGTTCTTCCTCTCCGACACTCCCTGCGCGGCCGAAGGCTCGACCGAACGCGAAGAATGGCCGCAGCGCGAAGCGACCGGCGACCATCCACTGCACAACACGCTCGGCACCTGCGCCAGCGGCATGCAGACGGGGGCAACGCTTGGCGCCCCGGACGCATTGCTGCTGGGCTCGCCGCCAGACCCCGCCCCCGCTGACGAAGCCTTTCCGGCCAGACTCGACTACTCCGACGACTACCTCGGCCAGGTCACGCCCGAAACGGCATGGGGGATCCAGCTCGTCCCCGACGACACCGGTGGCTGTCACTTCCCGCCCACGGGCAGCTCGCAACCGGAATGGCAGATGCACCGCTGGGTGACCGACCCTATGGCGAGCGACTTCACGCTGACCGAAAACGCGACCGTCGACTTCTTCACCCGCGCGCTCAGCGACCAGCCGTACGGCGGCACGCTCTGCATCTACCTGTTCGACCGCCACGAAGAAGGCTCGCCGCCGGAAGCCGAAGACAACGTGCTGCCCGGCGCCGAAGCCACCTACAGCGGCAAGGAAAACGGCCAGTGGCCGCGAAACGAATGGGCCGAGGCGCGGGTGCCGATGACCTTCAGCGAATTCACGATCCCGAAAGACGACCGGCTGGGCATCGCGATCTCGGTCGACGGCAATTCCGACTCGGGCGCGATCCCGTTCCTCTACGACCATCCCGACTACCGCACGCGGATCGAGATCGAAACGCCGACGCCGCTGAACGCGGGGTAGCCGGTGGCCGCGGCCACCGTCCTCGCCTTCCTCGGAGGGCTGCTCGCCGGCAGCTTCGTCACCGTCGTCGCCCACCGGGTGCCGCGCGGCGAGTCGATCGTCGGGCCGCGCTCGCGCTGTCCGGCCTGCGGAGCGCAGATCGCCGCCTACGACAACGTGCCGGTCTTCTCGTGGCTGGCGCTGCGCGGGCGGGCGCGCTGCTGCGGCGTGGCGATCTCGCCGCGCTACCCGCTGACCGAGCTTGCGCTGGGGGCGCTCTACGCGGCGACCGTGCTCGTTCTCTGGGACGAGCCGTGGGAGGTCGCGCTGGGGCTCGTCTTCGTCACCGCGCTCATGGCGATCGCGTTGACCGATTTCGAGCGGCGGATCATCCCCAACAAGATCCTGATCGTCGCGGCTGTCCTCGGGGCGACGATCGTCGCCATCGGCGACCCCGGCAGCCTGCCCGAGCGGGCGATCGCCGCGGCGGCGGCGGGCGGCGCGCTCTTCGCCGCCGCGCTCGCCTACCCGAAAGGAATGGGCCTCGGCGACGTCAAGCTGGCGGCGACGATGGGGATCTTTCTCGGCCGCAACGTCGGGCCCGCGATCCTCGTGGCGCTGCTGGCCGGCGCTCTGGTCGGCCTGGCGATGATCGCCCGCGAAGGCGCGGCGGCGCGCAAGCGGGCGATTCCCTTCGGCCCCTTCCTCGCCCTCGGCGGGGTGGTCGGGCTGCTCTACGGCGACCAGCTCGTCGACTGGTATCTGGGCACGTTCTGAGCCCTGGCGCCTCGGTCGAACGTCCAGGTTCTCCTAGAAATGAGTAGTTGCAGGGCGAAAGTTCTGCGCGCTTTCTGTCGATGCAGGGTCTGCGGGAACGGCGAACGGCGCCCGACCTGAACTCTTCATGCGACTCAGCGGAATCACCAAGGAGAAGAACAACAGCGTCGTCGGGCTCGACATCGAGGCCGGCAGCCTCGCCGCGACCGAGGTGCGGGTCAACGGCGCGGCCGAGCTGACCGGCACGGCGATCGCGCCGCTCGACCCGGGGTCGTTCCAGGAGGGCGAGGTGCAGGACGCCGATCGCCTCGCCGCGGCGCTGAAGGACCTCTTCGCCGAGCACAAGCTCGGCAAGCGGGTGCGGCTCGGTGTCGGCAACCAGCGCGTCGTCGTGCGCACGCTGCGCCTGCCGGCGATCGAGGACCCGAAGGAGATGGAGGCGGCGGTCCGCTTTCAGGCCCAGGAGCAGATGCCGATGCCGCTCGACCAGGCGGTGCTCGAACACCAGGTGGTCGGCGGGGTGCCGGCGGAGGAGGGACAGGCGCCGCAGGTCGACGTGATCGTCGTCGCCGCCCGCCGCGACATGGTCTCCAGCTTCGTCGAGCCGTTGCGGCGCGCCGGGCTCGAACCGATCGGCGTCGACCTCTCCGCCTTCGGGATGATCCGCGCCCTTGCCGGCGAGGCCGCGCCGGTCCAAGCGGACGGGGGCGAGGGCGGGATCGAGCGTCCCGCCTCGGCGGTCCTCTACTGCAACGTCGGCGACGTCACCAACCTTGCCGTCGCCCGCGGCCAGTCCTGCCTGTTCACCCGCGTCTCGCACGCCGGCTTGGAGGCGACCTGCGGGGCGCTGGCCGGCTCGCTGGGGCTGAGCGCCGAGCACGCGACGCAGTGGCTGGGGCACGTCGGCCTGGAGCGACCGGCGGCCGAGATCGAGGGCGAGGAGGAGACCGTGCTCGAGGTCCGGCGGGCGCTCGAGGAGAGCGTCTCGGCGCTGCTCGACGAGCTGCGCCTCTCGCTCGACTACTACGGCGCGCAGGAGGCGGCGCTGCCGGTGGAGCGGATAGTCCTCTGCGGACCGGCGAGCGCGATCCCCGGGCTGGCGGTGCGGATGGAGGCCGGGCTGGGCCTGCCGATCGCGGTCTCCCGGCCGGCAGCGCTCGAAAGTCTCGACGAGGTCTCGGCCGCCCGGCTGACGCTTCCCTACGGCCTCGCCCTGGAGCACTAGCGCGATGCGTCCGGTCAACCTGATCCCACCCGAGGACCGCCGCGGCGACCAGGCGCCGCTGCGCACCGGCCCGCTCGTCTACATCGTGATCGGCGCTCTCGTCGCGGTGCTCGCCGGCGTGACGATGCTGGTTCTCACCGGCAACCAGATTTCAGCAAGCAAGGACGAACTGGCCAAGCTGAAGCGCGAAGACGCGGTCGCCTCCGTCCGCGCCGCCAGGCTCTCCGCCTACACCCAGTTCCAGGCGGCGAGCGAACAGCGCGTCGCGACGGTGCAGAGCCTTGCCGACAGCCGCTTCGACTGGGAACGCGTGCTGCGCGAACTGTCGCTTGTCCTGCCGAGCGACGTCTCGCTGAGCGAACTGAACGCCAGCAGCAGCGGCGCTGAAGGCGAAGGGGGCGGCAGCCTGGGAGGCATCACGGGGCCGTCTCTCGAAATGACCGGCTGCGCCGCGGGGCAAAACGGCGTCGCCGGGTTCGTCCTCGCGCTGAAGGACATCGACGGCGTCACCCGGGTCGGGGTCCAGTCCAGCGAAGACATGAGCGAAGGCGGCAAGTCGAACAGCAGCGAATGCGCGGTCGGGGGTGCGACGACCCAGTTCGTCCTCGTCGTCGCCTTCGACGCCGCGCCTGTGCCGCCGGCGGAAGGCGAAGGCGAAGTCGCCCCCGAAGCGGCTCCGGAAGCGGCGCAGGCCGCTTCGAGCGAGACCTCCGAAAGCTCGGGAGGCTGAGATGGACGCGCTCAAGAACTCGAAGAACATGACGATCGTCGCGGCGCTCGCCATCGCCGTGCTGGCCGTGGCCTTCTGGATGCTTCTACTGAGCCCGAAGCGCGACGAAGCGGCAAAGCTCGGCGAACAGGTCGAAACGACCGAAACCTCGCTCGCCCAGCATCGCTCGGAAGTGGCGAGCGCCGAGCAGGCCCGGCGCCGGTTCCCGGTCGATTACCAGAAGCTTGTCGTGCTCGGCAAGGCGGTCCCCGGCGGCGACGAAACGGCATCGCTGCTGGTCCAGATGAACGGGATCGCGACCCATGCCCATGTCAGGTTCAAGGATCTGCAGCTCGAATCCGAAGGAGGTTCGAGCGAACCTGCCTCGCCGCCGCCCAGCTCACCGGGAGCGTCGGTGTCGGCGACCGAGGCGGCCGCCTCGCTGCTACCGCTCGGCGCGACGATCGGCCCCGCGGGGCTGGCGGTGATGCCCTACACGCTGACCTTCGAAGGCAACTTCTTCCAGATCGCCGATTACATCAAGGGCCTCGACTCGCTGGTCAAGACGCAGAACGAAAATGTGGCGGTTGACGGTCGCCTGATCACGATCGACAGCTTCACGCTGAGCGCCGGCGAAGACAAATCGGAAAAGGCCGCCGCGTCCGCGACCCTGACCGCGACCTTCAAAGTCACCACCTACCTGACGCCGCCGGGCGAAGGGCTGACCGCCGGCGCCTCGCCGTCGACCCCCGCCGAACCGTCGGCGACGCCGGCGGCGACCACCACGGGAGGAGCGCCATGAAGCGGCTGAGGGGACCGGAGCTGAAGATGCCGAAGCTACAGGCGCCTGGGATCCTGTCCGACTTCTACCACGACCTGCGCGACCGTCGCCTGCTGCCAGTGGTCGCACTCGTTCTGGTCGCGATCGTGGCAACGCCGATCCTGTTGGGGCAGAAGTCCGAAACGTCCCTGTCGCCGGCTGCGGGCGGGGCGATCGCGGCGCTGCGGCACTCGAGCGAGAAGAGCTCTTCACTCACGGTGGTCGAGGCGAAGCCCGGGCTGCGCGACTACCGCAAGCGCCTGCGCAACCGCAAGCCGCTCGACCCTTTCCGCTCGACGGGCACGCCGAGTCTCGAAGGTGCGCGGTTGGGCAAGGGCGAAGGAGAAGGCTCGTCGAGCTCCGCGACGTCGACCACCGTGAAGAAGACGAGCAAATCGATCACCACCACGAAGACGACGAGCACGACCACCGCCGGCTCGGGGGAAGGCTCCGAAGGGGGCGGCGGGTCGCCCGGGGGAGCCGGCACGAAGGGCGCAGGCAAGCTCGGTGGGAAGCACCCGCATGGCGTCCTCTACGCCTTTGGCGTCGACGTGACGATCGTCCACAGCAGCGGCAGCGAAGCGGAAGGGGACAAGCTGACCAGCGAGCCGCTGAAGCGTAAACGGGTGCTGCCTACCGTCTCCCTGCCCGGCAAGAAGAAGCAGGTCGTCACCTACATGGGCTTGAGCCCGAAGACCCGCAAGCCGCTCTTCGTCGTCTCGCCGGAAGTCACCGGCGTCTTCGGTGAAGGCAAGTGCTCGGCCGGCACGAGCAAGCGCTGCCAGCTGATCGAACTCGAACCCGGCTTCCCGGAGGTCTTCGAATACGGCGAAGAGGGCGACCGCTACAGCATCAAGGTGACCAATGTCGAGTTCGTCGTCACCGGCCACGTCTGAGGCCAAAACTTCAGCAAGTGAAGCATTGGCGCTAAACTCGCATCAGCGAGCCGAATCGAACGCTAGGCGGCTCGCTCCGGACGTGCCGAATATGAGCGCTGAGAGCAACTCCCGCTGTCCCGTCTGCCGCACCGCCGACGTCGTCTGCGGCAAGTGGACGCTTCTGGTCATCCGCGACCTGGCCGATGGGTGCGCGCGGTTCTGCGAGCTCGAGCGCTCGCTCGAGGGGATCAGCCCACGGACGCTCTCGCTGCGCCTGCGGGCGCTGGAAGAAGAGGGCATCGTCGCCCGTAACACGTTCCCCGAGGTGCCGCCGCGGGTCGAGTACGAACTGACCGAGAAGGGCGAGGCGCTGGTGCCGCTGATCGAGGACATGCGCCGCTACGGCGCCCGCTGGCTGCTCGAAGAGGCGCCGGCCGCCGTCCCTGCGTGAGGTAGGAGACCGGCGGGTATCCCCCCGGTGGAACCCGCCGCCGATCGCGTCGCGAAGGTGCGGGCCGGGTGCGGGCTCACAAGTTCCTCCGGGGGGACACCCGCCGGTTCTGCAAGCGGTCGTGCAAGCGCAGGAACGGTCGGAGGTGGGGGAAAGCTTGGGGCGTGCGCGATCCCCTGCTCAACGAGGCGCTGCGGCGGCTGGCCGCCGAGGCGGCGACTCGATTCACGACGCTCGTCGCGAGCGGCGACCAGATTCCCTTCGACGTCGCCGAGTCGGCCGGGCCCGACGACGCCTTCTTCCACAGCTACGTCCCGCTGACCGGACGCTACGTGCGCGAGCGCGAGGGCGAGCTGCGGACGCTGCCGGCCTTCGAGCCCGCCCGCGAAGCGATCGTCCTCGCCGACGTCGCCGCTCCCTATCTGGAGGCGCGGGGCGAGCAGGTCCCGGCCGAGCCGGGCGAGCGGGCGGCGCGCCTGCTGACGGTCTTCCTCGCCGGCCTCTGGGAGGGCAGCGGCGAGTTCTCGCTCGACCGCGAGCGGCTCGAGGAGGCGCTCGCCCTGCTCGACGCCGAGGTCGGCGACGTCGACGAGTCCGACGTGCTGGTCGCTCCGCTCGTCGGCCTGCAGATGTCGATCCCGCGGCTGCAGCTTCCGCACGGGGTGCGGCTCCTCCGCGCCGACAGCTTCGAGGCGCCGATCGAGGCGATGCGCAGCGAGGGCATGGGCCGTGCCGCCTGGGAGCCGCAGTTCCTCGCCGTCGCCGAGCAGGGCGAGGGCGCCGACAGCGCCGGCGCCGCGCTGGCTCAGCTCACCGACCTGATCAGCGTCATGCGTCTCTATAAGGGAGGCGGCGTCGGGCTCGGCCCGCACGCCTTCGCGCCGACCGGCGAGGGCCGCTGGCGCCGCATCGCCACCGGCGCGCCGGCCCCGCGCGGCGACGCCTACCGGCTCGACGAGAGCGAGGCGGGCGAGCTGGTCGAGCTGGCGCAGACGCTGGAGGCTCGACCCGACCCGACCGGGCCGCTGGCCTGGGCGGTGCGCCGCTTCGAGCTCGGCTGCGAGCGCCCGACGGCGCTCGAGGGCCTGAGCGACCACCTGCTGGCGCTGCGCTCGGTGCTCGACGGCCAGGGCCCGGTGGGCGCCTCGCTGCCGATGCGCGCCGCGGCGCTGATCTCCGCAGCCTCGCACGACCGCCTCGCCGCGCGCGAGCGGCTGGAAGCGGCGATGCAGCTGGAGCGCTCGCAGATGGCGGGCGCGCCGAGCGACAACGCCGCCGGCCTCGCCCGCTGGGTCGAGGAGAGCGTGCGCCGGATCATGCGCGACGCCGCCCTCGGCGAGCTCGGCGCCGACCTCAACGAGGCCGCCGACGAGACCCTGATCGCGACCGGCCTCGACACCGGCGACGTGGCGATCGCCGTGGCGGAGGAACTCGAACCGCAGCCCGAGCCTCAACGTCCCGAACCGACCAGCGAGGAGGAACACATGGAGCAGGACACCCGCATCCTCGAGCCGGTCCCGGCCGAGGACGAGATTCGCGTCACCGACGCCCGCGACTGGCTGGAGGAGGTCGAGGACGACGCACGGGTCGCGGTCGAGGAGAGCACGCTCGACTTCCCCGCGGTCGCCGACGACCTGGCGCACCGCGAGCGCATCGACACGCCGCGCGTGCGCCACCTCTTCCCGGTCCCAGAGGACGCCGACTGGGAGGTCAAGGAGCTCCGCTACGACCACTACCGTCACGCCGGCTGACCGGCGCATTTCTGCGTCATCGGTCGCTCGCGTGCAGAGCACGCCACGCTCCCTGCTTCCTTGAACTGCTTGGTCAGTCGGCGCGACGGCCGGCCGCGATGGCGATTCGTTCTTCGGCTGAGGCGAACAGGTAGCGGTTGATCTCGGCCAGGCCGCCGAGGTCGTGCACGTCCTCGTCCAGGTAGGGGACGCGGATCACCCCCTTGGTGCGCAGCTCGCGCGCCAGGTGCTCGATGTTGCGGGCGTCGCGCTCGGCCAGCGCCTGGTAGCCGGCGAAGTTCTCGCAGACGCGCCGCGCCAGGTCCTCGTCGCCGAGCCGCTCGGCCAGCGTCCCCTCGAGGTCGGCCGGGTCGCCCTCGCCGCGCAGCCGCTCGGCCGGGTAGTGGACCTTGTTGACGATCACGCCGCCGAACGGCAGCTTCGCCTCGACCAGCTTGCGATGGAAGTAGACCGCCTCGTCGACCGGCTCGCCCTGCGGGCCGCAGACGACGAGGAAGCAGGTGTGGCGGTCGGAGAGCAGGCTGTTGACCCGCTTGGCGCGCGCCTGGAAGCCGTCGACCATGCCGCTGAAGGCGTTGAAGAACTCGGCCAGGTCGGCGAGCAAATCGAAGCCGACGATCCGCTTGAAGACCGAGAGCGCGACCGAGGCGCCGCGCCCCGCCACCCGCGCCGCCAGCCCGGTCGGCTTCATGAACACGCGCAGCGAGCGGCCTTCGATGAACTGGGTCAGCCGTTTGGGCGCGTCGAGGAAGTCGAGCGCGTTGCGGGTCGGCGGCGTGTCGAGCACCAGCAGGTCGAAGCGGCCCGAGCCGTGCAGCTCGAACAGCTTCTCCATCGCCATGTACTCCTGCGAGCCGGCGAGCGCGTTGGAGATCTGCTGGTAGATGCGGTTGTTCAGCACCCGGTCGCGCGCCTCCTCGTCGGGCGCCTGGCGGGCGACGAGCTCGTCGAAGGTCGCCTTGGCGTCGAGCATCATCGCCCACAGCTCGCCCTTCATCTCGACCCCGTGGCGCTCGAACAGCTGCGGGTCGACGCGCTCGGCCTCGTTGCCCAGCTCGCGCAGGCCGAGCGAGTCGGCGAGCCGCTTCGCCGGGTCGATCGTCAGCACGCAGACGCGCAGCCCGCGCGCCGCCATGCCGGCGGCGATCGCCGCCGAGGTCGTCGTCTTGCCGACCCCGCCGGAGCCGGCGCAGATGCAGATGTCCTTGCCCTCGAGCAGCTCGTCGACGGCGGACATCAGCTCAGCCTCCGGGCGAGCTTCCCGGCCGCCTCGACGCCGAGCTCGGGCTCGAAGAGGAAGGGCAGGGTCTTGACCGGCGCCTCGACCCGGCGACGCAGGCGGGCGAGCTGGGCGCGCTGGGAGCGGGCGCGGCCGTGCTCGGAGGCGGCGGCGCGGGCGGCGGCGCGGACCATCCCGTTCTCGCCGCCGGCCAGCTCGGCGAGGCGCTCCGCCTCCTGCTTGGAGAAGCGCTCCGGGTAGAGGCCGTTGAGGTAGACGCGGTCGACCGCGACCCCGACCTCGCTGCGCAGCTCCTCCTCCAGCGCCGCCGACTCGTTGACCGGCATCTCCTCGGGCAGGGCGACGATCGCGGTGCCGGTGTGCTCCTGGTCGGTGATCAGGCGGTCGAGCTGCTGCGCCTGGCTGTGGATCGGCCCGACGCGGGCGATCGCGGCGAAGGTGCGCGGCGTCTGCAGGAAGCCGATCCCGTGCCCGGTGGCCGGCGCGTCGACGATCACCAGGTCGTACTTGCGCCCCGACTTGACCTTGCGGTCGAGCTGCGCCAGCTCCCAGATCTTGCCGATCGTCACCAGCTCCTTGAGGCCGGGGGTGGCGGCGGCGAGGTAGGAGAAGATGCGGCTGCGGAAGAGCATGTCGCGCATCGCGCGGACCTTCAGCTGCAGGAGGACGTACTCGCGCATCGACTCGTCCGGGTCGATCGAGATCGACCACAGGTTCTCCGCCATCTCGACCTCGTGGAAGCCGACTTCGGTGTGGTCGAAGATCCGCGAGGCGTTCTCCTGCGAGGCGACCTCGCAGACGATCGTGCGCTTGCCCTGCTCGGCGGCGCGCAGCCCCAGCGCGACCGCGACCGTGGTCTTGCCGACTCCGCCCTTGCCGGTCACGAAGACCAGTCGCTTGTCGAGAATGTCGGGGATTGGGGTGATTCCTAGCAATTTCCGGGTCTGGCAGGAAAAGCGGGTACCCCTTCGAATACCCGCGCAATGGGATTCCTCAGCCGCAAGAACAAGACCGCGTCCCCGCCAGAGCCTCCCGTGGAGGAGCAGCATCCGATTGTCGAGGAGCTGCAGGAGATGGAGGCGGCCGTGCCGGAGAGGTCGGTACAGGACGACAAGGGACATACGTCGCAGCCCGCGGGTCCTGTCGCCGCAGGGGACCCACCGTCCCCTCCGGTCGCTGAAGCTTCCTCGGAGGCGGTTCCCCCTACGACGCCACCCGCAGGAGGGGCGTCTGAGGGTGAAGCTTCAAGGGATGAGCGGGAGCGGTTCATGCCTAAGGATCTGTTGGCGCCGAGCCGGCATGGGGCCGTGGTGGAGGAGCCGGCGGTTGAGGTTCCCACCAAGCATGCCGAGGTGATTGCCTTTGCCAATCAGAAGGGTGGGGTGGCGAAGACTACGACCACCCTGAACCTGGCTGTGGCGTTTGCCGAGACTGGGCATCGGGTGCTCTGCATCGACCTGGATCCGCAGGGCAACCTGACGATGAGCCAGGGGATCGATCCGGACAAGGTGGAGAAGAGCCTCTACGACGTGCTCGTCAACGACATGCCGATCTCGGAGATCATCCAGCACCGCGAGATCGACATCGCGGTCTCCTCGATCGACCTCGCCGGGGCGGAGATCGCGATGAGCACCAAGATCGGCCGCGAGCGCTCGCTGGAGAAAGCGCTGAAAGAGGTCTCCGGCGACTACGACTTCGTCTGCATCGACACGCCGCCGAGCCTCGGCCTGCTGACGATCAACGCCTTGACCGCGGCGAGCAAGGTGATCGTCCCCGTGCAGTGCGAGTATCTCTCGATGCGCGGGCTGGTTCAGCTGCAGAACACGCTGAAGATGATCCAGGAGAACCTCAACCCGGACGTCAAGATCGAGGGCATCCTGCCGACGATGCTCGACACGCGGACCGTGCACGCCAAGGAGGCGATCGAGATCCTCGAAGAGAACTTCGGCGACCTCGTCTTCCACTCGCGGATCCGCAAGGCGATCAAGTTCGCCGAGGCGCCGGTCAAAGGCGCCAGTGTGCTCAAGTACGATCCGCAGGGCAACGCCGCGGGCTACTATCGAGACTTGGCCGAGGAGGTTCTGTCAGATGAGTCGGCGTAAGCGGGCCAGCATGCGCGAAGGGCCGCTGTCCGACCTTTTTCGCAGCACGACTGACGACGCGCCGGAGGCTGACGACAAGGGTTCGGAGTCGCAGCCCACGGGTCCTGTCGCCGCAGGGGACGACGAGCCGTCCCGGCCCGCGGGTCCTGTCGCCGCAGGGGACCCACCGCCTCCTGCGGTAGCTAAAGCTTCCTCGGAGGCGGTCCCCCCTACGACGCCACCCGCGGGAGGGGCGTCTGAGGGTGAAGCTTCAAGGGACGAGCGGTCGGGGACCTCCGCGCCGGAGAAGCTGAAGAAGGTCTTTGCCGAGGAGCCGATGCGGGCCGAACCGCCGAGTGAGACGCCGCGGTACGGGCGGGAGGAACCTGAGTATGAGCCGCCTGGGTCGGGGGAGCCGCATCAGCCGGTTATTCGGGTCGTGGGCGTGGGGGGCGCCGGGGTGAACGCGGTCAACCGGATGGTCGACGCGAACGTGCCCGGGGTCGAGTTCATGGCCGTCAACACCGATCTCCAGTCGCTGCAGCTCTGCGTCGCCGACGTCACCGTGCACATCGGCGACGAGCAGACGCGCGGCCTCGGCGCCGGCGCCGACCCCGCCGTCGGCCACGACTCCGCTTTCTCCGAACAGGACAAGATCAAGCGCCTGCTGAAGGGCTCCGACATGGTCTTCGTCGCCGCCGGCGCCGGCGGCGGCACCGGAAGCGGCGCCGCGCCGGTGGTCGCCCGCCTGGCCCGCGAGGTCGGCGCCCTGACCGTCGGCATCGTCACCAAGCCGTTCAGCTTCGAGGGCTCGCGCCGCGGCAAACAGGCGGTGAAGGGGATCGAGGAGCTCGCCGCCGCGGTCGACACGCTGATCGTCGTCCCCAACGACCGGCTGCTCGAGGTGCTCGACGAACAGACCTCGATGGTCGAGGCCTTCCAGGTCGCCGACGACGTGCTGCGCCAGGGCGTGCAGGGGATCTCCGACCTCGTCACCCTGCCGGCGCTGATCAACCTCGACTTCGCCGACGTGCGGACGATCATGTCCGACGCCGGCCGGGCGCTGCTCGGGATCGGCATGGGCGCCGGCGAGGGCCGCGGCCTGGCCGCCGCCGAGAAAGCGATCTCCTCGCCGCTGCTGGAGACCTCGATGGAGGGCGCGCGGGCGATCCTGCTCTCGATCACCGGCGGCCCCGACCTCTCGCTGGTCGAAGTCAGCGAGGCGGCGAAGCTGGTCGGCGAGGCCGCCCATCCGGACGCCAACATCATCTTCGGCGCCAACGTCGACGAGGACCTGGGCGACCAGATCTGGGTCACCGTCGTCGCCACCCGCTTCGACGGCCAGCCGGCGCCGCGCCGCGCCGCCGAGCCGACGATCCGCCGCACCAAGGACGCCGGTCGCGGCCGCGCGCCGCGCAACGAGAAGGCCGGCGAGCTGAGCTCGCTCGACGTCCCGGAGTTCTTACCCGGCTAGCGACCCCTCCCTTGTCGCAGCGGCGGACAGGCGGCTGCAAACCGGCGCCTGACGTCGTCCTCAGTCGCCTGCATAGCGCTGCTATGCAGGCTCCCTGCGTCCTAGTCATGCTTGGTTTTCGCTCGCCTGCCCACCACTGCTCCTGCGGGAGCGACCGCTACCCGGGTCTCTAGCGATGAAGGGCGTCGTGGCGGCCGGTCATCCGCTCACTGCGGAGGCTGGAGCGGAGGTTCTACGGCAAGGCGGCAACGCGGTGGATGCAGCCGTTGCTGGCGTTCTTGCGTCCTTCGCCGTTGAGAGTCCGTTGACGGGTCTTGGGGCGGGTGGATTCATGATGATCGGTCGAGGGAGCGAAATGACCCTCATTGACTTCTTCGTTGCGGCGCCCGGGAAGAACGGGGGCGAGCGGGGGGTCGAGCTGGCGCCGGTGCCGGTCCACTTCGACGCCGAGACCGTGCAGACGTTCTACGTCGGGCCGGCCTCCTGCGGCGTGCCCGGCACGGCAGCGGGGCTGGAGCTGGCGCTGCGGCGCTTCGGCTCCGTGCCGCTGCGCGAGCTGGTCGGCGCCGGCGTGCGGCTCGCCCGCGAGGGCGCGCCGATCAACGCCGAGCAGGCCTACATCCTCGAGATCCTCTGGCCGATCCACGAGCGGCTGCCCGAGGCGCGCGAGCTCTACGCGCCCGAGGGACGGCGATTGGGCCACGGCGACGTCTTCCGCTTCCCCGAGCTCGCCGAGGCGCTGGAGCGCTTCGGCGCCGAGGGCGCCGAGCCGTTCTACCGCGGCGAGGTGGCGGCGGCGCTGGCCGGCCACGTGCGCGAGCACGGCGGCACGCTCGGTCCCACCGACCTGGCCGAGTACGAGGCGATCGAGCGGCGGCCGATTCAGGCGCCGTTCCGCGGCGCAGAGGTCTTCACCAACCCGCCGCCGTCCTCGGGCGGGATCCTGATCGCCTACTCGCTCGGGCTGCTCGAGCGGCTCGGCGGGAGCAGCGGTCCCGAGCAGCTCGTCGCCGCGCTGGGCGCCGCCAACGAGGCGCGCGGCGAGGAGTTCGCCGAGCGCCTCTACGGCGAGGAGCTGGAGCGGGCGCTGCTCGACCCGCGGCGGCTCGACCTGCGAGCCGGCGAGCTGCTCGGCTCGACCACCCACCTCGCCGTGCTCGACGGCGACGGGATGTGCGCCAGCGTCACCTGCTCCAACGGCTCGGGCTCGGGCGTGCTCGTCCCCGGCACGGGGGTGATCCTCAACAACATGCTCGGCGAGGAGGACCTCAACCCGCTCGGCTTCCACGCGATCGCGCCGGGGCGGCGGGTGCCCTCGATGATGGCGCCGACGGTCGTGCGCCGCGACGGCGAGATCGAGCTCGGCCTCGGCAGCGCCGGCTCCAACCGGATCCGGTCGGCGATCGTGCAGACCGTGGTTCGCGCGGTCGAGCAGGGGATGCCCGCCGGCGAGGCGGTGCGGGCGCCGCGCCTGCACGTCGAGGCGGGCATCGTGCAGGCGGAGCCGGGAGTCGACGAGGCGGCGCTGGCGCGGATCGAGGCGCGCGGCGTGCCCGTCCTGCGGCGGCCGCGGATCAACCTCTTCTTCGGCGGCGTGCAGGCGGTCGCCCGCGATCCGTCCACTGGCGAGCTGAGCGGCGGCGGCGATCCGCGCCGCGGCGGCGCCGTCGCCCTCGCCTGACCGCGCCTGTGTCGCCTTTTCGGCCTATATGACGTATAAGGCGACACAGGATGCGGCGATGATCGACTTTGAGGCCGAGGGGCTGCTGGACGGCACCGAGGGCGCGGCGCGCGAGGCGCGGCGCGAGCTGCTCGAACGGCTGGCCGGCGAAGGCGTGTCGTTGGAGGAGCTGCGCGAGGCGGTCGAGGGCGGGCGGCTGGCGCTCTTGCCGGTCGAGCGGGCGATCGCCGGCGACGGCGCCCGCTACACGCCGCGCGAGGTCGCCGAGAAGGTCGGCCTCGACCTGGAGGTCCTGCAGCGCACCAGCGCGGCGCTCGGCGTCCCCTACCCGGACCCCGACGAGCGCGCCGTGACCGAGGTCGACCTCGAGGCGGCCAAACGCGTCAAGGCCTTCTACGACGCCGGCCTGCCCGAAGAGGGGATGCTGCAGGTCGCGCGCACGGTCGGCATGGCGACGGCGCGGATCGCCGAGGCGAACCGCGAGCTGGTCACGAGGACGCTGATGCAGCCGGGGGACAGCGAGCGCGACGTCGCGCTGCGCTTCGCCGCCGCGGCCGAGCAGATGCTGCCGGTCTTCGAGCCGACGCTCACCTACGCCTTCCGCGCCCACATGCTCGAGCAGATCCGCCGCGACGTGATCGGCGCCGCCGACCTCGCCGCCGGCGAGCTCGGCGCCGGGCCCGAGGTCGCGGTCTGCTTCGCCGACCTGGTCGGCTTCACCAAGCTGGGCGAGCAGGTCGAGACCGAAGAGCTCGGCCTGATCGCCGGCCGGCTCGACGAGCTGGCGACCGCGGTGGCCGAGCCGCCGGTGCGGCTGGTCAAGCTGATCGGCGACGCGGCGATGCTCGTCTCCAGCGACGCCGCGGCGATGATCGAGGCGGCGCTGCGCATGGTCGAGGAGGCCGACGAGGCCGGCGACGAGCTGCCCCGCCTGCGCGCCGGCGTCGCCCACGGCTCGGTACACGTCCAGGCCGGCGACTACTACGGCCGCCCCGTCAACCTCGCCAGCCGCCTGACCGGCATCGCCAAACCCGGCAGCGTGCTGATCGACGAGGCCGCCCGGGAGGCCGCCGGCGACCGCTTCGCCTACTCCTACGCCGGCGAGAAACGCCTCAAGGGCTTCGACCACCGCTCCAAGCTCTACCGCGCCCGGCGCGCGGAGCGGGAGTAGGGAGGCCCGGGTGGGGAGCGCCCTCGCCTGGGGCGCCGTCGCCGCGTCTTCGCTGGTCGCCGGCGCGCTGCTGGCCGGCGCCCGCAGGTGGCCGCCGCGCCGGGTCGGCGTCGTTCTCGCCTTCGGCGCCGGCGCGCTGATCAGCGCGATCAGCTTCGAGCTGGCGAGCGAGGCGCTCGCCGTGGGCAGCCTGCGGGCGACCGCCGCCGGGCTCGGGGCGGGGGCGATCGTCTACTACCTGCTCGACGGGGCGATCGCCAGCCGCTTCGCGACCGGCCGCGGCCGCAGCGGCCGCAAGGCCGGCTCCGACGCGGGCGCCGCGCTCGCCCTGGGCGCCTTCCTCGACGGCATCCCGGAGCAGCTCGTGCTCGGGATCGGCCTCGCCGCCGGCGAGGGCATCGGCGTCGGCCTGCTCGTCGCGATCTTCGTCTCCAACCTGCCGGAGGCGATCGGCTCCTCCACCGCGATGCGCGAGTCCGGGGTGGCCGAGCGCCGGGTCCTCGCCCTCTGGGTCGCCGTGGCGGCGATCTGCGCGCTGGCGACCGGCGCCGGCTACGCGGCGGCCGACGCGGTCCCCGGCGAGCTGCGCGCGGCGATCGACGGCTTCGCCGCGGGCGCGCTGCTGGTGATGCTGGTCGACTCGATGGTCCCCGAAGCGACCCGCGAGTCCGGCCGCGTCGCCGGCCTCCTCACCACCCTGGGCTTCGCGGTCGCCACCGCGCTCTCCACCCTCTCCTGAGCGGCGAGGGTTCGCTCAGGCCGGCTTGCGGGCGGAGAGGAGCAGGTTGTAGAAGAGCTCGGCCGGGAGGTGGGGCTCGAGCAGGCGGGTGTCGAGCTTCTGCAGGGCGATGTAGCTGTTGAAGGCGAAGCGGCGCCAGGACCAGGAGACCGATTCCGGCTCGGCGCTCGACTCGACCGTGCGCAGGCCCCAGCCCCAGGCGTTGGCGAGCAGCTCCTCGCCGCCGACGCGGCGGCGCTCGAAACCGCTCTCGCCGAGCAGGCGGCGCAGGTCGGCCGGGGCGAAGGCGTGGACGTCGACCTCGCCCTCCAGGGCGTGGCCGTGCGACTGCTCCATCTCGGGGACGAGCCGCGGGCTGGCGCCGACCAGGCGCCGCCAGGCCGGCGCGACGAGCATGCCGGCGCGCTTCGGCGCCGCGGCGAGGCGGTCGCCATAGCGCGAGGGCTCGCCGCAGAAGGCGATCGCGCCGCCGGGGCGCAGCACGCGCTTGAACTCGGCGAGCGCGCGCCCGAGGTCGGGGATGTGGTGGAGGACGGCGTGGCCGAAGACGAGGTCGAAGCTCTCGTCCTCGAACGGCAGCCGCTCCGCCTCGGTCGCCACGGTCTCGACCTCGAGGCCGAGCGACTCGGCGGTCGCGGCGAGCCGCCGCAGCATCCCCGGCGAGATGTCGGTCGCGGTCAGCCGCTCGATCGTCCCGATCTGCAGCAGGTTGAGCGAGAAGTAGCCGGTGCCGGAGCCGATCTCCAGCGCGTCTGGAAAGCGCTCCCCGTCGAGCCCGCCGAGCGCCTTCTCCAGCTTGCCGCGCACCTGCCGCTGGCCGGTGGCGCCGAAGTCGATCCCCCACTTGGCGTCGTATTCGTCGGCCGCCGCGTCGTGGTAGCGCGTGTTGACGTCCTTGATGTGCTCCGGCGAGGCCGCGGGGGAGGCGGGCATGGGGCCGGGAACAATACGGTCCCCGGTTCATGGAGCGCGAATACGTTCAGGAAAACCAGCCGCCCGGGGTGCCGCCGCTGCCGCTGACCGGTGAGCGGACGCTGCCCGACGTGCCGGAGGAGAACTACTGGTTCCGCCGCCACCTGGCCGTCTACGAATGGATCGCCGCCCGGGTCGCCGGCAGGCGCGTCGTCGACATGGCCTGCGGCGAGGGCTACGGCTCCGACGTGCTCGCGCGGGCCGCGGCGAGCGTCGTCGGCGTCGACGCCAACCCCGAGGCGCACGAGCACGCGCGGCTGCGCTACGCGCGCCCCAACCTGCGCTTCGAGCGCGACCTGGTCGAGAGCTTCGCCGAGCCCTGCGACGCGGTCGTCTTCCTGCAGACGATCGAGCACGTGCAGGACGCCGGCGCGATCCTCGAGCACTTCAAGTCGATGCTGGCGCCCGGCGGCGTCGCCTACGTCTCGACGCCCAACCTGCTGACCCTGGCGCCGCCCGGCGCCGAGAAGTCCGACAACCCCTGGCACGTGCGCGAGTACCGCGCCGCCGAGTTCCGCGAGCTCTGCGAGGCGCACTTCGCGCGGGTCGAGCTGCTCGGCCTCTTCCACGCCCGCAAGCTGCGGGCGCACGAGCTGGCGATCAAGCTGGGATGGGACCGACTGCACAAGAGCCTGGGCCTGACGAAGCCCTTCTACGACCGCTTCACCCCGGCAATCTCGAGCTCGGACTTCAGCCTGAGGGATGGCAAGCTCGACGCGGCCCTTGACTTCGTCGCTGTCTG
>DASSBJ010000045.1:0-5945 GCA_035698885.1 Solirubrobacterales bacterium
GCCTCAACCCGCGACGAAGCTCAGAAACGCCTCAACGCCTACACCGCTCTCGACACGGTGGTCGTCCGCGGCCTCGCATCGGCGAACGTGGATGCAATGGGAAACGTCGCATCCGCTGCGGCGCCGGATTGACGCCGTCCCCCACCGCTAATACGGCGGCAGGTCCTCGTACCACTCTCCGAGCATTTTGAACGACCGCCAGAAGCGCTGCTTGGCGCCCTCTTCGTCGAGCGATTCGTCGATGTCGGGGGTGTAGAGGGCGTCGATGGTCGGGGTGAAGGCCTGGACCTCGCCCTCGCGCGGCTCGACCTCGCGCGCCAGCGGCACCCGCAGCCCGTTGAGCACGCGCAGCGCCGGCTCGCCCATCACGACGAGGATCTTCGGCTGCACGACCGCCAGCTCGGTGAGCAGGCGGCGCACGCACTCCTCGGCCGCCAGGTCGGGCTCGGCGATCGGGCACTTGACGCAGAGCGTGCCGTAGACGACCAGCGGGTCGATCCCCAGCCGCTTGAAGCTTTTCATCAGCGCGTTGCCGGCCCGCCCGTAGAAGGCGACGCCCTCTTCGATCTCGGCGACCCCGGGCGCGTGCTTGATCATGAACACGTCGGCCTGCGGGTGGCCGGAGCCGAGCACCGGCATCAGCTTGCCGCGCGGGCAGTGCGGGCACTCCTGCAGCTCGTGGGTCAGCTGGTTGAGCTCGCGGATCGCGCGTTCCAGGTACTTCTCTCTGATCTCGTCGTCGGTCGCGGGCACGCTGGCCGATCTCTTTGACGGCTCGCCCGCGCTTCCTCTCGCCCGCGCCTCCTGCATCAACCCTTGCCGGCCCGGCCCCCCGCCGAGCGTCGTTTCTTGCGCGGCCTGCCGCCGCGCACCGGCTTCGCGTCGGGCACGCTGCGCTTCGCCGCCTTCGGCCGCCCGGTCGTCTGCAGCAGCTTCAGCGTCTGCACGTAGACGAGGTTCTTGTGCTTGCGGGTGATGTCGGCGTCGCGCATCGCCTCGAGGAACTCGGCCGGCCCGTCGAAGTCGTGGATCCGCAGCCGCACGCTGCCCAGCCCCTGCGCGACGTGGCTGTCGGAGCCCGCGCCGGGGACGATCCGGTACTTGCGCGCGAAGCGCTCGGCCTCTTCGTTGAACGAGGTCAGCGCGACCCGCGGGTTGAAGACCTCGAGGATGTCGATCTCATCGACGATCTCGAGCAGGTGCTCGTAGTCGGGCACCGAGTGGAAGCGGTCGAAGGGGTGCGGCACGTAGACCAGGCCGCCCTGCTCGCGGATCGCGGCGATCGTCTCCGCCATCGTCATCCCCTTCGGGATCTTCCGCTCGAGGAAGAGGCCGATCACCTCGCCCTGCTCGGCGGTCTTCACCTCCTCGGCGACGATCACCTTGATGTCGCCCATCCGCTCGGCGATCCGCCGCGCCTCCAGCGCGCCCGAGATCTCGTTGTGGTCGGTGATCGCGATCGCTCCGAGGCCGCGGTCGCGCGCCGTCTCCAGCAGCACCCCGACCGGCGTCGCGCAGTCGGGCGAGTGGTCGGTGTGCATGTGCAGGTCGACCTCGATCAGCGGCCGCGCGGCGATCCGCGCCCGCACCTCCGGGTCGCCGTCCGGCGCGTGGCGGCGCGCCAGCAGCCGCCGGTAGATCGCTTCCAGCTCGTCGGCGACGGCGCCCCAGTCGCGCCCCTCCCCCGCCGGCTCGACCAGCTCGTAGGAGCCGGGGAAGTAGCGCTCGAGCAGCTCGCCGGTCGCCGGGTCGGCCACGGTCCGCGCGTCGAGCCGGCCGAAGAAGATCTCGACCAGCGGCCGCGCCATTTGGGTCGAGAAGAGCCGCTCCTGCGGCCGGTGGAAGGTGCCGACGTTGAGCGAGTGCGAGTGGCGCAGCGCCGCCGCGGAGGCGCTGGGGGCGAACGGCTCGTGCACGTGGACGACGTCGGGCGGCTCGGCCGCCAGTCGCCGTTTGGTCGCGTCGCCCGCGTACAGCCGCAGCACCTCGTGCCCGCGTCGCGCCAGCTCCTCGGAGACGCGCCCGGCGAACTCCGTCACCCGGTTGGCCGTGCCCCGGCGGTGGGGCGTGACCTGGGCTATCGAGAGTGGCTTGGAGTCGCCGGGCACGGCTCGGCGCCGCTCAGGCCGCGGAGACCTTGGACCCGTCGGGCGCCGGCGCCTTGCCGCGCGCGTACTTGGCGATGAACTCCTCCGTGCGCTCGCGCGCCTCGTCGTCGGGGCGCTGGCTGTGCGGCGACTTCATCAGGTAGCTGGATGGCCCGTCGAGCTGCCCGGCGACGCCGTTGTTGAGTGCCAGCTTGAGGATCCGCACGGCGTCGATCACGACGCCGGCCGAGTTGGGCGAGTCCCAGACCTCGAGCTTCAGCTCGACGTTGAGCGGCACGTCGCCGAAGGCTTTGCCCTCGAGGCGGATGTGCGCCCACTTGCGGTCGGTCAGCCAGGCGACGTAGTCGGAGGGGCCGACGTGGACGTCCTCGGCGGGCAGCTCGTGGCCCATGATCGAGGTGACCGCGTTGGTCTTGGAGATCTTCTTCGAGTCGAGCCGCTCGCGCTCGAGCATGTTGTAGAAATCCATGTTGCCGCCGACGTTGAGCTGCGAGGTGCGCTCCATGCGCACGCCGCGGTCGTGGAACAGCCGCGCCAGCTGGCGGTGGACGATCGTCGCCCCGACCTGCGACTTGATGTCGTCGCCGATGATCGGCAGCCCGGCCTCTTCGAAGCGCTTGTCCCAGTAGTTCTCGCGGGCGATGAAGACGGGCAGGCAGTTGACGAAGCCGACGCCCGCCTTCAGCGCCTGCTCGACGTACCACTTGGTCGCGTCCTCGGAGCCGACCGGCAGGTAGCAGACCAGCACGTCCGCCTTGGTCTGCTTGAGGATGCCGACGACGTCCGCGGTCTCACCCGGCGCTTTCGTGATCTTCTCCTTCAGGTACTTGCCGAGGCCGTCGTGGGTCATGCCGCGCTCGACCTTGACCCCCAGCTCGGGCACGTCGGCGAACTTGATCGTGTCGTTCTGGCCCGACCAGATCGCCTCCGAGAGGTCCTTGCCGACCTTCTCGGCGTCGATGTCGAAGGCGGCGACGAACTCGACGTCGCGGACGTGGTAGCCGCCCAGTTCGACGTGCATCAGGCCCGGCACTTCCTCCGCCGGGTCGGCGTCCTTGTAGTACTGGACGCCCTGGATGAAGGAGTTGGCGCAGTTGCCGACGCCGACGATCGCGACGCGGACCTTCTCGTCCGTGCGGGCGGCGCCGTTGCTTGCTCCGTTGGTCTCACTCATGAAGCTCTAAGTCCCCTCTCGATTCGGCTGACTGGCAAAGCACACCTCCGGCCGCGCCGGGTTACAGCTCCGGTGGCCCGCTGGGCTCCTTGGAAAGCTCGTTTCGGACATGCCAAACGCGTTGGATCGTGGTCACGATGGTCAGCGCCGCGATCAGGTAGACCGCCGGGGCCAGGAGCTCGAAATCGCCGATCCCGGCGCCCTTGGCGAAGACCAGGCCAATCGAGAGTATGACTACCCGCACGGGACGCGTCGCCAACCCGACCTTGCACTCGACCCCGAGCGCCTCGGCGCGGGCGCGCGTGTAGGAGACCATCAGCGAGCCGAGCACGGCGAGCACGCACATCGCCGCGGCGAAGTCCTCGCCGGTCGCGGCGAAGTAGCCGGCGACGGCCGTGAGCACGATCCCCTCCTCGATCCGGTCGAGGGTCGAGTCGAGGAAGGCGCCGAACAGCGTCCCCTTGCCCGACATGCGCGAGTAGCGCCCGTCGAGCGTGTCCATCACCGAGCCGAGGACGAAGGCGACGCCGGCGAGAAAGAAGAGCCGCTGGGTCACCAGGAAGGCGGCGACCAGGTTGCCGACCAGGCCGGCGAGCGAGATCGCGTTCGGCGTCAGCCGCGAGTCGATCAGCCGCTCGCGCGCGTAGGCGCGCAGCTCCTGGCCGTTGCGGCGGCTGCTCGGGGCCCTCGGAGGGGCCGGCGAATCCATTCGCGCCACGCTAGTCGATGGCCTTACGCCTCGGCCTCTCGAGGCACGTTGGATCGCCAAGCCCAGGCCTCGGGCCGGGCGCGCGCGAGCAGCCACTGCGCGGTCACCGCGGCGGCGGCCGCTACCAGCCAGCCGAGCGCGACGTCGAACCAGTAGTGGTTGGCGGTGACGATCACGACCCAGGCGATCAGCAGCGGCCAGGCAGCCCAGAAGGCTTTCGGGATCCAGTGGCGGCAGACCCTGTAGCCGGTGCCGCCGATCATCAGCGCGAAGGCGCAGTGCATGCTCGGCACCGCGGCGTACGGGTTGATGAAGATCTTCGCCAGGGTGGAGTCGTGGTTGACGTTGGAGAAGTCGACGATCGTGTCGACGTAGCCGTGCTCGGGGAACATCCGCGGCGGCGCGGTCGGGTAGAGCGTGTAGCCGACGAGGGCGAGGCCCATCGAGACGACGAACATGTTGCGGACGAAGTAGTAGGACTCGTTGCGGAACAGGTAGAGCCAGACGAGGAAGCCGAGGGCGATCGAGAACTGGGCGTTGAGGTAGATCTGGTTGGCGAGGTCGATCAGCCAGTGGGCGGGCATGAAGAAGGCCTGCAGCGACGGTTCGAACAGCGTGTGGCTCGACTGCTGGAGGTCGATGATCGCCTGGCCGTGGGCGATCGCCTCCGAGCGCTGGCCGTCGGCGATCCCGCGCACCAGCTCGTAGGCGACGTCGACGCCGACCAGGATCCCGATCTGGCGCCCCAGATCGCCCCAGCCCTGGGGCAGGCGCGACCCGAGTGCGCTGACGGCACGAGACATCCGTCAATTGTAATCGGGCGTTAACGGCGCGCGGGTCCCGTCGCGCGCGAGCTGCCTCGCAATAGGGTCGCGTCTCGTGGCTTGGAAGCGGCCAGACAAGAGAAGGGTCCGGGCGATCAGGGACCGCCTGCGGGAGATGTACGGGGAGCCGGTGAACGAGCCGCACGGGCAGCCGATCGCCGAGCTGGTCAAGACGGTGCTCTCGCAGCACACCAACGACCGCAACAGGGATCGGTCGTTCGCCCGGCTGCGCGAGCGCTATCCGACCTGGGAGGAGGTGCGCGACGCGCCGCTCGACGAGCTCGAGGAGGCGATCCGGCCGGGCGGGCTGGCGCGGCAGAAGGCGCCGCGGATCCAGGCGATCCTCGAGCGGCTGGGCGAGCCCCCCGACCTCGAATGGACGCGCGACGCGCCGCGCGAGGAGTCGCTGGAGTTCCTGCTCTCGCTGCCCGGCGTCGGGCGCAAAACGGCGGCCTGCGTGCTGATCTTCACCTGGGGCATCCCCGAGATCCCGGTCGACGTCCACATCCACCGGGTCGGCGGCCGGCTCGGCCTGTTCGCCGAAAAGGCCTCGTTCGAGCGCGCGCACGACGAGATGCTGGCGGTCGTGCCGCCGCAGGACGCCTATGAGCTGCACATGAACCTGATCCGCCACGGCCGCGAGGTCTGCCGCCCGCGCCCGCGCTGCGGCGAGTGCGCGCTGCGGCGCATGTGTCCCTGGTACCGTGCGCGCGGCAAATGAGCAAGAAAGTCTTCATCTCCTTCGCCGCGCTGGTCGTCGTCCTGGCCGCATTGATCCCCTGGCTGGTCTTCCGCGCCGACGGCGACGAGGTCGCCGAAGCCTCGGTCCCGGCGAGCCTGCAGGAAGGCAAGAGCCTCTTCGACACCAACTGCGGCACCTGTCACACGCTCTACGCGGCGGGCACCGACGGCAACTTCGCGCCCGACCTCGACGAACTGCTCGCTCCGTCCGGACCGCCGGAAGGCCCGAACGCTCAGCAGACGATCGAAGCGACCGAAGGCCGGGTGCTCAACGCGGTCGAAAACGGCGTCGACAGCAGCACCACCCCGGGCCGCATGCCGGCCGGCATCGTCAACGAGGCGCAGGCGAAGGAAATCGCCGCCTTCGTCGCCGCGACGGCCGGTCAGGG
>DASSBJ010000046.1:0-12165 GCA_035698885.1 Solirubrobacterales bacterium
GTCCTCCTCGACCAGGCCGCGGGTGGTCAGCGCCGGGGTGCCGATGCGCAGGCCGGAGGGGTTCATCGGCGGCCGCTCGTCGAAGGGGATCGCGTTGCGGTTGACCGTGATCCCGACCTGCTCCAGGCGGTCCTCGGCGGCCTTGCCGTCGAGCCCGCTCGGCGTCAGGTCGACGAGCACCAGGTGGACGTCGGTGCCGCCGGTGAGCACCGGCACGCCGCTCGCTTCCAGGCCGGCGGCGAGCGCCTGCGCGTTGGCGATCGTCTGCCGCTGGCGGGCGCGGAACGGCTCGCTCGCGGCGATTCGCAGCGCCACCGCCTTGGCGGCGATCGTGTGCATCAGCGGCCCCCCCTGCTGGCCGGGGAAGATCGCCTTGTCGATCGCCTTCGCGTGCTCCTCGGTGCTGAGGATCATCCCGCTGCGAGGGCCGCCGAGGGTCTTGTGGATCGTCGTCGTGACGACGTCGGCGTGCTCGACCGGGTTGGGGTGCTCGCCGGCGGCGACGAGGCCGGCGAAGTGCGCCATGTCGACCATCAGCTTGGCGCCGACCGAGTCGGCGATCCGGCGGAAGGCGGCGAAGTCGAGCTGCCGCGGGTAGGCCGACCAGCCGGCGACGATCAGCTTCGGCCGCTGCTCGTGGGCGAGCCGCTCGACCTCCTCCATGTCCACCCGCAGGTCCTCGCGCCGCACGTGGTAGGCGACGATCTCGTACAGCTTGCCGGAGACGTTCAGCTTCATCCCGTGGGTCAGGTGGCCGCCGTGGTCGAGCGCCAGGCCCATGATCTTGTCGCCCGGCTCGATCAGCGCCATGTAGGCGGCGTTGTTGGCCTGCGCCCCGGCGTGAGGCTGGACGTTCGCGTGCTCGGCGCCGAACAGCTCCTTGGCGCGCGCGATCGCCAATTCCTCGGCGACGTCGACCTCCTCGCAGCCCCCGTAATAGCGACGGCCGGGGTAGCCCTCGGCGTACTTGTTGGTCAGCACCGAGCCGACCGCTTCCAGCACCGCCTGCGGCACGAAGTTCTCCGAGGCGATCATCTCCAGGGTCCCCTGCTGGCGTCGCAGCTCGGCCTCGAGCACCGCGGCGATCTCCGGATCGACCTCGGAGAGGGGTGCGGCCTGCAGGTTCTCGGGTAGCTCGGCCAAGATGGATCGACCATACCAACGGCCCGGGATAGCCTTGCGCGCCGTGAACGCCCGTTTCCTCATCGCGACGGTCGCCCTCATCTCGCTGCTCGGCGCGGCGAGCGCCGAGGCGAAGTCCGACAACCCCTGCGAAGGACCGCAGGCCCGCCGGCTGCTCTGCCCCAACCTGCGGATCGGCAAGCCGTCGGAAATCTACGAGACGCATTACGGCGGCAAGGCGCTGCTGCGCGCGACCAGCGACGTGAAGAGCCGTGGCAAGGGCCCGATCGAGCTGCGCGGGCACCGAGACGGCTGGCGCCGGATGCGGGTCGACGAGCGGATCCACCGCAAGGGCGGCGGCCGCCTGGTCCTGCGCACCGACGCGACGCTGCGCTTCACCGACGTCGGCGCCTACTTCGGCGGCTCCTACTGGAAGGTCCACCAGCTCGCCCGCTTCGAGCTGCGGCGGCTCGGGCCGAAGCGGGACGCCGGCCCGGTGATCCGCACGGGCCCGAAGCTCAACTACTGCCTGCGCGACCTCGAGCGCACCCGCCCCGGCGGGCGCTCGCCGCGGATCCGCCACTACCCCGGCTGCGACCAGGACCCCTACACGAAGGCGGTCACGCTCGGCACCTCGGTGGGTTGGTCGGACATCTACCCCGCCGACTACGACAAGCAGTGGATCGACGTCAGCGGCCTGCGCGGCTGCTTCCTCTTCACGATGACCGTCGACCCGAAGCAGCTGCTCTTCGAGTCGAACGAGCGCGACAACTCAGCCCGGCGGCGGGTCCGCCTTCCCTACCGCGGCCAGCCGGGCTGCTAGGTCGCCGGTCGCAAGGCCGCCCTCGCGCAGGACCGTCCACTCCCCCTGCTCGTCGAAGCGGGTCAGGTCGACGACGGTCGAGGGCAGGCAGGTCAGCTCGCCGCCGTCGATCGCCAGGTCCACTTCCTCGACGATCGGCGGTGGGACGTCGGCGAAGCGGCCGGGCGCGGGCTCGCCGCTGAGGTTGGCGGAGGTCTGGAAGAGCGGGCACATCGCGCCGGCCAGCGGGCCGCCGATCAGGCGCACGCCGAGCCGCGCGCGGTCCTCGCGGCAGGCGAGCGGGTAGCGGCCCTCCGGATTCGCGACGACCAGCGTCACCGGGCCGGGCGTCAGCGCCCCGACCGCGAGCCGCGTGCGCGGGCCGAGCCCTGCGACCAGCTCGCGCATCGCCAGCGGCGAGAAGTACATGACGGCGGACGGTTTGCCGTCGTCGCGGCCCTTGATCCGGTGGATCCGCGCGATCGCCGCCGCGTCGAGCGGGTCGCAGGCGAGCCCGTAGAGCCCGTCGGCCGGGAAGACCGCAACGCCGCCGGAGGAGATCGTCGCCTCCAGCGCCGCCCGCGCCGCCGCTGCCCCGTCCGTCTCTACCGAAATCAGCAAAATCAACCTCCGTGTCGCCTTATACGTCTATATGACCTAAAAGGCGACACAGCCGGTCATTTTTTTCCCCAGACGACGCGGGGAATGCCGGCCAGGTCGGGGCGGGTCTCGACCGTTGCGAAGCCCGCCGCGAAGAGCAGCTCGCTGACCGCGGACGCCTGGCCGGCGCCGACCTCGAGCGCCAGCGACGGCGCAACGGTCGCCGCCACGGCGACGGCGGCGCGAATCACGTCGAGGCCGTCCGGCCCGCCGAGCAGCGCCTCGCGCGGCTCCCACTCGGTCACCTCGGGCTCCAAGCCGCCCCAGTCGGCCTCCGCCACGTAGGGCAGGTTGGCGACGACCAGGTCGAGCCGCGGCGGCGCCGGCGGCAGCATCGTCGCGTGGAACTCGACCAGCTCGGCGAGCCCGAGGCTCGCCGCGTTCGCGCGAGCGACCTCGAGCGCCGCGTCCGAGGTGTCGGTGGCGAGCAGCTCGCAGCCCGGCAGCTCGTCGGCGATCGCCAACGCCACCGCGCCCGAGCCGGTCCCCATGTCGAGCACCCGCCGCGGCCGCAGCTCCAGCGCCAGCTCGACCAGCAGCTCCGTCTCCGGCCGCGGCACCAGCACCCGCCGATCGACCGCCAGCTCGATCTGACGAAACCCCTTGCGGCCGAGGATGTAGGCAACGGGCTCACGTCGCAACCGCCGCCGCACCATCTCCCCGAAGCGCCGCGCCGCGGCAGCGGGCACGCCGGCCTCGGGCTCCGCCGCCAGTCGCGCCCGCTCCCAGCCGGTCGCCTCGGCGAGCAGCAGCTCGGCGTCGAGCCGTGGCGAGTCGACGCCGGCCGCGGCAAGCGCGTCCCCCGCCCCGCCCAGGGCGTCGCGGACGCTGCCGGCGGTCGCCGCCTCGGCCACGCTCAGGCGGCGGAGGCCGCGGCGGCCTCGAGTCGCTGCCGCTTCTCCTCGGCGGCGAGGGCGTCCGTGAACTCCGAGAGGTCGCCCGCGAGCACACTTTCGATGTTGTGCGTCGTCAGCTTGATCCGGTGGTCGGTGACGCGGCCCTGGGGGAAGTTGTAGGTCCGGACCTTCTCCGAGCGCTCGCCGCTGCCGACCTGCGCCTTGCGCTCGGCCGCGACCTTCGCCTGCTGCTCGGCGACCTCGCGCTCGAGCAGGCGCGCGCGCAGCACCCGCATCGCCTTCTCGCGGTTCTGCAGCTGCGACTTCTCGTCCTGCATCGAGACGACGATGCCGCTCGGCTTGTGCGTGATCCGCACCGCCGAGTCGGTCGTGTTGACCGACTGCCCGCCCGGGCCCGAGGAGCGGTAGACGTCGATCTGCAGGTCGTTCTGGTCGACCTCGACCTCGACCTCCTCGGCCTCTGGCAGCACCGCGACCGTCGCGGTCGAGGTGTGGATGCGCCCCTGCGACTCGGTCTCGGGCACCCGCTGGACGCGGTGCGTGCCGCCCTCGAACTTGAAGATCGAGTAGGCGCCCTCGCCCTTGATCGCGAAGGTCACCTCCTTGAAGCCGCCGACCTCGGCCGCCGACTGCGAGAGCACCTCGGTCGCGAAGCCGCGCTCTTCCGCGTAGCGGGTGAGCATCTTGTAGAGGTCGCCGGCGAACAGCGCCGCCTCGTCCCCGCCGGCGCCGGCGCGGATCTCGACCAGCACGTTCTTCGCGTCGTTCGGGTCGCGCTCGACCATCGCCAGCCGGATCTCCTCTTCCAGCTCCTCCAGCCGCCCCGGCGCCTCGTCCACCACCTTGCGAAGTTCCTCGTCCTCGCCCTCCTCGAGCAGCTCCCGAGCCCCCTCCAGATCCCCGCTCAGCGTCCGGTACTCGGCCGCCAGCTCGTGCGCAGGCTGCAGCTCCCGGTACTCCCGCCCGACTTCCGCATACCGCTGTCGATCGGAAATGACCCCAGGGTCGGACATCTCCCGCTCAAGCTCGGAGAACCTGGCCTCGATCTGCTCGATAAGCGCGTCAATCATCTCGCCAGCTTACGGCGAAGCTAAGCGACGATCTCGATCGGCGCCTCGCCGACCTCGGCCGGGGTCTCCTCGGCCAGCACCTTCTCCAGCGCGGCGATCGCCACCGCGAGCTGCGCTTCGTCGGGCTCGCGCGTGGTCAGGTTCTGCAGCATCAGGCCCGGCCACATCACCGCCCGCACCCAGCGCTTGCGCCTGTTCTTCCCCGCCCACTTGATCACCTCGTAGGAGAGGCCGGCGATCAACGGGATGCCGAGGATGCGCGAGGCGAGCAGCCAGTACCAGGCCGGCAGGCCGATCGGCGCGAAGACGAAGATCGCCAGCACCATCACGATCAGCAGGAAGCTGGTGCCGCAACGCGGGTGCAGGCGCGAGTAGAGCTTCGCCCGCGCGGGGACGAGCGCGTCCTCGGCCTCGTAGCAGGAGATCGTCTTGTGCTCGGCGCCGTGGTACTCGAAAACCCGTCGCAGGTCCGGCAGGCGGCTGATCGCCGCGATGTAGCCGATGAAGATCCCCGTGCGCAGCAGCCCCTCGATCAGCCAGAAGAGCAGCGGCGAGCCGAGCTGGTCCTTGATCAGGCTGGTCAGCCCGACCGGGACGACGAAGAAGAGGCCCACCGCAAGCGCCATCGAGAGCACGATCGTCGCCCCCCAGACGAAGCCGCCGATCTCTTCCCTCTCGCCCTGCTCGTCCTCCTCCATCTGCGCGTTGGCGGAGATCGCCAGGGCGCGGAAGCCGATCTTCAGCGACTCGCCGAGCGCGACGACGCCGCGCAGCACCGGCACCCGCCAGAGGCGGTGGCGCTTCGCCCAGGGCACCAGCGGTTCGGAGCTGAGCTCGATCTGGCCCTCGGGGTTGCGCACCGCGACCGCCCAGGTCGAGACGCCGCGCATCATCACTCCCTCGAGCACCGCCTGGCCGCCGACCGGCGCGTCGCGTTTGGCGACCAGCGCCCCGTCGGGCATGCGCAGCGGATCGGCGCCGTCAGCGGAGACGGGCAAGTCTGACTGCGGAGAGGTTGTCTCCGCGGCCATCGCTCAGCGGGAGGCCTTGGCGTGCTTTGCCTGGCGCCGCTGGAAGCGCTCGACCCGCCCGCCGGTGTCGACGAGCTTCTGCTTGCCGGTGTAGAAGGGATGGCACTCCGAGCAGAGCTCGACGTGCAGATCCGACACCGTGGCGCGCGTGTAGAAGTCGTTGCCGCACGAGCAGTGCACGTGGGCGAGCTGGTACTCGGGGTGGATTGCGGCTTTCATCGCGTCCAAGTCTAGAGAAGTGCGCAAGCGGTGGCGCAGGGGCCCTGCGTCTGAGTAAGGTGTCGGCATGGCGTCAGCCGGCCAGCGACGCGAGGTGGAGCTTCCCGCGGGGACGATCCGCTACCGCGAGGCCGGCGAGGGCAGGCCGGTGGTCTTCGTCCACGGCTTCCTGGTCGACGGCCGGCTCTGGGATGGCGTCGTCGACGCGCTCGCCGACCGCTGCCGCTGCCTCGCGCCCGACTGGCCGATCGGCGCCCAGCAGGTTCCGATGAGGCCGGACGCCGACCTCAGCCCGTACGGAATCGCTGCGACCGTCGCGAGCTTCCTCGAGGCGCTCGACCTCGAGGACGTGACGATTGTCGGCAACGACTCCGGCGGAGCGATGTCTCAGGTCCTCGTCACGCGCCACCCGGAGAGGATCGGCCGGCTCGTGCTGACCAACTGCGACACGCACGACAACTTCCCGCCGGGGATCTTCAAGGCGATGCCACCGGTCGCCGGACTGCCCGGGGGCATGGCGCTGATCTCGGCGCCGTTCCGGATCCCCGCCCTCGCCCGCGCCGCCTTCAAGCCCTTCGCGAAGACGCCGATCCCGCCCGAGCTCGTCGCCTCCTGGATGCGGCCGAGCCTGCACGACCCCGGCGTCAAGCACGACGCGAAGAAGGTCACCGCCGGGATGAACAGGCGCTACACCGAAGAGGCGGCCGAGAAGCTGCGCGGCTCCGGCATTCCCCTGCTGCTCGCCTGGGCCCCCGGCGACAGGTTCTTCCCGCTGAAGTACGCCGAGCGGCTCCGGGACGAAGTCCCCAACGCGAGGCTGGTCGAGATCCCCGACGCGTCGACCTTCGTCCCACTCGACCAGCCAGGCCGCCTCGCCGACGAGATCGCCGCCTTCGCCTCGGGCTCGTAGCACTTCGCGCAAACTGCGGGGTTTTTCGCTACTTGCGGGTTTTTCGTCCGATCGGGGCGCGAGTGTTATGTCAACGCCCCCTACAGGACGGAGACGGAGTGATGCCCGGAGAGATCTTCGACCAGGATCGGCCAACCAGAAGGAGCGCGATGGCGCGGCGGCTCGACGAAGCCTTCGCCGGCTGCGAGCAGTGGACGCTCGCGCCACCGAGTCAGCGGCGCAGCGAGGCGATCTTCAGCCCGCGCGATCCCAGCTCCTCGAGGATGATCGGCAGGGCCGCGACGGTGCGCGCCCAGGAACCGGGGGCGCTGTAGTAGTCGGCGTCGTGCAGTAGGAGGATGTCGCCCGCGCGGGCGGAGCCGGTCGCCAGCCGGGCGATCGAACGTCCCGTCGCCCGCCTGCGCCAGTCCCTCCCCCACTGCGACCAGAGCACCGGCCGCCAGCCGCGCTCGCGGACGCTGCGCAGGGCGGCGCCGGTGTAGATCCCGTAGGGCGGCCGGTGGTCACGAATCTCCTGGCCGCTCGCCGCCTCGACCGTCGCGCGGCCGCGCTCGGCGTCGGCGGCGAACTGGCGAGGGGTCAGGCGCAGGGCGCTGCGGTGGCGATGGCAGTGCAGCTCGACCCGGTGGCCGGCGGCGACGATCTCCGCCACCAGCGCCGGACGCCGCTCGACCTGCTCGCCGGCACAGAAGAAGGTCGCCCGGGCGCCGGCCTCGCGCAGCGCCTCCAGCACGAGCGGCGTCCCCTGCGGGTGCGGGCCGTCGTCGAAGGTCAGCGCGACCCCGTCGAGCCCCTCCTCGCGCCGCACGATCCCGAGCCGCGCCGCGACCCACGGCGAGTGCGGCGCCAGCGGGGCCCAGGTCAACGGCCTGCGTGGGTGGCGGCGCCCTGCCGGGCCGCGGGGCCGTTCGGCTGCGCGGCCGGCGACGGTTCGTCTTCGTCCCTGCCGAAGTGGATGCGGCCCTCGAGCGGTTTGGCGACGACCTTGTAGGGCGCTTCGCGGTCGATCACCGTGAACAGCAGGACGATCGCCAGGGCGGCGAGGCTGACCGCGGTCGCGACCCGCTCCATGCGCAGCCGCCAGACCGGCTGCGGCTTGACCCGCGGCCGCGCCGCCAGCACCCGCGAGGAGATCGAGGGCAGCGAGGCGAAGCTCGAGTCGGGCGAGCGGCGCTCGCGGGTCAGGTGGCGCAGCACCGACTCGAGCTCGTGCTCGGAGCGCGCCACCTCGGCCAGGCCGAAGCGCTCGAAGGCGGCGTTGTTGGCCCGCAGGTGGCCGACGGAGAAGCCGTAGGAGACGACCGGACAGCCGCGGATGTGCGCCTCGAGCACGGTCAGCCCGGCGGTCGAGTGGACGATCGCGTCGGCGGCGGCCAGCCAGTCGCTCATCTGCTCGGTGAAGCCGATCGCCCGCATGCGCTCGTTGCCCGCGTAGCGCTGCTCGAGCCGCTCGCGCAGCTGCTCATTGCGGCCGGCGAGGCAGACGACCAGCGTGTCCTCCTCGCGCAGCGCCGCGTCGATCGCCCCGTCCAGGTCGCCTACTCCCCAGCCGCCGCCGGAGACCAGCACGAGGCGGCCGTGCGCGGGCAGCTCGAGCGCCTCGCGCGCCGCGGCGCGGGTGCGCGGCATCAGGAAGTCGCGGGCGATCGGCGGCCGCAGCCACTCGACGCTGCCCGGGCCGACCAGCTGCTCGACCTCCTCGACCGACTCCGGATGGGTCACGTAGTGCAGGTCGACGCCGGGATGCGCCCAGTAGCGCAGCCCGGCGAGGTCGGTGATCGCCGAGTGCACCGGGACGAGCAGGCGGCGGTTCTCGCGCAGCATGCCGAGCACCGCGGTGACGCCCGGGTAGGTGGAGATGACGACATCGGGCTGGCGCTGTTCGATCGCCCGCATCAGGCCGCGGGCGCCGAACAGGTAGCTGAGGTGGTGCATCAGCCAGCGGGTCGGCGCGAACTTCGCGATCAGCCAGTACTGCAGGTCGAACAGCCAAGGCATCCAGCGGAAGGTGAAGCGCGAGCCGTCGCGAACCACGGAGCCGCAGATCCTCGCCATCGCCTGCAGCCCGTCGACCACCTCGACCTCGGCGTCGGGCACGTCGCGTTCGACGTCGGCCTTGATCATCCGTGCCGGCAGGTCGTGGCCCTCGCCGATGTCGGCGGTCATCACCAGCACCCGCGGCGGCCGCTCCTCGGTCCCGGCGCTGCCGCGCAGGACCGGCTTCAGGCCGGGCACCGGGTCGGGCGGCCGGGTGGTGTTGCGCACCCACTCGACGTAGCGGCGCACGCCATCGCGGAAGCTCGTCTCCGCCTTCCAGCCGATCTCCTCCAGCGCGCGGGCGTTGGAGATCTGCTTGCCGGGGAAGTCGCCGGGGCGCGGCGGCGTGTGGACGATCTCGCAGCCCTCGGTGTTTTCCTGCACCCGCTCGGCGATTTCGAGGATCGTCACCACCTCCTCGCCGGAGAGGTTGTAGGTGCGGTTGGCGGCGGCCGGGGCGAGCGCCGAGACGATCCCGTCGGCGAGGTCCTCGACGTAGATGAAGCTGCGGCACTGGCTGCCGTCGCCGGCGATCGTCAGCGGCTTGCCTTCCAGCGCCAGGTCGGTGAACTTGGCGACGACGCCGGCGGCGCGGGCGCGCGGCCCGTAGGGGATGCCGAAGCGCAGCACCGTCGACTCCAGCTCGAACAGCTCGGCGTAGCCGGCGCAGTAGGTCTCCCCGGCCAGCTTGGTCGCGGTGTAGAGGTGGCGCGGCGCCGGGATCGGCGTGTCCTCGTCGACCGCCTGCTCGGCGCAGTCGCTGTAAACCCAGGTGGTCGAGCCGTAGACGACGCGGCCGACCTCCGCCCGGCAGCCGGCCTCGAGCACGTTGAGCGTGCCGCGCGTGTTGACCTCCTCGGCCAGAACCGGGTCGGCGTGCACGTGGGCGACGTCGGCGACCGCGGCGAGGTGGATCACCGCGTCGCAGTCGCGCATCGCGAGGTCGAGGTTGCCGGGGTCGGTGATGCTGCCGGTGAAGGTCTCGACTTCGAGCGGCGAGTGGTAGGGCGAGGCGCTGAGGTCGAAGATCCGCGGTGTGTGGCCGTCGCGCATCAGCCGGTCGACCACGTGCGAGCCGATGAAGCCGCCGCCGCCGGTTACCAGGACCCTCATGCTTCCTCCTTCGCGAGCGCCGCGTCCCGGTTCTCCGGTCGGTAGTAGAGCGGCACGCACCAGTGGTTCTGGGCGACCCACTCGGTGTTCGGGAGCTCCTCGTCGCGGCCCATGATCCGGTGGCAGGGCTGCTCGTAGACGCGCCCGGTCGAGTTCTCGATCGGCTCGAAGACGATGTACTTGTAGAGGCCGGAGGTCATCCCCTCGGGCAGCTCGAGGCGGGCCGGGTGCAGGGGGTCGAGGTGCTCGCGTGCGTAGGCGTTCTTCCAGGCGACGATCTCCTCCATGCGGTCCGCCTGGACCAGGCCGAGCGCCGCGGTGAACTCGCTCATCCGGAAGTTGAGCCCGTCGACCTCGTGCTCGAACTTGCCGTAGTTGCGGAACTTGCGCGCGAACTCGATCAGCTCGGGGTCGGCGGAGACGAGCACGCCGCCCTCGCCGGTGGAGACGGTCTTGGTCGCGTAGAGCGAGTAGACGCCGGCGTCGCCGAAGCCGCCGGGGCGGCGCCCGCCCCACCCGGCCCCGTGCGCGTGGGCGCAGTCCTCGAGCAGGAAGATGTCGTTCGCCTGGCAGTAGGCGGCGATGCGCTCGGCGTCGAAGGCGATGTGGCCGCCGATGTGGACGAGGATCGCCGCCCTCGGCCTGTGTCGCTCTGCCTTGCGCTCGAAGTCCTCGAAGGACATGCAGAGGTCCTCGCGGTTGCAGTCGACGAACTCGACCTCGGCGCCGGCGCCGATCGCCGCCAGCGGCGTCGCCATGAAGGTGTTCGACGGACAGAGCACCGTCTCGCCGCGCACCCCGGCGAACTCGAGCGCGGCGAGGGCGCCGCCCGCCCAGCTCGACAGCCCCAGGCTCGGCAGCCCGTTCCAGCGCTCCCAGCGCCGCTCGAAGGCCTCCAGCATGCTGCCCTCCGACCACTGCTCGGAGTCGAGCACCTGGCTCCACAGCTCGAAGAGCCGCGCACGGTCACGGTGGTCGAACCCGATCGCGAAACGACTCGCGTCGAGCGCAGAGCTGGCTGGGGAGGGCACGGCGCGCCGCAGGCTACCAGCGAGAGCCGTCAGCTCCCCTCTCGGGCGGAATCCAGGACGACGCCGACGGACTTGGAGCCCGCGAGCAGGACCGTGCCGGCGATCGCGATCGCGACGAAGATCAGCAGCGCGGCGCCGCCGAGCGGCGTGCCGCCCCACTTCTCGCCGAAGATCAGCGGCGCCAGCAGCACCGGGACGACGATCTGCACGGCGAACATCGTCGGCGCCACGCGCGTCGCCGGGCGGCGCTGCAGGGCGCTCATCTCGCTCAGCAGGGCGAGGCCCTCCGAGGCGGCGGCGCTGGCCAGCCAGACGGCGGCGACGAGCAGCGCCCCGGCGGCGAGCTCGTCGGTCAGCAGCTTGCTGGCGATCGCCGTCCAGGCGTAGCCGCAGCCGGCGGCGACCGTCGCCAGCCCGCCGAGCGCGCCGATGTCGACTCTTTCCACGCCCCGCTGTGGAAAAAGTCGAAAGCGCAGGGCATAGGGGGCCAGCACCGGGATCGCGACCAGGACCAGGGCAAAGGTGACGCCCGCCGCGCCGGCATGTTCGGTCGTCCGCTCCGGCGCCGCCCAGGCGACCCCGGCGACCCCAACCACGATCGCCGCCACCGCAACCCCCTCCCGCAAGCCGGGCGACTCGTCCAGCCGCGTGACCCCGAGCCACAGCAAAAGGATCAACCCGGCAGCCAAACAGGGCTGCACCACCGTAAGCGGCGCCAGCAAAAGAGCCACGATCTCCAGCGGCCACCCCAACAACCCCAGCCCCGTGGCTCCCAACCAGCGCCGATTCCGCACCAGCTTCCCGATCAAAGACAACCGCAGCGAATGCTCATCCGAGACCTCGCGAACCTCCAACGCCTGCAAGGCGATCGACGTGTTGTAGAGCAAAGAAGCTCCCACAGCGGCCGCTATGCCGAGAGCCAACACGGACGGACCCTACCCGTGCACGAAAGACGTTCCTCGGGCGGGAGGCGGTGGGTGGGGGTGTCCGGGCGGGGCGGCGTTAGTTTTTCGCTCGACCCCCACCTCGGACGGCCGCACACTCCGCGGGCGAAAAACCTAGCCCCGGCTGGACACCCCCACCCGCCGACAGGACCCGCGCGCCAACAGCTCAGTCCCTACGTCTCTTGGTAAAGCGGCCCGTCCCCACCCTCGGGCAACGTCAACCGCCCGCCCTTGGCGGTGATCGCCCCGCACTGCACGCAGTTGGAGGCGGTGACGTGGACGTCGACTTCGGCGGCGCCGCTCTCCAGCTGCTCCTCGGGGATCTCGTAGACCTGGGCCGGGCACATCGAGACCCACGTCTGGGCGATC
>DASSBJ010000047.1:0-9446 GCA_035698885.1 Solirubrobacterales bacterium
GGGACGGCGTCAATCCGGCGCCGCAGCGGATGCGACGTTTCCCATTGCATCCACGTTCGCCGATGCGAGGCCGCGGACGACCACCGTGTCGAGAGCGGTGTAGGCGTTGAGGCGTTTCTGAGCTTCGTCGCGGGTTGAGGCGGCCACGCCCACGGTGCCCTCGGGCTCGGCGAGGCGGTCGAAGTGGTTGCGGTAGCCGGCGTGCAGGTCGCGGTAGAAGGACTCCTCCTTGGCGAGGCGCTCGGCGGCGTCGGGGCCTACGGCGGTGCGGACGTAGCCGAAGACCGGGGGGCACTCGCGGTCCGCCTGCTTGGCGCCGGCTTCGACCTGGTTGCGGGCGCGGGCGGCGAACTCGGGCGTCATCCAGTTGAAGAAGGCGCCGTCGAACTCGCTGCCGGCGAGAGCGCACATCTTCGGCCCCATCGCGGCGAGGACGAGGCGCACGCCAGGCAGGGCGTTGCGCAGCTCGGGCAGCGTCTCGCGCATCCGCGTCAGCGGCTTCTTCGAGAAGCCGGCTCCGACCCCGAGCCAGAGCTTCGAGCGATCGAGCCCCAGCCGCTCGAGGTCGGCGGCGATCTCCGACGGCGCCTGCCGGTCGAGCGCGATCACTGCGACCCCGAGGTCGAGCTCCGGCGCCGCGGCGGCGAACTCGGCCAGCGTCTCCAGGCCCTTCGCCCCGGGGTGGTCGTTGGACCAGGCCGAGTCGTAGCCCAGCTCGGCGCAGCGCGCGGCGAGCGGCCGCGCCACCTCCGGATCGAGCCCGGCCGCAACTCCGAATCCCCGCGCCATCGCCCGCAGCCTACATACGGCGCACTCCCTACCCCCTGTCGAACTCCGCGATGCACTCGATGTGCGGCGTCTGGGGGAACATGTCCACCGGCTTCACGCGGCGCAGGGCATAGCCCGCCTCGACCAGCTGCGCCGCGTTCGGCGCCAGCGTCGTCGGGTTGCAGGAGACGTAGACGATCCGCTGCGCCTCGCACTCGAGCACGCGGCGGACGATCTTCTGCGAGAGGCCGGCGCGCGGCGGGTCGAGCAGGACGACGTCGGGCCTGCCCGCCTGCTCGAGCAGCGGCCGCACGCCGGTGCGGGCGCTGCCGGCGACGAAGCGGGCGTTCTCGATCCCGTTGAGCTTCGCGTTGCGCTCGGCGTCGGCGATCGCCTCGGGGACGATCTCCAGGCCCCAGACCTCGCCGGCCCGCGCCGCCATCGTCAGACCGATCGTGCCGATCCCGCAGTAGAGGTCGAAGAGCCGCTCGCCGCCGCTCAGCCCCGCGTACTCGGCGGCGATCGCGTAGAGGCGCTCGGCCATCTCGGTGTTGGTCTGGAAGAAGGCGTTGTGGGAGATCTCGAAATCGAGCCCGCAGAGCCGCTCGCGCAGCCGCTCGGAGCCGAGCGCGCCTGTCGGCCCCTCGCTGCCGCCCGAGCCGTCCCCGACCACCGTGTGCAGGTCGACGGGCGGTTTGGGGATGCGCTCCTGTGTGGTGACGAGGCGCGTCTGGATCTGCTCCGTGCGGCGCCCTTCCCGCACCGCCAGGTTGCAGAGGACTCCCGTGCCGGCGCGGCGGTCGTAGGGGGCGACGGCTTCGTCCCGGGCCCATTCGCGCACCGCGTTGCGGGCCGCGTTGCCGCGCTCGGAGGCGAGCAGGCAGTCCTCGACCCCGATCACCAGGTCCCAGCGGCCGCTGGCGTGGAAGCCGAGCAGCGTCCCGTCCTCGCCCGGGCCGAAGGAGTATTCGAGCTTGTTGCGGTAGCGCCACTGCTCCAGCGCCGGCTCGATCTGCTCGAGCTCGAAGCCGTCGAGCTCGCCGATCCGCCGCAGCGCCTCGTCGACCTGGCTGCGCTTCTCGACCAGCTGGCGCTCGTAGTCGAGCCCCTGCCAGGGCGCTCCCGGGCAGGGCTGGCCTTCGTGCTCGCAGCGGTCGGCGACGCGGTCGGCGCCGGGGCGCAGCAGCTCGACCGCGCGCGCCTCGGCGAAGCGCTTCTTCGGCTTGGTGATCTCGGCGCGGACCCGGTCGCCCGGCAGGCCGCCGGCGACGAATACGACGTAGCCGTCGACGCGGGCGACGCCCCGCCCGCCGAAGGCGAGCGAGTCGATCTCCGCCTCGAGCAGCTCCCCTTTATGCGGGCGGGTCGCCGTCTGCGCCACTAGCGCAGTTTTTTGCGCGCGCGCCGCGCCGCCTGCGTCGCCTGTTTGCGCACCGGCGCGGTGCGGCCGCCCACCCCTTTGCGCGCCTGCTGGACCAGCCGTTCGAGCTCTTTCAGCAGGTTGTCGGTCTGCCGCTTGCCGCGTTTGATCAGGTCGGAGACCATCTTCTCGGCATCGCCGCGGGTCATCCGGCCCCGCTTGACCGCGTCGTCGACGACCTCCTGCAGGCGGTCGCGGCTCAGCGTGACGCTCTCTTCGAGGCTCTCGCGGAACTGCTCGACGCTCTTGTCGAGGCCGCTCGCTTTTGGTTTGGCTTTGGGTTTCGCTTTCGCTTTTGATCTCTGCGCCGATTTGCGAGTGGACGCTTTTTTGGCCCGCGTCCCGGCTTTCGCTTTCGGTTTTTTCGCTGCTTTGCCGGAAGACTGTTTTTTCGCGGCCATGCTCTGGTGCCTCCTGTCTCGCGGATGGATGATGCAAGAAGTCTGGGTGACTATTTCACTACCGTCAGCCGTCGATTTCAAAACGCGCCTCGACGGGGGCGTGGTCGGAGAGTCGCAGAGCGAGCCCTTCCTCGCGCAGCTCGCGCCGCTCGGGCGGCCAGGCGCGCGGCGGCTCGAGCGTCTTCAGGCCACGGGCCAGGAGGTGGTCGATCGCGTGCGGAGCGGTCGGGGCGGCGAGGCCGAAGCGCTCGCGCAGCTCGTCGAAGACAGCAGGGGTCTCGGCGGGGCGCAGGTTGAGGTCGCCGCCGAAGACCAGCGGCGCGTCGCCCGCCCAGCGCGTCGCCGCCGCGGCGGCGCGCAGCACGTCCTCCGTCGCCATCCGCGGACGGTCGTTGGTCGCGTGCAGGTTGGCGACGCAGAGCGACGCGCCGCCGAAGGCGTCGTCCCCGGCGATCCGCGTGAACGCCATCGCCCGCCGCTCCGGCCGCCCCTCGTGGATCGTCAGCTCGCGCCGCTCCACCCGCGCCTTTCGGTTCCGGTGCGACTTTTGTACCTCAGGGGTATGAAAGTCGCACCGGAAGGAGTTACGGACGAGGGTGAGGTTCGAGCCGCCCTCGCCGGCGGCGAGCAGGTCGGGGTTCTGGGCGGCGAAGTAGGCGCGCAAGGCGCCGAGCGAGTTGCGCGAGGTGAGCACGCCGTGCGGCTCGGCGTCGCAGGCGGCGGCGAGCGGCTGCCACCAGCGCGGCGGGCACTCCTGCAGCAGGGCGACGTCCCACTCCGCGCCCGCCAGCAACGCCGCGAACTCGTCGAGCAGCTCGCGGTTGACCTGGACGTGGGTGGCGTTGCGCTCGCTCGTCCCCAGCAGGCGCGAGCGCCAGGTGAACAGCGCCGGGTCGGGCGGGAAGTCGCGGCCGTGGAAGAGGTTCCAGGAGAGGACGGTCAGCTGCACGCCCGTAGTATCCGCGGCTTGGAGAAGCGGGACTTCCTCACCGGCGAAGAGCTCGGCGCGTTCGAGCTCTCGAAGCTGCTCGACCAGGCGGCCGAGCTGAAAGCGCAGCGCGGCGCTCGTCGTTCGTCGGGCCCATCCCGACAGACAGCGAACGGGGGCGAGCTCGCCGGCCGCAGCATCGGCCTCGTCTTCGTCAAGCCCTCGACGCGGACGCGGATCTCCTTCGAGGTCGGGGTCGCCGAGCTGGGGGCGACGCCGGTCGTCCTGCGCGGCGACGAACTGCAGCTCTCGCGCGGCGAGTCGCCCGGCGACACGGGACGGGTGCTGTCCCGCTTCCTCGACGCGATCGCGATCCGCTCCGGCTCGCACGAGGAGGTCGCCGAGCTGGCGGCGGCGGCCGAGGTGCCGGTCGTCAACGCGCTGACGCCGCTGCACCATCCCTGCCAGGCGCTGGCCGACCTGCAGACCCTGCGCGAGCGGCGCGGCGACCTGCGCGGGCTGCGGCTCGCCTACGTCGGCGACGGCAACAACGTTGCCCGCTCGCTGGCGATCGCCTGCGAGCTCGCCGGGGTCGAGCTGACCGTCGCCGCGCCCGACGGCTACCAGCTCGAGCAGGGCCACGGGGTCAGGCTGACCGACGACCCGCGCGACGCCGTCTCCGGCGCCGACGCGATTTACACCGACGTCTGGGTCAGCATGGGCGACGAGGCGCAGGCCGAGCGCCGCCGCGCCGACCTGACCCCCTACCGGGTCGACGCCGACCTGCTCGGCGCCGCCGCCGAGGACGCGATCGTCCTCCACTGCCTGCCCGCCCACCCGGGCGAGGAGATAGCCGCCGACGTCCTCTACGGGCCGCGGTCCGCCGTCTGGGACCAGGCGGAGAACCGCCTGCACGCGCAGAAGGCGCTGCTGCTGACGCTGCTTGCGGAGTAGGGATGTACCCGGAGCTCGACACCGGCCCGTTGACGCTGCAGACCTTCGGCCTGATGTTCGCGCTCGCCTTCCTCGCCGCCGGGGCGCTGGTCGGCAAGCGGCTGATCGAGCTCGGCAAGCCGGTCGACTGGGCGTATGAGATCGGCTTCGCTGCGCTGATCGGCGGCGTCGTCGGCTCGCGCGTGTACTTCGTGATCCAGAACTACGACAGCGTCAAGGAAGACCTGCTCGGCAACCTGTTCGGCGGCTCGGGGCTGGTCTGGTACGGCGGCGCGATCGGCGGCGCCCTCGCGGTGCTCGCCTGGGCCTGGTACCGCGACTTCCTCAGGCTGGCGCTGCTCGACCTGGTGGCGCCGGCGCTGGCGCTCGGCTACGCGATCGGGCGGATCGGCTGCCAGCTCTCCGGCGACGGCGACTACGGCAAGCCCTGGAACGGCCCTTGGGCGATGTCCTACCCGGACGGCACCGTGCCGACCGACCGCACCGTTCACCCGACGCCGATCTACGAGACCCTGGCGATGGGCCTCGGCGCCTGGGTCCTCTGGCAGCTGCGCGACCGCTTCCGCGCCGGCGTGCTGTTCGCGATCTACCTCGCCTACGCGGGGGCCGAGCGCTTCCTGGTCGAGTTCATCCGCCGCAACGATCACGTCCTCCTCGGGCTGACCGGCGCCCAGCTGGAGAGCCTTGCAATGATGTTCGTCGGCCTGGGCTGGCTGTATGCGGTGCGGCAGCGAAACGGAACCCTGTCTCGCTCTGCCGCTGGTAACGTTGCCCAAAATTTTTCGAGCTAACTAGGAGGGCGAGCGAAGTGGAAGCAGTGGAGACCGGCGGCGGAGGTGTCGCGGGCGCCGTCACGGTCGGCGAGCTGCTCGAGCGGGCGACGGCGACGATCGCCGCGGCCGAATGCGAGGAGCCGCGCGGCGACGCCGAGGCGCTGGTCGCCGACGCGCTCGGGATCGAGGTCGGGGAGCTCTCGCGCGACGGCGCCGGGGAGGCCTCGCCGCAGGTCGTCGCCGCGGTCGAGGCTGCGGCGGCGCGCCGCGCCGAGCACGAACCGCTCGCCTACGTGCTCGGCCGGGCGCCCTTCCGCGGGCTGGAGATCCGCGTCGACCCGCGCGTGCTCTGGCCGCGTCGCGAGACCGAGCTGCTGGTCGAGGTCGCGACCGATCTGCCTGAGGGCGCGCGCGTGCACGAGGTCGGCACCGGCTCCGGCGCGATCGCCCTGGCGCTGATGTCGGAGCGGCCGGACCTGCGGATCACCGCGTCGGACCTCTCGCCGGAAGCGGCGGAAGCGGCGCGCGAGAACGCCGCGCGGCTGGGGCTGGAGCTCGAGGTGACCGTCGCCGAGGGCCTGCCCGAGGGCCTGGAGGGCGTCGACATGGTGATCGCCAACCTTCCCTACGTCACCGACGAGACGATCTTCGACCGCTCGCCGGAGATCCGGCGCGAGCCGCGGATCGCCGTGACCGGCGCCTGCGGCGCCGACGGGCTCGGCGTGATCCGCGGCCTGATCTCCGAAACGCCGAGCGGCTGGCGGCTGGCGATGGAGCACGACACGCACCACGGCCCGGTGATGCGCGAGCTGCTGCGCGATGCGACTACGATGCGCGACTACATGGGGGATGAGCGGGTAACCGTCGGCGTCGCGCCTTGAGGATCTGTCCTTGAGCGCCGAGGAGCGCCTGGCAAAGCTGGAGCGGCTGCGCTCCGAAGGGATCGATCCCTACCCGTTCTCCTTCCCCGACCGCAACGCGATCTCGGAGATCCTCGCTGCGCACGACCCGGCGCAGCTGGGCGAGGGCGAGCACGGCGAGTTCGCCTACCGGATCGCCGGCCGGGTGACCGGGCAGCGCGGCCACGGCAAGACCGCCTTCTTCGACGTGCGCGACCTGACCGGGTCGATTCAGGCCTACGCCCGGGTCGACAGGCTGGGGCCGCAGGCGTTCGAGCGGATCGAAGACCTCGACATCGGCGACCTCGTGGGGGTCGAGGGCGACCTGTACGTGACCAAACGGGGGCAGCTGGCGCTGCAGGTGCGCGAGTGCGTGCTGCTGGCGAAGGCGCTGCGCGACCCGCCCGACCTCTTCCACGGCATCTCCGACCCGGAGGTGCGCTACCGCCAGCGTGAGCTCGACCTGATGGCGAACGAGGAGTCGCGGCGGATCTTCGCGATGCGGGCGAAGGTCGTCGCGGCGATCCGCGAGTACCTCAACGAGCGCGCCTACGTCGAGCTCGAAACGCCGGTGCTGCAGCGGATGACCGGCGGCGCCGCGGCGCGTCCCTTCAAAACGCACCATCACGCGCTCGACCGCCACCTCTACCTGCGGATCGCGACCGAGCTGTACCTGAAGCGGGCGATCGTCGGCGGCTTCGAGAACGTCTACGAGCTGGGCAAGTTCTTCCGCAACGAGGGCATGTCGCCGCAGCACAACCCGGAGTTCACGATGCTCGAGTGGTTCGTCAGCGGCGTCGACTACCACGGCGTGATGGACGTCGCCGAGGGGATCGTCGGCCACGTCGCCGAAAGCGTGCTGGGGACGACGAAGGTCGAGCGCGACGGCGAGGTCATCGACCTGAAGCCGCCCTGGCCGCGGCTGCGCCTGCGGGACCTGCTGAAGGAAGAGACCGGGGTGGACATCACCGAGGCGAGCCGCGACGAGCTGGCCGAGATCGCCGGCGATGACGCCGAGCCCGACGACGACTGGGCGGCGCTGGTCGACACGCTGCAGGGCAAGCTGATCGAGCCGAAGCTGGTCCAGCCGACCTTCATCGTCGACCTGCCGCTGGCGATCTGGCCGCTGGTCAAGCCGGTGCCCGAGCACCCCGAGCTGCTGGCGGCGGCCTTCGACGGGATCGTCGCCGGGATGGAGATCACCGGCGGCGGCACCGACGTCAACGACCCGATCGAACAGCGCCGCCACTTCGTCGAACAGCGCGAACGCCAGGAATCGGGGGCGGAGCCGACGCCGCACGAGCACGACGAGGAGTTCGTGCGGGCGCTCGAATACGGGATGCTGACGGCGAGCGGCTCGGGCCTCGGCGTCGACCGCCTGATGATGATCCTCAGCGGCGCCAAGACGCTGCGCGACGTGATCCTCTTCCCCTCGATGCGCGAGGTGTCGGGCTAACCGTCGATCTGGACGAGCCGTTCGGGCTCGTGTTCGACCTGCAGGGTGGTGTGGTCGATGTCGAACTCGCGCTCGATCAGCTCGGCGAGCTCGAGCCGGGCGCGGTGGCAGTCGGCGTCGGCGCCGACCGTGACGTGGGCGGAGAGGGCGGGGAAGCCGGAGGTGACCTCCCAGACGTGCAGGTCGTGGACCTCGACCACGCCGCCCTGCTCGGCCATCAGGTGGCCGATCTCCCGCGGGTCGATCTCCTTCGGCGCCGCCTCGAGGAAGATCCGCCCCGACTCGCGCAGCAGGCCGATCGCGGAGCGCAGCATCAGGCCGGCGACCAGCAGCGAGGCGATCGCGTCGGCCCGGTCGAAGCCGGTCAGCAGGATGACGGTGGCGGCGATCGCCGTGCCGACGAAGGCGAAGAGGTCGGTGAGGATGTGCTGGAAGCTGCCCTCGACGTTGAGGCTCTCGCGGTTCGCCCTGGCGAGGGTCGCGGTGGCGGCGAGATTGACGACGATCCCGGCCAGGGCGACGACGAGGATCAGCGTGGCCTCGACTTCGGGCGGCGAGACGAGCCGGCGCACCGCCTCGATCGCGATGATCGCGGCGAGCACCAGCAGGGTGATCCCGTTGGCCTGGGCGGAGAGGATCTCGGCCCGTTTGAGGCCGAAGGTCATCCGACCCTCGGCCGGCCGCTGGGCGAGCTCGATCGCGACCAGCGAGAAGCCGATCGCGGCGGCGTCGGTGAGCATGTGGGCGGCGTCGGAGAGCAGCGCCAGCGAGTTGGCGAGGATCCCGGTGACGACCTCGGCCGCCATGAAGGCGAGGATCATGGCGAGCGCGACCGCCAGCTTGCCGCGGTCGGCGTCGGCGCTGGCGCCGTGGCTGTGGCCGGCGTGGGAGTGACCGTGGGAATGGCTCATCGCCGAACCATCGTTAGCACGCGCCGGAGATCTCAGAAGGCCGCGTGGAGCATGCCGCCGTCGATCGGGATCACCGTGCCGGTGATGTAGGCGGCGCGCTCGGAGCAGAGGAAGGCGACGAGGTCGCCGTACTCCTCGGGCCGGCCGAGCCGGCTGGCGGGCACGTCGCGCTCGGCCGCGGCTTCGGCGGCCTCGATCGAGCCGGCCATCGAGGCGAGCCGCTCGGTCGCGAAACGGCCGGTGGCGACGGTGTTGACGGTGACCCCGTCGGCGGCGACCTCGCGCGAGAGCGTCTTCAGGAAGCCGACCGCGGCCATGCGGTGGGAGTTGGAGAGGTTGAGGCCGGGGATCGGCTCGCGGGTCGAGCTGGAGCCGACGTTGACGACCCGCCCCCAGCCGCGTTCCTGCATCCCGGGGACGACGGCTTTGGCGAGCACGCGGGGGGCGAGGACGAGCGAGCGGTAGGCGGCCTCCCATTCGGCGAGGTCGTTGCTCAGCGAGCGGCCGAGCGGCGGCCCGCCGGTGTTGGCGACGAGGATCTCAACGGGCCCGAGGGCGGCCTCGACCTCCGCGGGCAGCGCCTCGAGCCGCTCGAGGTCGGCGGCGTCGGCGACGAACGGCGCCGCCTCGCCGCCGACCCGCTCGGCTGCCTGCCCGGCGCGGTCCTGCGAGCGGCTGACGACGGCGACCTTCGCCCCTTCGCGCGCCAGCGCCGCCGCGATCCCCAGCCCGATCCCCGAGCTGGAGCCCATGACCAGGGCGACGCGCCCCTTCAGCCCGAGATCCACGCCCGCCCGCAATGCTCCAACAGCTTCACGCCGATAAAGTACACGCGCAGGGCGCCCGTAGCTCAGTGGTCAACGGACCCTTCACGGGGTCCAAAGAGCGTCGGTCTTTCAAGCCGAAGGTCGCGAGTTCGATTCTCGTCGGGCGCAT
>DASSBJ010000048.1:0-10332 GCA_035698885.1 Solirubrobacterales bacterium
TGCACCGCATCGAGCATGGGTGGCGGGCCGCAGGCGTAGACGGCCGCGCTTTGGGCATCGTCGCCTTCCAGCATCGCCGCGAGCAGGTCGGTGACGTAGCCGTGGTGGCCGATGTGGCCGTCGTCGCTCGCGAGCGCGACCTCGCAGCAGCGGAAGAGATCGTCCAGGCCGCCCGAGTGGGCCTCGTCGCGGAAGCCGAGCAGGACGCGGGCCGGGACGTTGCGCGCGGCGAGCTTGCGGCGCCAGAGCGCTTGCGGGGCGATGCCTATGCCGCCGCCGACGAGGATCGCGCCGGCGGCGTTCTCGGAGAGCTGGCGAGGCATGGAGAAGCCGTTGCCGAGCGGGCCGTTGACCCAGACCCGCTCGCCCTCCACCAGCTCGCAGAGGCGGTCGGTGCCCGGCCCGACGCCCTCGATCAGGAAGTCGAGCCGGACGCCGCCCGCGGCCGGATCGGCGTCGGCGACCGAGAGGGCGCGCGGCAGGAACGGCCGGCCGCCCCGCTCCACCCAGTGCGACTCGCTGGCGAGCATGTAGAACTGGCCCGCCTCGGGCTCGGGCCCCTCACTGTCGAGCAGCGAGAAGACGCGGTAGCCGCCGGAGTCGTGGCTGTCGAGGACCTCGCAGGCGCGGCGCCCGAAGGGGGCGGTCATCGAGCCGGCTCGGCCTTTGCCGTCGTCTCGTGCACTTCTTGAAGCGAGAGGACCTCCGGCTCGCCCTGCTGCTGCGCGGCGATCGCCCGCACCGCGGCGGAGGCGCCGGTCATCGTCGTCACGCAGGGGATCGCGTGGCGGACCGCGGCTGTTCGGATCGCCTGGCCGTCGGCGCGGGCGCCGGAGCCGGTCGGGGTGTTGATCACCAGGTCGCAGCGGCGCTCGCGGATCAGGTCGACGACGTGCGGCGAGCCCTCGCCGAGCTTGTTGATCCGTGTCACCGGGATCCCCATCGAGGAGATCGACTGCGCCGTGCCGCCGGTCGCGATCACCTCGAAGCCGAGGTCGTGGAAGCGCGCCGCCATCTGCGTCGCGGCCGGCTTGTCGGTGTCGGTGACGGTGATGAAGACGGTGCCCTCGGTCGGCAGCAGCACGCCCGCCGCCGCCTGCGCCTTGGCGAACGCGGCCGGGAAGTCGGCGGCGATCCCCATCACCTCGCCGGTGCTCTTCATCTCCGGCCCGAGCACCGAGTCGACGCCGGCGAAGCGGGCGAAGGGCAGCACCGCCTCCTTGACGCTGACGTAGCCGCGCGGCGGCTCGCGCAGCTCGATCTCCGCCAGCCGCTCGCCGAGCATCAGCCGCGCCGCGACTTTCGCCAGCGGCGTGCCGGTCGCCTTGGAGACGAAGGGCACGGTGCGCGAGGCGCGCGGGTTGGCCTCGATCACGTAGAGGCGCCCACCGGCGATCGCGTACTGGATGTTGATCAGGCCGATCACGCCGAGCTCCAGCGCGATCCGCTCCGTCGTCGCCCGGATCTCGCCGAGCATCTGCTCGCCGATCGAGAGCGGCGGCAGCACGCATGCCGAGTCGCCCGAGTGGACCCCGGCTTCCTCGACGTGCTGCATGATCCCGGCGACGTGCACGTCGCTGCCGTCGGCGAGCGCGTCGACGTCGATCTCGATCGCGTTCTCGAGGAAGCGGTCGAGCAGCAGCGGGTGCTCCTGGTCGGCCTTCACGTTCGCCTCCAGGTACGTGTTGAGGTCCTCGGTCGAGTAGCAGATCTCCATCGCCCTGCCGCCGAGCACGTAGGAGGGCCGGACGAGCAGCGGGAAGCCGACCCGCTCGGCGATCGTCGTCGCCTCCGCGGCCGAGAGCGCGGTGCCGTAGGGCGGGTGCTCGACCCCGAGCCGGCGCAACAGCGCGCCGAAGCGGCCGCGGTCCTCGGCCAGGTCGATCGCGTCGACGGGCGTGCCGAGGAGCGGCACCCCCGCCTGCTCGAGCGCGCGGGCCAGCTTCAGCGGCGTCTGGCCGCCGAACTGGACGATCACGCCCTCCGGGCGCTCCTGCTCGCAGACGGCGAGCACGTCCTCCTCGGTCAGCGGCTCGAAGTAGAGGCGGTCGGAGGTGTCGTAGTCGGTGGAGACGGTCTCCGGGTTGCAGTTGACCATCACCGCGTCGCGCCCCAGCTCGCGCGCGGTCATCGCCGCGTGGACGCAGCAGTAGTCGAACTCGATTCCCTGGCCGATCCGGTTCGGCCCGGCGCCGAGGATGACGACCGAGTCGCGCTCGCCGCGCCGCACCTCCGAGGCGGGGTCCCCGTCGGAACCGGGGCGCTCGTGGGCCGAGTAGTAGTAGGGCGTCGCTGCCTCGAACTCGGCGGCGCAGGTGTCGACCGACTTGTAGGTGCGGACGAGGCCGTCGGTGCCGTCGCCTTCGGTCGCCAGCGCCCGCAGCTCGCGCAGGAACCAGCGGTCGACCAGACAGCTCTCGTGCACGGCCTCGACCTCCAGCCCGCGGCGGAACGCCTCGAGGATCAGGTCGAAGCGCTCGGCGCAGGGCTTCCGCAGCGCCGTGAGCAGCTGCTCGTCGGAGTCCGGCGGCTCGGCGGGAGAGTCGAGCTCGCGCGAGCGCATCGCCTTGGCGAATGACTCGCGGAAGGTGCGGCCGATCGCCATCGCCTCGCCGACGCTCTGCATGTGGGTCGAGAGCCGGCCCTCGGCGCCGGGGAACTTCTCGAAGGCGAAGCGCGGGATCTTGGTGACCACGTAGTCGATCGTCGGCTCGAAGGAGGCGGGCGTCGCCCGGGTGATGTCGTTGGGGATCTCCTCCAGCGCGTAGCCGACCGCCAGCTTCGCCGCCATCTTGGCGATCGGGAAGCCGGTCGCCTTGGAGGCCAGCGCCGAGGAGCGCGAGACGCGCGGGTTCATCTCGATCACGACCACGCGGCCGCTCTGCGGATCGACGGCGAACTGCACGTTGGAGCCACCGGTCTCCACGCCGACCGCGCGGATCACGCGGATCGCCTGGTCGCGCAGGTCCTGGTAGAGCCGGTCGGTGAGCGTCTGCGCCGGCGCCACGGTGACCGAGTCGCCGGTGTGCACGCCCATCGGGTCGACGTTCTCGATCGAGCAGATGATCACCACGTTGTCGTTGCGGTCGCGCATCACCTCGAGCTCGAACTCGCCCCAGCCGAGCACCGACTCCTCGACCAGCACCTGGTTGATCGGGCTCGCCGCGAGGCCCTCCGAGACGACCTGGCGCAGCTCGGTCTCGGTCTCCCCCACGCCGCCGCCCTGGCCGCCGAGCGTGTATGCCGGGCGGACGATCGCCGGCAGGCCGATGCTGCCCCCGGCGAGCCCGGCGTCGAGCTCGGCGAGGCTGCCGACGGTCGTCGACCAGGGGATGTCGAGGCCCGCCTCGCCCATCGTGCGGCGGAACTCCTCGCGGTCCTCGGCGCGGCGGATCGCCTGGTGGTCGGCGCCGATCAGCTCGACCCCGAGCCGCTCCAGCGTGCCGTCCTCGTACAGCGCCATCGCCACGTTGAGAGCGGTCTGGCCGCCCAGCGTCGGAAGCAGCGCGTCGGGCCGCTCCTTTTCGATGATCTTCGTCACCGGGCCGGGCAGCAGCGGCTCGACGTAGGTGGCGGTGGCGAACTCGGGGTCGGTCATGATCGTCGCCGGGTTGGAGTTGACGAGGACGACCTCGTAGCCCTCCTCGAGCAGCACCTTGCAGGCCTGCACGCCGGAATAGTCGAACTCGGCCGCCTGGCCGATCACGATCGGCCCGGAGCCGATCAGCAGGATCTTCTCGATGTCGGTGCGCTTAGGCATTGGCGAGCTCCAGGAAGCTGTCGAAGAGGTGGCGGGCGTCATGCGGGCCGGGACCGGCCTCCGGGTGGTACTGCACGGTCGCCGCGGCGACGTCCTTCAGCGCCAGGCCCTCGACCGTGCGGTCGTAGAGGTTGATGTGGGAGAGCTCGGCGGCGCCGAAGTCGGTCTCCCAGCGGACCGGCTCGTCGGCCTCGATCCGCGGCTCGCCGCCTGGGCCCTGCACGGCGAAGCCGTGATTCTGAGAGGTGATCTCGATCCGTCCGCTGGCCAGCTCCTTGACGGGATGGTTGGCGCCGCGGTGGCCGAAGGGCAGCTTGAAGGTCTCCAGGCCGACCGCGCGGCAGAGCAGCTGGTGGCCCAGGCAGATGCCGAAGAGCGGCTTGCGGCCGACCAGCTCGCGCACCGTCTCGACCACGTAGTCGAGCGCCCCGGGGTCGCCCGGACCGTTGGCGAGGAAGACGACGTCGGGGTCGATCGCCAGCACCTGCTCGGCGCTGGACGTGCAGGGCAGCAGGGTGAGGCGGCAACCGCGGCTGCGCAGCTCGCGCACGATGTTGAGCTTGATCCCGGTGTCGATGCCGACCACGTGCGGACCGTCGCCCTCGAAGCGGACCGGCTCGGGCGGCGTCACCGTGCGAGCGAGGTCGGCGCCGTCCATGCCCGGCTCGGCGGCGACCCGCTCACGCGCCTCGGCCTGCGGCGTCGCGGCGGAGAAGATGCCGCCCCGCATCGCCCCCCGGTCGCGGATCCGGCGGACCAGGGCGCGCGTGTCGAGGCCGCCGATCCCGGCGACGCCGCGGTCGGCGAGCCAGTCGAGCCAGCCGCCCTCGGCGGTGGCGACGTCCTCGCCGTTCTTCGGCTCGCGCATGACGACGCCGCGGGCGTGGGCGCGGTCGGACTCCATCGCCTCCGCCGAGACGCCGTAGTTGCCGACCAGCGGATAGGTGAAGACGATGATCTGCCCGGCGTAGGAGGGGTCGGTGACCGACTCCTGGTAGCCGGTCATCGAGGTGTTGAAGACGACCTCGCCGGTGACCTCGCCGTCATCGGCGCAGGCGAATCCGTCGAAGCGGGTCCCGTCCTCGAGCAGCAGGTAGCCGTCCGTCATGCGGCCACCCCCAACGAGAAGCTGCGCAGCCGGTAGGCGACCTGGCCGCCGGCGAGGGTCATCACGACGCGCCCGGTCAGCCTGCGCCCGGCGCACCAGGAGTTGGCCGAGCGGCTCTCGTAGCCCTGCTCGCCGACGGTCCACTCGGCGCCGAGGTCGCAGAGGGCGATGTTCGCCTCGCTGCCGGGGGCGAGGCTCGGTCGCTCGAGGCCGAAGGGCGCGGCGCCGCCGGCGAGCCGCTCGACCAGCAGGCCCAGCTCGATCGTCCCCGGCAGGACGAGCTCGGTGTGCAGGGCGGCGAAGGCGGTCTCCAGCCCGGTCACGCCCATCGCGGCCTGCTCGAAGGGCAGGTCCTTTTCCTCCGCCGCGTGCGGCGCGTGGTCGGTCGCGACGCACTCGATCGTGCCGTCGCGCAGTCCGGCGATCAGCGCTTGACGGTCGCTCTCGGCGCGCAGCGGCGGGTTCATCTTGAAGCGGTGGGGATCGAGCGTGCGCAGCTCCTCGTCGGTCAGGCAGAGGTGATGCGGGCTCGCCTCGGCGCTGATCCGGACGCCGGCGGCCTTCGCCGCCCGCACCGCCTCGACCGACTCGGCGGCGGAGAGGTGCTGGACGTGGATGCGGCCGTCCTCGTAGGCGGCGATCGCGGCGTCGCGGGCGATCGTCGTCGACTCGGAGATCGAGGGGATTCCGGCCAGGCCGAGCACCGCCGAGACCGGGCCCTCGTGCATCACGCCGTCGCCGGAGAGCTCGGGGTCCTCCTCATGCAGGGCGATCGTGCCGCCGCAGAGACGCTGGTACTGGAGCGCGCGGCGCAGCACCCGGGCGCTGCGGATCGGCAGCCCGTCGTCGCTGAAGCCGAGCGCCCCAGCGTCGCGCAGCGAGCCCATTTCGGTCAGCTCCTCCCCCGCCATCGCGCGGGTGACCGTGGCGAGGAAGCCGAGCGGGACCGAGGCCGCCTCGCGGGCGGCCTCGCGCAGCGCCTCGACGTCGGCCGGGGTCGAGACCGGGGGCTCGGTGTTGGCCATCGCGATCGCGCCGCAATAGCCGCCCGCCGCGGCGGCCCGGCTGCCGGTCTCGATGTCCTCCTTGTGCTCCTGGCCCGGGACCCGCAGATGGACGTGCGGGTCGAAGAAGCCCGGGAAGGCGTGCAGCCCCTCGGCGTCGACCTCCTCCAGTCCCTCGACCGCGGCGCCCGGAGCGGCGAGCTCGGCGATCCGGCCCTCGCGGACGATCACGTCGCGGACGCCCTCGATCCCGGCGACCGGGTCGAGCACTGTCGCGCCGCGCAGAACCGCGTCGGCGCCCACGCCGGCGCGCATGTCCAGGCTCTCGGCGAGGCTCACGCCGGCTGCCCCAACGGGGTCGGGGCCTGCTCGACCGGCGCCGGGCGCTGGCCACCGGCGGCCAGCAGCTCGTAGAGGAGCGCCATCCGCACGACCAGGCCGGAGGCGACCTGCTCGCCGATCAGCGACTGCGGCGAGTCGATCGCCTCGCCGGACAGCTCGACGCCGCGGTTGACCGGGCCGGGGTGCATCAGCAGCTGGTTGCGACCGAGCCGGCGCGAGTCGATCTGGAAGTGGGCGGCGTACTCGCGGACCGAGGGGACGAAGCTCTCCGCCATGCGCTCGCGTTGCAGCCGCAGCGCGTAGACCACGTCGGCCTCGCCGAGTCGGTCGAGCGAGTGGGTGACCGCGCAGCCGAGCTGCTCGATCCCACGCGGGATCAGCGCCGGCGGCCCGCAGAGGGTCACCTCCGCGCCCATCGCCTGGAAGGCGATCAGGTTCGAGCGGGCGACGCGGCTGTGCAGGACGTCGCCGACGATCCAGATCCGCCTGCCCTCGACCGCGCCGAGCCGGCGGCGCAGCGCGAACAGGTCGAGCAGCGCCTGGCTCGGGTGCTCGTGCTTGCCGTCGCCGGCGTTGACCACCGCCGCCTCGCTCCAGCCGGCGACGAGCTGGGCGGCGCCGGCGTAGGGGTGGCGGATCACGATCGCCGCCGGGTCGTAGGCGGAGAGCGTCGCGCAGGTGTCCTTCAGCGACTCGCCCTTGTCGACCGACGAGCCCGCGGCCTTGAGCGAGATCAGGTCGGCCGAGAGGCGTTTCGCCGCCAGTTCGAAGGAGGCGCTGGTACGGGTGCTTGCCTCGTAGAAGAGGCTGACCACGGTGCGGCCGCGCAGCGTCGGCACCTTCTTGATGTCGCGCCGCCCGACCTCGGCGAAGCTCTCGGCCCGGTCGAGGATCGCCTCGATCTGGGCCCGGTCGAGGTCCTCGATCGCCAGCAGATGCTTCATGCGAGTGCCTCGACGGGCTCGGAGATCGTCACCCGATCGACCTCGTCGGTCTCCTCGAGCCGCACGTTGACCCGCTCGCCCCGCGCCGTCGGCAGGTTCTTGCCGACGTAGTCGGGGCGGATCGGCAGCTCGCGATGGCCGCGGTCGCAGAGCACGGCGAGCTGCACCCGCTGCGGCCGGCCGTAGTCGAAGAGGGCGTCGATCGCGGCGCGCACGGTGCGGCCGGTGAACAGCACGTCGTCGACGAGGACGACGGTGCGGCCGGCGAGGTCGAAGTCGATGTGGGAGGCGTGGACGACCGGCTGCGCGGCGGGGGCCTTGGCGCCGACGTCGTCGCGGTAGAAGGAGATGTCGAGGTCGCCGATCGGCGTCTCGGCCTCCGTCAGCTCGCCGACCAGGGCGTGCAGGCGGCGGGCGAGCACTGCGCCGCGGGTGTGGATGCCGACGATCGCCAAGCGCTCGGGCTCCGGGTTGGCCTCGGCGATCTCATGGGCGATCCGCCGTAGCGTCCGCCGCAGGTCGTCGCGCTCCAGCACGACCTTCTCGCTCACTCTTTGCTCCTTCCTGGCCTCGCGGGACCGGGTTAAAGGACGGCCTCAATGTAGCAGCGGGGGCGGCCGAGCTATTCGACCGGTTGCGGCTCGGCGCGTTCTCGGGCGCCGTTGGCGATCAGCTCGGGTCCGCCGCGCTCGGGGAAGGGGATCTCGATCAGGTCGAAGTCGCGCGGGGCGACGGTCGGCTCGAAGACCTCGCGCGCCTCGTCGAGCACCTTGCCGACGTGGTAGCGGGAGGAGATGTGGACGAGCGCCAGCAGCTCGACCTCCGCCTCGCGGGCGACGGCGGCGGCCTGGCCGACGGTCGAGTGGCCGGTGTCGGCGGCGCGCTGGACCTCCTCCTCGGAGAAGCTCGCGTCATGGATCAGCAGGTCCGCCCCCCGCGCGGCCTCCACCGTGGCGTGACAGGGCGCGGTGTCGCCGGTGATCGCCACCGTGCGGCCCGGGCGCGACTCCCCCATCACCTGACCCGGCTCGACCGTACCGCCGTTCAGCGAGTCGACCGACTCGCCCCGCTGCAGGGCGGCGAAGGAAGGGCCCTCCTTGACCCCGAGCCGCTTGGCCTCCTCGGGGTCGAAGCGGCCGGGCCGCTCGGCCTCGACCAGCGCGTAGCCGTGCGCGCGCACGCTGTGCTCGACCGGGAAGGCTCGCACCTCGGCGCCCGCGCAGGGAATCGCGTCGCCGGGGTCGATTTCGACCAGCTCGAGCTTGTAGCCGACCCTTCCGATCACCCTCCCGAGGCTGCCGATCAGGTCGCGCAGCCCGCGCGGCCCGTAGATCGTCAGCGGCCGCTCGCGCTCGGTCAGGTCGTACGTTTTGAGCAGCCCCGGCAGGCCGAGGAAGTGGTCGGCGTGGAAGTGGGTGAAGTAGATCGCGTCGACCTGGGCCAGCCCGAGCGAGCGCTGCATCTGTCGCTGCGTCCCCTCGCCGCAGTCGAACAGCAGCCGTTCGCCGCCGCGGGCGACGAGCACGCCGGCCGTATTGCGCCGTGCCGACGGCACGGCGCCGCCCGTGCCGAGGAAGGCAACCGAGAGGTCCATGGCCCGCGAGGATAAGCTGAAGGGGCAAGCGCCCGTAGCTCAGCTGGATAGAGCGCTTCCCTCCGGAGGAAGAGGCCGCAGGTTCGAATCCTGCCGGGCGCGTCGATGTTGAGCGTTCTCACCGAGACCCGCCCGCCGCGCGGCGCGATCGTCGTGGTCGTCGTCGGTCTGGTCGCGACGGTCGCGGCTGCGCTGCTGGCCACCGAATCGGCCGGCGGGTCATCGGTGCAGATCGAATGGGAAAGGGGCGGCGCGATACCCCCCTCGCGTCCCGCCGCGATTCCGGGCGGCGGCTCGATGCGGCTCGGCAGCGGCGAGATCGAGGCGACCGAAGAGAACGTCGACGGCGAATACGTCTACCGGGTGAGCACGGTGCTGACGATCGCCGCCGGCTCGGCGGTCGGACAGGCGCGGCTGCGCTGCCGGATGCGCGGCGGGCCGCGCTCGGAACTCGGCCGCACGGTCAACAGCCGCGGCGCCTTCCCGCGCTCGAGCGGCGAATACAACCTGACCAAGCAGGACGTGCCCGGAAGCGTCGGCATCAGGCTGCCGATCCGCGGCGCCGAATACGCCTCGCTCGAATTCGAAGACGCCTTCGACGCGTTCACCGAATTGCCCGGCGTCGTCGTCAGCTGGGCGCCCCACCGGGAGAAATCGCAGGAATGGCAGTGGGGGCTGCCGGAAGGGCGCCCGGCGCAGCCGCTCTCGCTCGGCTTCGCCTCCTTCTGGCGGGCCACCGGGCCGCCGCTGGCGCGGATCTCCTGCACGCTGGAAAACGACGCCGGCGCCGCGACCGTGCGGACCGGCGGCGCCCTCGAACGCTAGTCGCCCGGCGCGACGAGCAGCTCCGGCCCCTCGATTCCCTTGCCGACCTTGTTCAGCTTCGGGTTCGCCGGCGCGCCCTGCATCCGCGAGGCGGGCAGCGGCCCGCACATCGCGATCGCGTCCTCGGCGCTCAGGTCGGGACGCAGCCAGGCGGCCTCGGCGTCGGCGCTCGGCAGGATCGCCGGCATCCGGTCGTGGACCGGCGCGACGACCTCGTTCGGCGTCGTGGTGACGATCGTGCAGCTGTAGAGCCAGCCGTCGTCGGCGCCGCGGTCCTCCTCGTCCTCCCACTCCTTGCGCGTGCAGAGGCCGGCGAAGGCGAACAGCTCGCCGCCGTCGACGGTGAAGCGCCACGGCTGGCGCGGCTGCTTCGGGTCCTCGGCCTTCATCCACTCGTAGAAGCCGTCGGCGACGATCAGGCAGCGGTGGCGGAACTTGCCGACCAGCGGCGCGTAGGCGCGGCTCGAGTCGAGGTTCTCGGCTTTCGCGTTGATCATCCGGTAGCCGACCTTGAGGTCCTTGGCCCAACGCGGCACCAGACCCCAGCGCATCAGCCGCGCCTCGCGCTCGCCCCGCTCGGCCTCGTCCGGGGCGGGCGAGGAGCGCACGGTCAGGACCTCCTGGGTCGGCGCGACGTTGAACCGCTCGAGGCCCCCCCTGCTGCGCTCGAGCGAGCGTTCCAGCTCGACCTGGAAGCGGTCGGCGACCGTCTTCGTGTCCTTCGCCGTGACCGTGAAGCGCCCGCACATGGCTAC
>DASSBJ010000049.1:0-5305 GCA_035698885.1 Solirubrobacterales bacterium
GCTTGCGCGCCGCCGCGCCCTCGCGGGCGATCATCGCCAGGCCGACCAGAGCGCCGGCCAGCAGCGCCACGAGGATCGCGGGCCCGACGTTGCGGCCGAGAAAGATCCCCATCGTCGCCGCCAGCTTGACGTCGCCGAGGCCCATTCCCTTCGGGTAGGCGAGCGCGGCGGCGAAGAGCGCGCCGCCCGCCGCCGCCGCGGCGATCGCCCGCTCGGGCAGGCTGCCGGGGTCGCCGACGGCCGCGATCGCCGCGCCGGCGACCGCGGCGACGATCAGGACCTTGTTGGGGATGATCCGCCGCTCGAGGTCGGTCAGCGTGATCGCCACGAGCGCGGTGACGAAGACGAGCCCCAGCGCGACCTCCCACGGCTCGTCCCAGAGGACGAGCACGGTGGCGGCGTAGAGAACGCCCAGCGTCAGCTCGGTCAGCGGGTAGCGCGGCGAGATCGGCTCGCCGCAGCAGCGCGCCCGCCCGCGCAGCGCCAGCCAGGAGAAGACCGGCACGTTGTCGTAGGCGGCGATCTGCGCCCCGCAGGCCGGGCAGCGGGAGCGCGGCCCGACGATCGACTCGCCGCGCGGCACCCGGTGGGCGACGACGGTGACGAAGCTGCCGGCGAGGAGCCCTCCGAGGAAGGCGAAGACCGCGGCGGCGGCCATCGCTCAGCCGCCTTCTTCTTCGGCGCCGCCTTCCAGCGGCGTCTTCGTATCGACCTCGAGCCGGGTCGGGTAATTCGGATGGTCGTACATGATCGGTATCGCGTCGGCGGGGGTGTTGGCGCGGTCGACGCTGAGTGCGACGCCGAGCCGTCGGTTCGCGGGAATCACCCGCGGCGCTTCCTGGAATTCCATCGTCAGGCGGATCTTCGCCCAGTAGTTTCGCGGCCAGTAGCCGTTTCCCTCCGGCTGGTAGGTCCAGTAGGGGTTGCCGTCGCCGGTGCCGATCAGCATCTCGTCCGTGGCTTCGGTTTCTTCGCCGGAGCCGCTTTCGGTGCGTTCGAACAGGTAGACGCAGAGCGTGCCCGTGTAGAGCGCGTCGTTGAGCGTGCGCGTGTAGAACTCGAGCGTCACCTTGCCGCCCATTTCGAAGGCTTTCGGCAGCGGGTCGGTGACCCAGCGATGCGCCTGGGACTCGGGGTGGGTGGCGCCGGTCGGGACGTAGTGACAGCCACTGGTGTCGTCGCGGCGGATCTGCACCCCCTTGTCGGTGTCCGGGGTAGGCTCGAGGTAGAAGTCGTCGGAGTAGTCGTGCAGCGCCGGCAGGCTTTCGTCTTCCGGATAGAGGTCCGGCGCCCCGGCGAGCAGCAGGGCGTCCGGCGCACCCGGCTGTTCGCTTCCGGTCCGCGGCCCGCTCTCGCAGGTGCCGAGCGTGTTGTGCAGCAGGTGGTCTTCGGTGATTTCCTGGCGCACCGTTTCGCCGCTCGCCGCGCACGGCGTGTCGGAGAGGAAGAACTGCTGGGCGGTCACATCGGTGCCGTTGCCCCCTTCGCCACCGCCCCCGCCGCCGCCCCCTCCTTCAGGCGGTTCTTCTTCCGGCGGTTCTTCTTCGCTCGGCGGTTCTTCTTCTTCCACCTTGGGGTTGGTCACCGCCGACTGCACTTCGACATAGCCGGCTTCGCCGCCCTGGCTCACCGTCCGGTCCGGTTTGACCGCGACGACGATCTGCTTGTAGTCCTGTTCGCCTTCGCACAGTTCCGACGAGCAGGTCGGGTCGTTGCGCCAGACGACGTAGCGATACACGGTTCCCGTGACGCCGCCATGTTCGGTGTCGCCGCTGAAGAATTCCGATTCGGGACTGAACCCGGTTTCGCTGTTCACGTCGACCGGGAAGTAGGCCTGGGGCGGGTTGCCACGCTTCAGCGCGAAGAGGCCGCCGCTGACCCTGTAGTTCGGGCTCTTCTGGTTGGTCGAGGGGGCCGGCATCGCGTTCACCGCCAGTTCTTCATAGGGGATGCTGTGCAGCCGCTCCATCTCTTCCTGGGCGAGGTCGAGCGCAACCTGGGACGCCTTGGCGCGCTGCGCGTTGCGGGTCGCCGCGGCGAAGATGCCGAAGGTCGCCGCCGCCCCCATCACCAGCACGACCGCCGCCACCAGCACCTCGATCATCGTCAGGCCGGCCTCGCCACCGCCGAGTCGCTTGTCGATCGACGCCCGCATCGCTCAGCCGAGGTAGCTCTGGATCCGCAGGCCGGCGCCATCGGTGATGGTGAGCTCGCCCCGCCCGTCGGGGTTTTCTATGTGCAGGGTGATGCCGACGTAGCTCGGTTCTTCGAGATTCGGTTCGTAGTTGAAGACGTTGGCGTTGTCGAGCCCGCTGACGAGCATCGTCGGCGTGCCTTCGCCGCCGGGCACTTCCGGGTCGGTCTCGGTGCGCGTGCATGCGGTCGTCGTGCAGCTGTAGGTGACCCGGCAGGAGATCGACGGGGCGCTTTCGTCGGGCTGCACACCGCCGCCGCATTCGGTGCGGCGCACCTGCGTCTCGAATTCGACCGTGGATCCACCGGCGCTGTAGACCTGGATGCCGTTGCGGATCTCGCGAGTCATCCGCTCGAGCACGTAGCGCGCCGTCGAGATTTCCTGCGTCTTCTTGCTCAGCTTCGGCTGGTCGCGGACGGCGCTGATCAGCATCGCGCAGGCGGCGCCGACGAGGATCACGCTCATCGCCGAGGCGACGAGCAGCTCGACCAGGGTCAGGCCGGCCTCGCGATCGTGGGCGGCGAGGTGGCGACGCAGCGCGCTCATCGCCGGCCCCGCTTGCGATGACGCGCGTGCTTGCGATGATGGCCGCCAACGCCGACGAGCTTGAAGACCCGCCGGCTCGGCTTCGCCTCCCAGACGCCGACCGCATTGACGGCCTTGACCCGGAAGACATGACGACCGCGGCCCAGCTTGCGCACCTTTGCCGGCGACTTGCAGCGGTGCCAGCGGTGACGGTCGAGCCGGCAGATGAACTTGGTGCCGGACTGGCCGGTCGAGTCGATGAAACGGAAGACCGGACGGCGAATGCGCGTCTTGAAGGCGGGGCCGAAGGTGATCCTGCTCTGCGGCGTCCGGTAGCGGGGGCCGCCGGAGCTTTCGCGCGCGCCGCCGCCCGTCGAGACCGGCGGTCGCGAGACCCCACCGCCACCACCGCTGCCGCCGCCCCCCGAGCCCACTTCGTTCTGCTGGCGATAGACGACTTCCCCCGTGCAGGCGGAGACGAAGCCGTTGGCTTCGGCGGTCGCGTGGAAGGTGCTGGTCGAGCCGGAGGCGACGTGCACGGCGATACCGGGCCCTTCGAGCTGCGCGACGCTGCCCGTCCCCACCGGCTCCCCCGAGCAGTTGACGGTCGAGTAGAGCTTGACCGACGCTCCGGGCGCCCCCGGGTCCGAGCCGAGCACGCGCGGATCGGTCGAGGCGGCCGGCGACTGCGGATCGGTGCCGTCGAGGCCCGGGCCGGGCGGCGCCAGTTCTGCTTCCAGCCCTTTGCTGTTGCCGCGCGAGACCAGCAGCGGACCGCCGCCGGTGCGCGCGTAGACGTCTTCGTCGCTGTCGTCGTCGGCTTCCGTCAGCTGCTCTTCGCTGGTGAAATAGACGAGGCTGCCATCAGCCGACACGGCACGCAGCTGCGCCGGGAAGGGCCCGTTGCCGCGGTAGGGCCCGCCGCCTTCGGCCTGCTGGCCGAGCGAGACAAGCGTCGTCGCGCCGCCGCCCCGTTCGTAGACGTCGGTCTGTTCGTCGCTGTCGCCGAATGCGGTGAGCGCGCCTTCCGGTTCGGCCGGGGCAAGCGCTTCGTCGGTGACGAAGAAGACCTTCGAGCCGTTGGCGGAGGCGCCCGCGAAGCCGGCGTCGCTTTCGCCGTTGCCGCATTCGGGGTCCGTACAGCTTGCGCCGGGCAAGGAGACGAGCACGGTCGCTTCGGTTTCGAGGTTCCGCGAGTACACGTCGGTGCGGTTGTCGCCATCGGCTTCCGCCAGCTTGCCGGCCGTGCTGAAGATCGCCAGCAAGCCGTCCGCGGAGACCCAGTTGAGTTCTGGCGCCTCACCGCCGGTGTCGCAGGAGGGGCAGGACGAATCGCGTTCGGAGACCAGCTCGGTCGTCCCGCCGCCGCGTGCGTAGATGTCGACGGCGGAGTCGGTGTCGGCGCCGGAGAAGGAATCGGTGGTCGAGAAGAAGGCCTTGCTGCCGTCTGCCGAGCCGGCCAGGAGGCCGGAGATGGCCGTGCCGTTTTCGCCCGCGGGACCGACCGAGGCGAGAGTCGCCGTGCCGCCTGACCAGTCGTAGACGTCCTGCTTTTCGTCGCTGTCGCCGGAGACGATCCGTTCGTCGGTCTCGAAGAAGACGTGTGCCCCGTTGGCAGAGATGGTGCTGGTGGCGGACGGAGGGCATGCGGTGTTCGGGCACGGTTCCGGCCCCACCCCGGGCGTGCTGACGAGCTTCGTTTCGACGCTTCCCAGGTCCCGCTCGTAGAGGTCGGCTTCGCCATCGGTGTCGGCGCCGACCAACGGTTCGGCGGTCGAGAAGATCGCCTTCGTCCCATCTTCGGAGGCGCCGCGAAAGTCGATCGGCGCGGCGCCGGTGCCGCAGCTGCCCGAGCAGGCCGGACCGGCGACCGAGACCAGCGTCGTCCGTTCGGTGAGCAGGTTGCGGACGTAGAGGTCGGCGCCGCTGTCGGTGTCGGCGCTGTTGAGGCTCTCGGTGCTGACGAAGAAGACCCTGCGGCCAGCGTCGACGACTCCGCCCGGAACCGCTTCGGCGTCGGCCTCGGCGTTGCCGCAGTCCGACGCCGAGCAGGAGGGGTCGCCGGCCGAGACCAGCGTCGTCGTGCTTTCCACCACGTTGCGGGCGTAGATGTCGGTCGCGCTGTCGGTGTCGGCGGCGATGAGCCGCTCCTTGGTGGCGAAAAAGACCTCTTCGCCGTCCGGGCTGACCGCGACGAACTGCGCTGCGTAGGCGTCGTTGCCGCCGGTCGGGCCGAGCGAGGCCTCGCGGGTGACGTAGCCGAGACCCACCTCGGAGTCCCGCACGTAGACGTCGCTCTGGCTGTCGGTGTCGCCCGAGACGAGTTTGTCGGTGCTGCTGAAGACGGCGACGCCGCCGTCTTCGGAGATGCCCTCGAAGCGCGCGTCGGCGGCGTTCGCCGCCGGGGCGGACAGGGCAAGCACAGAGAGCGCCGCCAGGGCGCCGATGATCATGCGGAGTCTGGACTTCACCGCCATCGTTCGTCTATCGGCTCGAATCGGCCATTCGCTTAGGCCCGCGCTGGACGCTTGGCCGAACGCGCGAGGGGCGGACCGCAAAGGTCCGCCCCTCGGCAACTCGGATCAC
>DASSBJ010000050.1:0-4169 GCA_035698885.1 Solirubrobacterales bacterium
GCGCGCGGCTGGCGGAAGAAGATCGGCCCCCGCGACTCGAGCTTGATCGCGATCGCGGTGGCGACCATCACGGGTGAGAAGACCGCGATCAGCGCGAGCGAGCCGAGCACGTCGAGCACGCGCTTGGCCGCGACCGAGGCCGAGGTGAGGATCGGGGAGCCGATCGAGAGCAGCGGCAGGCCGCCGACCTGGTCGAGGGCGCGAACGCCGTCGAGGAACTCGAACAGCCGGGGGACGACGTCGATCGAGACGCCGGCGTCGCGGCAGGCGCGGATCGACTGCAGCAGCTGCTCGTGGCTGGCCTTGGAGAAGGCGATGATCACGCGGTCGATCTGCTGTGCCTCGATGATCGTGTCGAGATCGGAGAAGCGGCCGAGCCAGGGCAGGTCGGGGGTGCCGGCGTCGTGCACCTCGTCGTCAACGAGCCCGACGGGGACGAGCCCGAACTGGGCGTTGTTGTGGAGCTTCTCGACGACCTGGCCGGCGACGAAGCCGGAGCCGAGGATCAGCGTCCGCTGGCGCAGCTCGGGAGACCGGTGCAGGCCGGCGCGGACGACGGTGCGGGCGACGCCGGTAAGCAGAGCGATGCCGGCCACCGTGAAGAAGGTGAGCTCGACGACACTGCCGAGCGGCAGCGCGGAGGCGATGCCGAAGAGCGGCCAGGTGATCAGCATCAGCGCCACGATGGCGCGCGGGACCTCGGTGACCGCCGAGGCCCAGGTGGAGAGCTGGTCGCTGCGGTAGAGCCCGATGCTGAAGGCGGCCAGAGGCCAGACGAGCGTCGCGCAGACGACGAACCCGAGGCCCGCGAACGAGAAGAGGCCGAGGACGCCGATTGCGACGGCCGAGGCGCTTACCGCGGCGATCGCGTCGGCGGCGAAGAGCCCGCGGGCGAGGACGGCCCCCCGGTGGCGGGCACGCGGGGTCGTACTCGAGGCAGCGGAGGGGCCGAGCTCGTCAGCCTTGGCGGATGAGCCGTGCGGCCCGTGGGTTGCGGTTGAGCTCTCCATCATGGATCAGGGTTGAGACATACCCGGCTTTGCCGGGGGCGTATCGGCCGGCCTCTCGTCGTGGGCAGGAGAGAAGGCCGGCGGGACGTCTCCCAAAAAATAGAGGTCGAGCGGGGAAAACTCCATTGCTGTCAACACATCGGCAACAAGTGTGCCGCAGCTGAGCGGGCAATCTGGCTTGCATCGCCAACTTCGTGGATGGCCGCAGACAAATATTCGAACTATTTTCGCGGGAAGGGCCTGACAAACGCCTCAGTGCGCTTCGTCGGAGGCGTGCGCCGGCGGGCGCGACTCCTCGGCCAGCGAGGTGATCTCGAGCTGGCCGTGGGCGGCGTCTTCGAGCACCTCGGTCGCCTCTTCGGCCGAGCGGGCGTAGAGCTCGACCAGCATGTGGACGACGATCCGCTCGTCCTCGTGCTTGTGGAAGCGCACGTGGGCGAAGAACTCGCGCACGCCGGCCTCGCCGAGCGCGCCGTAGGCGAGCAGCTCGGCCGCTTCCGGGCCGGCGCAGCTCTCGACCCGGTCCTGGTCGACGGTCACCGTGCAGGAGGCGACCCAGGGGGTGCCGGCGACCATCCGCTCCCAGCGGTCCTCGATCGGCACCACGCGGTCGTCCTGGAAGGTCAGGTGCGGCTGGTCGTGCATGCAGTCGAGGCACTGCACGGCCGCTTCCTGGATCTCGTCGATTCCCTCGGCTGGGATCCCGGTGTCGGGGTCGATGCGACGGATCGCGTCGTAGTGCAGCTGGATCTCGAGGTTGCGCGACCAGCAGCGATAGCAGCGCAGCCAGGACGCCCGGTCCCCGTTCAACTCAGTCATGCCCCCATTGTGGCGCGCCGCCCGGATCGGCGCTACGCGAGCGAGTCTCCGGCTTCACGCCCATAGGCCGCTCAGCGGCACGGCCCAGAGGCGGTCGCCGAGCGGCATCGTCTGCTCGCAGGTGCATACCACCGCTCCGGCCTTGAAGCGCGAGCCCCGGTTGTCTCGCAGCTTCTCCATCGCCCGGACGTCGCGACGGTTGACCGATGCGGTCGCCTTCACCTCGATCGCCACGATTGCGCCGGCCCGGCTCTCGAGCAGGAGATCCACCTCGTCTTCGCGCTGGCGATAGTGGTAGGCGGAGCTGTCCGTATCGGCCCATCCGGCGTGCTTGAGAACCTCGGTCACCACGAAGTTCTCGAGAACCTTCCCGGTGACCTGGTCGTCGGTTTCGATGCGGCGCTCGTCCGCGCCCAGCAGATGCGCCAGCAGCCCTGCGTCCAGGAGATGCGCCTTCGGGGCGTGTGCCTCACGCGCTCCGATGCCGGGACGCCACGCGGGCAGCAGGTGGACGAGGAACACGGTTTGCAGCAGGCCGACGTACTCGCGGACGGTGTCGTGCGTCAGATCGAGCCTGGCGGCAACCGACCGATAGGAAAGGACGTTCGCGGCCTGCGAAGCGAGCAGGCGCAGTAGGCGGGGAACCTCATGGAGCTTGCGGGCATCGCTGATCTCGCGCAGGTCCCTGTTGAGCGTGGTGTCCAGATAGTCGGCGAACCAGCGAGACCTTCGGCGGCCGCTGCGAAGTCGCGCTTCCGGGAACCCACCGGCCGCGACGATGTCGACGAATGCGTTGCGTCCGACCGCGGCCCCGGCCACGCGCGGGGGCTCAGCCGCAAAAAGCGCATCGACGAAATTGCCGGAGCTCCCGCGGATCTCACTTTGGGCGAGCGGCCAGAGTGGGACGGTCTCCATGCGTCCGGTGAGCGCATCCTTGACCTTGCGTGCGGTGAGTGGGTTGGCTGAGCCGGTGAGCAGGAAGCGTCCTGCCGTCGGGTCTCTGTCGACAGCCCGCTTGATGGCGAGCAGCAGGTCAGGCGCACGCTGGACCTCGTCGATGAAAACCGGCCCCGACAAGCTCCCGATCAAACCGTCCGGGTCGGCGAGGGCCGTTTCGCGCGTCGATCGGACATCGAGATTGAGTTCCTCGGCCGGGTGGTCTGTTTGCGAGATTTGCTGCGCCAGCGTGCTCTTGCCGGCTTGGCGCGCGCCGGCGATGAACACGACCCGCGTATCGGCAAGCGCCTCGAGTACAAGCGGCTGGGCGCTGCGGGTCAATATGTCGGTTGTCTTGGGCATAGCGGGAAAAGCTAGGCGAATGGCGAATACCGGTCTGGCAATCGGCGAATATGATAGCGGCAAATGGCGAATAGGTCTTTAGCAAATGGCGAATAGAGCCTGGGGAGGCATTGCGGAGCCTGTGAGTGTGAGCGGTGCTCAGGCCGCCGCGCCGGCGGTCGACCGCTGCTCGACCAGGGCGACGATCTCGCCGATGATCTTGTTGAGGTCGAAGTCCTTGGGCGTGTAGACGCCGTCGACGCCGGCCTCGCGCAGGCGCTCGGCGTCGGCGGGGGGGATGATGCCGCCGGCGACGACCGGGGCGTCGACGCCCTCGGTGCGCAGCCGCCGCACGACCTCGGGCACCAGCTCCAGGTGGGAGCCGGAGAGGATCGAGAGGCCGACGACGTCGACGTCCTCCTGCAGGGCCGACTCGGCGATCTCCTCGGGGGTCAGGCGGATCCCCTGGTAGATCACCTCCATGCCGGCGTCGCGGGCGCGCAGGGCGATCTGCTCGGAGCCGTTGGAGTGGCCGTCGAGCCCGGGCTTGCCGACGAGGATCTTGATCCGGTGGCCGATCCGCGCCGAGACCTCCTCGACCCGGCGGCGGATCGCCGCCAGCTCCTCGGGGTGGCCGGGGGGCGCGGCGCCGTCGACGCCGGTCGGCGCCCGGTAGGCGCCGAAGGCCTCGCGCAGCACGCCGGCCCACTCGCCGGTCGTCGCCCCGGCCTTGGCCGCGGCGATCGTCGCCGGCATCACGTTCGCGCTCTCGTCGGCGGCGACCCGGCCCAGCTCCTCCAGCGCCGCCTTAACGGCGCCCTCGTCGCGCTCGGCCTTCCACCGCTCGAGCGCCTCGACCCGCTCGCGCTCGACCTCGGGGTCGGGCGTGAGGATGCCCCCGTCGGCGCCGGCGGTGAGCGGCGAGTCCTCGCTCTCGGTGAAGCTGTTCTGCCCGACCACCTTCTGCTCGCCGCTCTCGATCCGCGCGACCCGCTCGCGGTGCGACTCGACCAGGCGCGCCTTCATGTAGGGGACCGCGGCGACCGCGCCGCCGTGCTCCTC
>DASSBJ010000051.1:0-4176 GCA_035698885.1 Solirubrobacterales bacterium
GCTATAGTGCGACGCCGTTTTGGCCGCACCACGCGAATATGAGCTCGTCCTGATGCTGGACCCCGGGCAGGACGCCCCGGCCCGGGATGCTGTCGCCAACGAGGCGAAGCAGCAGATCGAGGGCGCCGGCACGCTGAAGCACGAGAACGCCTGGGGACTGCGCAAGATGGCGTATGAGATCAAGCGGCGCAACGAGGCCGACTACCGCTGGTTCCGCTTCGAGGCGCCGACCGAGCTGCTCGAGCAGCTCGACCACAACCTCAAGATCGCCGACGGCGTGCTGCGCTTCCGGATCTTCAAAGTCGACGCCGACACGCCCGTGATGGCGCCGCCGGCGACCAGCGCCCCCGGCCCCGGGGCATCGCGCGAGCGGCCCGAGGCGCCAGCTGCGCCGGCGGCCGAGCCTCCGGCGCCTGCCGCGCCGGCGAGCGCCGAGCCCGCCGCGACGAGCGAGCCTGAGGCGCCCGCGGCGACCGCCGTCGCCGAGCCTCCCGCCGAGCAGCCGGCCGTCGAGCCGGAGCCCGCCGAGCCGGACGCCGCCGAGGCGCCGGCCGAGGGCGAGCCCGACTCCGCCGAGTAGCGCCTTTTCGCGCAGATTCCGGCTTCGTCCCGTCTTCGGGGGGGAGAGTCGCGCCGCCTGCGCCCTTAGAGTGGTGTCTCGACAAAACGATCTTCGAGGAGTGAGAGCCGTGGCGGCTTCGAACATCAACGTGGTGGTCATCACCGGGAACCTGACCAAGGACCCCGAACTGCGCAGCACCGGCGGCGGCACCTCCGTCTGCGAGCTGCGCGTGGCGGTCAACAGCCGGCGCAAGGACGGCCAGACCGGAGAATGGGTCGACAAGCCCAACTACTTCAACGTCGTCGTCTTCGGCGCCCAGGGCGACAACTGCGCCAACTACCTCTCCAAGGGGCGGCCGGTGGCGATCGAAGGGCGCCTCGACTGGCGCGAGTGGGAGGCCAAAGACGGCAGCGGCAAACGCCAGGCCGTGCAGATCGTCGCCAACTCGGTCCAGTTCCTCGGCTCGCGCGACGGCGCGGGCGGCGGCAACGGCAACGGCTTCACCCCGCAGACCGACACCCCCGCCGACACCTCCGACTACGACGCCGCACCCGCGGGCGCCGGCGCAGGTGGCGGAGGGGACGACGACATCCCGTTCTAAGCCGCTGGGCGGTCCGTGTCTGTAGGATTGCGGGCCGCTCATGCCGAGGGACCGAGACAACTCAAACGCTTCGCCGCGGCGGGGACGGCGCGGGGCCGACCGCGCGCGGCCGCGCAAATACACGCGGATCAACTCCGAGGCGGTCGACTACAAGGACCTCAACCTGCTGCGGCGCTTCCTCTCCGACAAGGGGAAGACGCGCGGCCGCCGGGTGACCGGCCTCTCGCGCAAACACCAGCGGCAGCTCTCGGTGGCGGTCAAGCGGGCGCGCGAGATCGCCCTGCTGCCCTACGTCGGGGAGCGCTAGGCCGATGGCCCAGGCGATCCTGCTCGCGGACGTCGAGAGCCTCGGCCAGCGCGGCGAACCGGTCGACGTCGCCCCGGGCTACCTGCGCAACTACCTGATCCCGCGCAAGCTCGCCGCGCCGGCGACGGCGGGTGCGCTCGAGCAGGCCCAGCAGCGGCAGGCGGCGGCGGAAAAGGCCGCACAGCTGCGCGCCGAGCGCGAAGAGCAGGCCGCCTCGCTGCTCTCCAAGACCGTGCTGACGATCCAGCAGCGGGCCGACGACGGCGGCAGGCTGTTCGGCTCGGTCGGGCCGCGGGAGATCGTCGAGGCGATCCGCGAGGCGCGCGATCTGCGGCTCGACAAACGCCAGGTGCGGCTCGACCCGCCGATCCGCGAGATCGGCACGCATATGGTCGAGATCGAGCTCGCCGACGGCAGCGTCGCCGCGGTGAAGACGATCGTCGCCGAGGAGTCCTGAGGATCGGACGCCTGGGCCGCCGCCTGCGGGCGCGGACGCGGTTCGGTTGGGCCCGCTCGGAGCGGGCGACGGTGGGGCTGGCGGTGGTCGCGGTCGGTGGCGCCGGAACCGTCCTCGCCGGCCAGTTCGGGCGGCTGCTGCGCCGGCGGCGCCAGGAGCGGGACGGCAGCGAGCCGCTGAGCGAAGCGGCGCCGGCGGCGGCGCTCGACACGGTCGGCGTCGCGGTCAGCGGCTACGAGGCGGCGCCGCGCAGCGAGGTCGTCCTCTTCAACCTGCTCGCCGGCTTCCTCGGCTCCTTCGCCCTGGTGCGGATCTCGACCTGGGGCATCCGCGACCGCTGGTGGCCGTTCGAGAACGTGCGCGTGCGGGGCCGCCACATCCACCACTTCGTGCCCGGCATCGTGCTCGCCTTCGGCGCCGGCACGGCGGCGCTGCTGAGCGACGACGAGCAGCTCGAAGACCGGCTGGCGCTGGCGATGGGCGCGGGGATGGGCCTGACCTTCGACGAGGCGGCGCTGCTGCTCGACCTGCGCGACGTCTACTGGACCCGCGAGGGGCTGCTCAGCGTGCAGCTCAGCCTCGGCGCGACGGCGATCCTCAGCATCGCGATCCTCACCCGGCGCATCCTGCGCCGCGGCGAGCAGCGACAGGAGGCGGCGGGGGAAATTCCCCGGGTCTAGCGGCTTCCCTTTCCCCTGACGCCTGTCGGTGTGGTTACTTAGCCGGATGGCTTCAGCGACCCACGTCCCGCCGCAGAACATCGAGGCCGAGGAATCGGTGCTCGGCGCGATGCTGGTCGCCGAGCCGTCGCTTACCCGGGTGATCGACGAGGTCAAGCTCAACGCCGAAGACTTCTACCTGGAAAAGCACGCGGCGATCTTCCGCGCCGTCCACGACCTATACGCCGCCTCGAAGCCGGTCGACGAGCTCAGCGTCGCCGAGGCGCTGGTGCAGCGCAACCAGATCGAGGAGGCCGGGGGGCGCAACTACGTCGCCGAGCTCGCCGCCAAGGTGCCGGCCGCCGGCAACGCCAAGCACTACGCCGAGATCGTCCAGCAGAACTCGCTGCTGCGCCGCCTGCTCGGCGCCGGGCAGGAGATCCAGGGGTGGGTGCACGAACGCGAGGGCGAGCCGCGCGAGCTCTCCGAGCGGGCGGAGCGGCTGCTCTTCGAAGTCGCCCACAAAGAGCAGGCGAGCGACTTCCGCATGCTCTCGGAGATCCTCCACGACGAGGTCGACCGGCTGGAGAAGCTCTCGACCGGCGAGCTCGAGATGACCGGTACCCCCTCCGGGTTCCGCGACATCGACTCGATCACCGGCGGCTTCCAGCCGGGCAACCTGATCATCGTCGCCGCAAGACCGGCGATGGGAAAGAGCGCAATCGTCGCCAACATCGCCGAAAACGTGGCGGTGAAGCGGCAGCTGCCGGTCGCCTTCTTCTCGCTCGAGATGTCCGAGGTCGAGCTGGCGCAGCGCTTCATCGCCTGCCGGGCGCGGATCTCCGGCGACAAGCTGCGCAAGGGACAGGTCGCGCAGAAGGACTGGCCGAAGGTCGTGCGGGCCTGCAACGAGCTCGAGGAGGCGCCGCTGTGGTTCGACGACTCCTCCGACCTCGGGCTGCTCGACCTGCGGGCCAAGGCGCGCCGCCTGCACGCGCAGGTCCAGGAGCAGGGCGGCCTCGGCCTGGTGATCGTCGACTACCTGCAGCTGATGCGCGCCGACGACCTGCGCGCCAACCGGGTCGAGCAGGTCGGCCAGATGAGCCGTGGCCTGAAGATCCTCGCCCGCGAGCTCGAGGTCCCGGTGCTGGCGATCTCCCAGCTCTCCCGCGCCCCCGAGCAGCGCCACCCGCCGAAGCCAATGCTCTCCGACCTGCGCGAGTCGGGCTGCCTGACCGGCGACTCGCTCGTCTATCTGCCCCGCACCGGCGTGCGGCGACCAATCCGGGAGCTGGTGGGCAAGGAGGATTTCGAAGTCCTGGCGATGGATCCGGAGACCTGGAAGCTTCGGCCCGCCCTCGCGCGGCGCGCCTTCGGGACCGGGCGCAAGCAGGCATTCCGCCTCACCACCCGCCTCGGCCGCACGGTCCGGGCGACTGGCAACCACAAGTTCCTGACGATCGCCGGCTGGCGTCGCTTGGACGAGCTGGTTGCCGGGGATGCGATTGCCGCCCCCGGCACTCTGCCGGACAGGACACAGTCGACGATGAGCGAGGACGAACTCGCCCTGCTCGGCCACCTGATCGGCGA
>DASSBJ010000052.1:0-25625 GCA_035698885.1 Solirubrobacterales bacterium
ACGACGTGCATGTGCTCCGGCTCCCAGCTCAGCGCCACCCGGGCGCCGCCGCCGGGAAGCGCCTGGCGCGCCGCCTCGTCGGCGTTGGGGACGAGCACCGTCATCCGCACCCCGTCGCCGAGGTCGACCCCGATCTGGGTCGAGGTGCCGAGGTAGAGCGACGACTCGACGACGCCCTCGACCCGCGGCCGCCCATTCGCCCCCGCGTCCGTCGTTCCGGTGCGACTTTCGTACCTGTCAGGTACGGAACTCGCACCGGAAGCGAGCGTCTCGACCCGTAGCTTCTCCGGCCGCACGACGGCGTAGCAGCGCTCGCCGACCGCGAGCCCGTCAGCCGCCGCGCGCACCGTCGGCCCGTGCTCAAGCTTCACCTCGCCGCCCCCGCTGACGATCGCCGGCATCAGGTTGGAGACGCCGATGAAGCCGGCGACGAAGGTCGTCGCCGGGCGCTCGTAGACGTCCTCGGGGACGCCGACCTGCTCGACCCGGCCGCGGTTCATCACCGCGATCCGGTCGCTCATCGTCAGCGCCTCCTCCTGGTCGTGGGTGACGTAGACGAAGCTGATCCCGACCTCGCGCTGGATTCGCTTCAGCTCGACCTGCAAGCCCTTGCGCAGCTTCAGGTCGAGCGCGCCGAGCGGCTCGTCGAGCAGCAGCACCTTCGGCAGGTTGACCAGCGCCCGCGCCAGCGCCACCCGCTGCTGCATGCCGCCGGAGAGCTGCGACGGTCGCCGGTTCGCCTCGGCGGCGAGGCCGACCCGCTCGAGCTCGGCCCGCACCCGCTCGGCGATCTCCGCTCTGGCGACGCGCTTGCGCTTCAGCCCGAAGGCGACGTTGTCGCGCACGCTCAGGTGGGGGAAGAGGGCGTAGCTCTGGAAGACGGTATTGGTCGGGCGCCGGTGCGGCGGCGCCTCGGCCACGTCGGTCCCCTCGATCCGGATCTCGCCGGCGCTCGGCCGCTCGAAGCCGGCGATCATCCGCAGCGTCGTCGTCTTGCCGCAGCCGCTCGGGCCGAGGAAGGTGAAGAACTCGCCGGCCGCCAGCTCGAGGTTGAGGTCGTCCACCGCCACCAGGTCGCCGAAGCGCTTGGTCACATCTCTCAACTCGACACTATGGACAACGTCGCCCACGGCACAGACGGTAGCTCATGCCCGGCGCCACGCCGTTATACGAATTGTATATAGAGAAGCGGATGGCTTGCTCCATTGGACACTTGAATGCGAGAGTGAAGCGAGCTAGCTTTATCCATATCGTCGTAGCTGCCGACAGCCTCCAGAAGCTCGCGCTGCGTCATCTCTGGATGCACTTCTCCCGCATGGGCTCCTACGGGCCCGACCACGAGATTCCGATCATCACCCGCGGCGAGGGGTGCTACGTCTTCGACGAGCACGGCAACCGCTATCTCGACGGCCTCTCCGCCCTGTTCTGCGTCAACGCCGGTCACGGCCGCACGGAGCTCGGCGAGGCGGCGGCGCGCCAGGTCGAGCAGCTCGACTTCTACACGCTGTGGAGCTACGCCCACCCGCGGGCGATCGAGCTCGCGGCGCGGATCGCCTCGCTCGCCCCCGGCGACCTCAACCGCGTCTTCTTCACCTCCGGCGGCTCGGAGGCGGTCGAGTCGGCGCTGAAGCTCGCCCGCAACTACCACCGGGCGCTCGGCAAAGGCCAGAAGCACAAGGTGATCGCGCGTGAGATCGCCTACCACGGGACCTCGCTCGGCGCCCTCTCGGCGACCGGGATCACCGAGCTGCGCTCGCAGTTCGAGCCGCTCGTCCCCGGCGGCTGCCACGTCCCCAACACCAACCTCTACCGCTGGCCGGCCGACCGCCACCCGCTCTGGGCGGCGGACGCGATCGAGGAGCGGATCGAGTTCGAGGGGCCGGAGACGGTCGCCGCGGTGATCGTCGAGCCGGTGCAGAACGCCGGCGGCTGCTTCGTCCCGCCGGAGGGCTACTTCGAGCGCGTGCGCGAGATCTGCGACCGCCACGACGTCTTGATGATCTCCGACGAGGTGATCTGCGCCTGGGGCCGGCTCGGCCACATGTTCGGCTGCGAACGCTTCGGCTACGTGCCCGACATCGTCACCGTCGCCAAGGCGCTGACCTCCGCCTACGCGCCGATGGGCGCGGTGATCGCCGACGACCGCCTCGCCGAGCCGTTCATGCAGGGCGACGCCTCCTTCGCGCACGGCTTCACCTTCGCCGGCCACCCGGTCGCCGCGGCGGTCGCGATGGCCAACCTCGACGTCTACGAGCGCGAGGACCTCTGCGGGCACGTGCTCGCCAAGGAAGGCGAGTTCCGCGGCATGCTGGAGACGCTGCACGACCTGCCGATCGTCGGCGACGTGCGCGGCGCCGGCTTCTTCCAGGCGATCGAGCTGGTCAAGGACAAGCAGACGAAGGAGAGCTTCGACGCCGACGAGGCGGAGGAGCTGCTGCGCGGCTATCTCTCCGGCGAGCTCTACAAGCGCGGGCTGATCTGTCGCGCCGACGACCGCGGCGACCCGGTGATCCAGCTGGCGCCGCCGCTGATCTCCGACACGGAGCAGTTCGAGGAAATCCACGACGTCTTGCGGGGGGTACTGACGGACGCATGGGAGCGCGTCCGCAGATAGGCACGGCGGCGATGCTCACCGTGCAGAGCCTGCTCGACGAGGTCGGCCTCGAGCTGCTGGCGGGCGCCGAGGCGGCGGAAGCGCCGCTGCGCTGGATCCACATCTCCGAGCTCGAGGACCCGACGCCGTGGCTCTCCGGCGGCGAGCTGATGCTGACCACCGGCATCCCGCTCGACAGCGCCGCCAAGCAGCGCTCCTACATCCGCCTGCTCGCCGAGCACAACCTCGCCGGGCTCGGCTTCGGCACCGGCTTCAACCACGAGAAGCTGCCGAAGGCGCTGCTCGAGGAGGCGCGCAAACGCGACTTCCCGCTGTTCGAGGTGCCCTACTCGACGCCGTTCATCGCGATCACCGAGAAGGCCTTCGCCAAACTCGTCAACGAGCAGTACGAGGTGCTGCAGCGGGGGATCGCCGTGCAGCGGCGGCTCGAGCGGCTGGTGCTCGAAGAGCGCGGCCTGGAGGAGATCGTGGCGACGATCGCCTCGGCGGTCGGCGGCACCGTGGCGATCCTCAACAGCCGCGGCGAGCGGCTCGCCGGGCGCGGCTTTCGCCGCCAGCTCTCGGCCGAGGCGGTCAACGCGATCCGCGACGAAGCGCTCGCCCACACCGTCGACGGCCACCCCTTCGTGCCGACTCATCCATCTGTCGCCGGCCGGGCGCTGGCCCATCCGGTGATCTCGCCCGGCGGCGGCCCGCCCCAGGCCTGGGTGGTGATCGTGCGCGACTCGGGCGGGCTCGGCGACTTCGAGCGGCTGATCCTGCAGCAGGCGGTCGCCGTCGTCGCGCTCGAGCTGATGCGCCGCCGCGTCGCCCGCGAGACCGAGCGGCGGCTGGCCGGCGACGTGCTGGCCGGCGCGCTCGGCGGGCGCCTCGACCCGAGCGAGCTGCGCCGCCGGCTCGAGCCGTTCGGGATCGGCGACGAGGCCGCGGTGCTGGTCTTCGACCTCGACGACCCGGCGGCGGCCGAGCCGGCGCTCGAGCGGGCGCTCGCCGCTGACGCCTGTCCGGCGGTCGTCGCGCCGCACACCAGCGGCAGCCGCGAGCTGCTCTGCGCGGTGGTCGACGCGGCCGACCGCGACCCGGTCGACCTCGCCTCCGAAGCGCGGCGGGCGCTGATCAAAGAGCGCGGCGCGGTGCGCGCGGCGGCCAGTCGCCCGGCGCCGCCGGAGGACCTGCGCCACTCCTTCCACGAGGCGCGCTGCGCGCTCGAAGCGACGGCGCTCGCCGAGAACGGCAGCGCCCCCGAGGTCGCCTCCTGGCGCGACCTCGGCGCTTTCACGCTGCTGCTCTCGATCCAGGACGACGAGGCTCTGCGCCTCTACTGCGACAGCGTGCTCGGCCCGATCGAGTCCGGCGACGAGGAGTACGGCGGCGAGCTGCTGCGCTCGCTGGAGGCCTTCATCGAGCAGAACGGGCAGTGGGAGCGCGCGGCGCGCGAGGTCTACTGCCACCGCCACACCCTGCGCTACCGGATGCGCAAGGTCGAGGAGCTGACCGGGCGCGACCTCAGCCGCGCCCACGACCGGATCGAGTTCTGGCTCGCCCTGCGGGCCAGGGAGCTGGTCGGATCGTGATCGTCGGAGTCCCCAGGGAGATCAAGCCCGACGAGTACCGCGTCGCGATCACCCCCGCCGGGGTGCGCGAGATGACCGAGCACGGCCACGAGGTCCTGGTCGAGGCCGGGGCGGGCGAGGGCAGCGCGATCGCCGACGCCGAATACGAGTCGCAGGGGGCGCGGATCGCGCCCGACGCGGCGGCCGTGTTCGGCGCGGCGGAGATGGTCCTCAAGGTGAAGGAGCCACAGCCGGCCGAGATCGGGATGCTGCGGCGGGGCCAGCTGCTGTTCACCTTCCTGCACCTCGCGCCCGACCCCGAGCAGACCCGCGGCCTCTGCGGCTCCGGCGCCACCTGCGTGGCATACGAGACGGTCGAGGACGCGCGCGGGCAGTTGCCCCTGCTGGCGCCGATGAGCGAGATCGCCGGCAAGATCGCCACCCAGGCCGGCGCCTTCATGCTGGAGAAGCCGCTCGGCGGGCGCGGCATCCTGCTCGGCGGCGTGCCCGGCGTGGCGGCGGCCAACGTGATCGTGATCGGCGGCGGCGCGGTCGGCATGAACGCCGCCTTCGTCGCGATCGGGATGGGCGCCGACGTCTTCGTCTACGACAAGTCGATCGACCGCCTGCGCGAGCTCGACGTCGCCTTCGCCGGCGCCTGCTCGACCGTCTACTCGACCACGCTGGCGATCGAGGAGATGCTGCCGCGGGCGGACCTGGTGATCGGCGCCGTGCTGGTCCACGGCGCCCGCGCCCCTTATGTGGTGCGGCGCGAGCAGCTGGCGCTGATGAAGCCCGGCGCCGTGCTGGTCGACGTGGCGATCGACCAGGGCGGCTGCTTCGAGACCTCGCGCCCGACGACGCACCGCGAGCCGACCTTCGAGGTCGGCGGGGTGACGCACTACTGCGTCGCCAACATGCCCGGCGCCGTCCCGATCACCTCGACCCAGGCGCTGACCAACGCGACCCTGCCCTACGCGATCGCGCTGGCCGATCGCGGGGTAGAGGAGGCGATACGGCGCGACCCGGGCCTGCGCCCCGGCGTCAACGTCGCGGCGGGCCAGGTCACGCACCCGGCCGTAGCCGAGGCCGTCGAGATGGAGTGCGTCCCCGTAGAGCAAGCCCTGCAAACCCGACATGCGGAGGTATCGGACTGAGATGAGCGCCTATGCGGTGGTCAACCCGGCGACCGGCGAGACGGTCAAGGAGTACGCGGAGATAAGCGACGACGAGCTGCGCGCCGCGATCGGGCGCGCCGACGAAGCCGCCCGGACGTGGCCCGGCTCCTCGACCGTCGCCGAGCGCGCCGCGCTCGTCCGCCGGGCCGGCGAGCTGCACGTCGAGCGCCGCCGGGAGCTGGCGGAGATCATCGTCCGCGAGATGGGCAAGCCGATCGAGCAGGCCCTGGCGGAGGCCGACTTCACGGCCGAAATCTACGCCTTCTACGCCGACAGGGCCGAGGAGCTGATGGCCGACGAGCCGATCGAGCTGCAGGACGGCGAGGGCACCGCGGTGGTCCGCCGCAGCCCCTTCGGCGTGCTGCTGGGGATCATGCCCTGGAACTTCCCCTACTACCAGGTCGCCCGCTTCGCGGCGCCCAACCTGACGATCGGCAACACGATCCTGCTCAAGCACGCGCCGCAGTGCCCCGAATCGGCCGAGGCGATGCAGCGGATCTTCGACGACGCCGGCTTCCCGCGGGGCGCCTACGAGAACATCTACGCCACCAACGAGCAGATCGAGTGGGTGCTCGCCGACCCGCGCGTGCGCGGCGTCTCGGTCACCGGCTCCGAGCGCGCCGGCGCCGCCGTCGCCGGGGTCGCCGGGCGCAACCTGAAGAAGGTCGTGCTGGAGCTCGGCGGCTCGGACCCCTTCATCCTGCTCGGCTCCGACGACGTCGACGCGGCGGCCGGGGCGGCGGCGGAAGCGCGGCTCGACAACGCCGGCCAGTCCTGCAACGCGGCGAAGCGCTTCATCGTCGCCGACGAGCTCTACGACGAGTTCCTCGAGCGCTTCCGCGAGAAGCTCGCGGCGGCGAAGCCGGGCGACCCGACCGCCGAGGACACCGAGGTCGGGCCGCTTTCCTCGAGCACCGCGGCCGAGCGGCTCGAGGACCAGGTGCGGCGCGCGGTCGAGAACGGCGCCGAGATCGTGCTCGGCGGCAAGCGCGACGGCAACTACTTCGAGCCGACGGTGCTCGCCGGGATAGCGCCCGGCGACGAGGCCTCCCAGGAAGAGTTCTTCGGGCCGGTCGCCCAGGTCTACCGGGTCGGCTCCGAGGAGGAGGCGATCGAGCTCGCCAACGACACCCCGTTCGGCCTCGGTTCCTACGTGATGACCACCGACCCCGAGCAGGCCGAGCGGGTCGCCGACCGGATCGAAGCCGGCATGGTCTACGTCAACCTGGTCGGCGCCGACGCCCCCGAGCTGCCCTTCGGCGGCTTCAAGCGCTCCGGCTTCGGCCGCGAGCTCGGCCGCTACGGCGCCGACGAGTTCGTCAACAAGAAGCTGATCCGCAGCGCCTGAGCCCCGAATAGCCGCCGCCCGCCGCGGCGGCAGAGGGGGGAGAATCGACCCCCGTTCGCTCCTTGTATCGGTATGCGAAACAAGGAGCGAACGGACCAGCCGCTGGCGGAGCTTGCCGAGCGGCAGCACGGGGTGGTCTCCATCCGGCAGTTGGAAGCGCTTGGCTACCGGCGCCCGGCGGTTGGACGGGCAACGCGCTCCGGGCGGCTGCACCGCATCCACCGGGGTGTTTACGCCGTGGGTCATAAGAGCCTCACGTGGGAGGGACGCTGCCTCGCCGCGGTCCTCGCCTGCGCGCCCGACGCGGTTGCCAGCCACCTGTCCGCCGCCTGGCTCTGGGGTCTGCTCGTCAGCCGTCCCGGGACGTTCCACGTGACCGCGCCAACCCGTCGCCACCCGAAGAGCTACATCTGCCTCCATTACGCGCCCCTCGCTGACGAGGACCGAGTCCTCCGCGACGGCATCCCCATCACGTCCATCGCCCGCACGCTGCTGGACTACGCTGCGATAGCCACCGGCGCCCAGCTCGAACGAGCGCTGGAGCGATCGGAAGAGCGCGGCCTCTTCGACCTGCGCGCGGCCGACGCGCTTCTCGAGCGCGTCGGCAGCCACCCGCGCGCCGCGCGCCTTCGGCGCGCCCTCGCCATCTACCGCGACGACCCGGCCTTCACCCGCTCCAAGCTGGAGAGCCGCTTCCGCGACCTCGTGAGGCGCGCCGGCCTGCCGATGCCCGCCGCGAACTTCTGGATCGGCGGATACGAGCTCGACGCCTACTGGCCGGAGGAGCGCTTCGCGGTGGAGCTCGACGCCTACGAGACCCATGGCACCCGCGCCGCCTTCGAGCGCGACCGTCGCCGCCAGGAGGATCTCAAGCTGCAGGGCATTGAGTCCCTCCGCATCACCGGCCCTCGACTCGACCGCGAACCGACCGAGGTGCTCGGCCGGATCTCGACGCTCCTCGAGCAGCGCCGCCGCCAGCGTCTGTCGGAAGTGGACCAAGTGGACTAAGCTTGGTATCGTTCGTTCCTCGTGGCGGCAAGCGTCAACATCCACGAGGCGAAGACCCAGTTCTCCAAGCTCGTCCGCCGGGCCGAAGAAGGCGAGGAGATCGTCGTGCGTCGGGGGAAGGACCCCGTCGCTCAGCTGGGCCCGCTGAAGAAGAAGCGCGGCGGGGTGACGGGGCGTGGCTCGATGAAGGGCGAGTTCAAGCTTCCCACCGATGAGGAGTGGAAGAAGATGGACGAGGAGATCGAGCGGATGTTCGAAGAGAGCGAGGTCTTCCCCGGCGAAGACTCGCGCCCGAAGCAGAGTTGAAGCTGCTCGCCGATAGCCACGTCCTGCTCTGGCACGTCCTCGATGACCCGCGCCTCGGCCCGAGGCCTACCGAGGCGATTGAGGCCGACGATGCCGAAGTCCTGGTCAGCATCGCCGGCCTCTGGGAGATCGCGATCAAGTCGGCGCTCGGCAAGCTCGACGCGCCCGATGACCTGCCGGGGCGCATCCAAGAGCTCGGCTTCGAGCTGCTCCCCGTTTCGGCCGAGCATGCCTGGCGGGTTCGCTCGCTGCCCCATCATCACGCGGACCCGTTCGACCGCCTGATGATCGCCCAAGCCCAGCTGGAGCGCTTGCCGATCGTCACCGCCGACGCCGCGTTCGACGAGTACGACGTCACCGTGATCTGGGGATGAGCGGCCTCGGCCGATACCCTCGAGGCATCGTGAAGGCTATGGGCAGGGGAATCGCCGTCGTCGCGCTCGCAGTCGTCTTCGCCGTGCTCGCGCTCGGGGCGGGGGAAGCGCCCGAAGGCGAAGAAGGGCCGCGCTGCCACGGGCGGCGGGCGGAGATCGTCGGCACGCCGGGCGACGACGTCCTGCAGGGGACGCCGGAACGCGACGTGATCTGGGGCGGGCCGGGGAACGACCAGATCTACGGCAGCCTCGGCAACGACCTGATCTGCGGCGGCGGCGGCGACGACCTGATCCACGGCGGCCGCGGCAACGACGAGCTCTACGGCGAAGCCGGCACCGACCGGGTGATCGGCGACCTCGGCGACGACAAGGCCTCCGGCGGCGCCGGCGAGTACGACGAGGTCGCCGGCAGCCTCGGCATCGACACGCTGAACGGCGGCCCGGGCAGCTTCGACCTCGTGCACGGCGACTACGGCTACGACCGCATCGACGGCGGCCCGGGCGAACACGACATCGCCTCCTTCGCGACCAACGTCGCCGGCGGCAGGGGCGCCGGGGTCTGGGTCGACCTCGCCAAGCACAAGGCGCGCGGCGACGGCCACGACCGCCTCTACCGGGTCGAGGACATCGAAGGCTCGGCCTTCGCCGACACGCTGATCGGCGACAAGGGCGACAACCGGATCAACGGCGGCCCGGGCGACGACACCCTCGTCGGCGGCGGCGGGTCCGACGAGCTGATCGGCGGCCAGGGCAGCGACGCCTGCCAGGGCGCCAAGGGCCGCACCGCCTCCTGCGGCCCCGAAGCTCCGCCGAAGGCCTCCGCCTACGTGCAGCTCGACCGCACCAAGGGGGGCGGCGGAGGGCTGGAGATCGTCGGCGGCGCCGGCGACGACGTCTTCACCGCGGTGACCTTCGACGAAGCGACCAACACCTTCGGCATCGGCGCGACCAAGGGGGTCGCGGTCGGGCCTGGCTGCGACCACGTCGGCGGCGACCCCAAGCAGGTCGTCTGCGAACCGAAGGGCCCCACCCGCTGGCTGACCGCCGACCTCGGCCCCGGCGACGACCGCCTGCGGGTCGAAGGCTCGCTCGCCGGGGCGCAGAACGTGCGCCTCGCCGGCGGCGAGGGCAACGACGTGATCAGGGCCGGCCCCGAGGACGACCTGGTCGAGGCCGGCCCCGGCGCCGACAGGCTCTACGGGGGCGACGGCTCCGACGGGCTGATCGGCGGCCTGCCCGGCCCGACCTTCATCTACGGCGAAGGCGACGGCGACCTGATGGCGGCCGGCGGCGGCTGCGCCGGCGGCGCCCTGGTCGGCGGCGAAGGCCGCGACGCCGCCTCCTTCGCCGAGACCCAGGCCCACCCCGGCCTGCTCTGGATCTCCTTCCCCCTTCACAAAGCCTGGGTCGACACGCTCTACCGCGAAGGCAGGTGCAGGCCGGTCCGCCTCGACCCCTCCGACGAGGACATGGAGGGCTCCTTCGACTACGACGTCCTGATCGGCGACGCCGGCCCCAACGCGATGCTCGGCCAGCCCGGCCGCGACCGCTTCTACGGCAACGGCGGCGACGACGTGATCGACGCCCGCGACGGCGTTCGCGACTTCTCCATCCAGTGCAGCCGTCCGGGCGCCAAGCCCGAAGGCCGCGCCCTCGCCGACAGCTTCGACCCGCGCTCCTCAGGCTGCGCGATCGAAAAGTACGGCGAGCCCGTGGCCGGGCTCAACAACTCCGGCTGAGCCCGCCTCCCGAGCCCAGCGTTGCTGAGCTTCGCGACACCTCTGCGTGACCCGGACCTCGATCAGCATGACCCGCGCTACGTCGGGTGCGCCTCCGAGTAGGTCGACCAGAGCCTCCAGGCCCGGCCCGACCCGCGTGGCTGGCCCGTCTCCGTTGCCGGCTGCCGCGCTCACGCGGCCGAGCAGGGTTGCGGCGCAACGCTCGAAGGCCTCCAGCAGGCAGGATTCGCGATTCTCGTAGTGACGGTAGTAGGCCGCCTTGCCGTAGCCCGCGACCCTCAATGCGTCATGCACGGAGGCGCCGGCGTAGCCGCGCCGGGCCGTTACGCGCACCATCGCCCGACAGAGTTTGGCCCGCTGCCGGGCGTCGTACCAGAGCCGTTTTGCCTCGCGCTCGCTCACCGTCGCGGGGTCCTCGCTCAGGTAGTCGGCAGGGTCGAAGAAGTGGCTCATCGGTGCCCTGATCTACCCAGCCCACTTACCGCCGATATCCGCACTCCGAATCCTCCGGGACACCGGGCGCCGCAGCCCCGGGCTGGCCCGCATCGGCTCCGATCGGACCCGCGTTCCGACGCCCTCGACCTCTCCGTCTTCACCGCCGAAACGCTACCGGCTCGCTTGTAAGTAAACGTCTTTGTCGTCCCAAAAACCTGCCTATTTGCAGGTAAAAACCGATCCGACTTGACACCAGGAACACGGTTATCTACTCTCTCCCCAGATCGGTAAACGCGATTGTCACCCGCAAACCCCGATCAAGCCACGTCAATCAGGACGGGCAGGGAAGCACCGCAGGAACGCAGCAGGGAAGGGCCGCCATGGGACGCGGCCCGCAACAGGGAAAGGGAGATGTGACGCAGTTCAACCGGGACACCGCCGCAGAGCAGCCCAGCTTCGCGCTCGCCTCGTCGTGCGCCACCGCATGCGCCACCGACCTCACCGGTCGTTCCCACCTCCCTGCCGCTGGCTCCTCGGCCCCGCGCCATGCGCATCTGGCTTCCGCGAGAACACCGCTGACCCCGAGCCCGTTGACCGCCTGCGAGCCCCAGCAGTCATTCACTTCAAAGAGGGCCGGGAGATTCGATCCGGAGAGTCAGGCCCGCTCCGGGCGAGCGAAAGCCAAGCCTGGCAAGGACGCAGGGAGCGTCAATAGCAGCGCTATTCACGCGACTGAGGACGCCGCCAGGCGCCGGCTTGCAGCCGCGCGGGCGGAGTCTGAATCGACGGGTCGGATCGACTCGCCGCCACAGACCGTCGCCGCCGGCTTTCCCTGGCTCGCGGCGACCGGGGCCCCGGCGCTCAACCCTATGCCGGGTCCCGACACGCAACGGCGCGAGCGGCCCGGTCCCTCCGGCGAGCTTGTCCCGGCCGAGGGTCAGCCCCGGGCCGCTCGTGGCCGCTCCGCCGGAGCCCCCGCATGAGCCACCTCCATCGCTGGGGTGCCCCGACCGCCGCCCTCCTGCTCCTCGCCCTCGTTCCCCTTGCCCTCTCCGCCTGCGGCGGCGGCAGCTCCACCTCGAGCGACTCGACGGCGACCACCGGTAGCGGCGCCGCCGCCCAAAAGGCCGCGAAGACCATCCGCCGCTCAGGCCACGAAGCCACCGGCAAGCAGGCCAAGCAGGTCGAAGCCGTCGTCCTCGGCTACCTCGGCGCCCTCGCCGGGCGCGAATGGAGCAAGGCCTGCTCCTACTTGGCGAAGCAGGTCCGCCAACTCCGGGCCGCGGTCGCCAGAGGCCAAGGCGCGAGCGAAAGCTGCGCCGACGGCGTCCGCGCCCTCGCGGAAGAGCGGTCGTCCTCGGGAGGGTCGGGAGGGCTCGCGGATCTCGCCAAGGCGGAAGTCTCGTCGGTGCGGACCGAAGGCGAACGCGGCTACGTCTTCTACGAAGTCCCAGCCAGCGGCGAATACGCGGCCGCCGTGACGCGCCAAGGCGGCCACTGGAGGGTTTCGATCCCGACCGAAGTCCCCATGAGCTCATGACCTTCGACCACTCCCACGTCAATCGGCCGCCCGCGATGGCGACCGCTCCCACAGGAGGAACCAACAGGTGAACGCAAAGGCATCACCCTCGGAACCGTCGACGCGCCAGGCCTCGAGCCTCGGCCGCATCTTCCGTGGAGCCTTCGCCACCCGTGACGCCTCGCGCCGCGCCAAAGAGAGTGGTGCGCCTTCAGCCGGGTCGCCGCGGTTTGGCCTGCTCGCTGCGATCGCCGTCGCCCTCTTCCTCGTCATCCCGGCGGCCTCGGCGGCCGCCGCACCCAACGTCCACATAGAAATCGCCGGCACCGGCAGCGGCGAAGTGGTCGACTTCGAAGCGATCCCCAGCCTCAACGGCAGCCCGTCGTTCGCCTGCACCTACGACGGCACCGCCCAGAGCGGCACCTGCGACAACGTCGGCGTCGAAGAAGAAGGCCTCCTCGTCGGCGCCGCCAAGGCGATCCCCACCGAAGGCTCGACCTTCGAAGGCTGGACGATCGAAGAAGGCAGCCAATACGGAGGATTCTGCGAATCCTCCGGACCTGACCCCGAAGGCCAGGAATGCGCGGCCTTCAACACAGAAGGCGAAATCCGCCTCAAAGCCGTCTTCACGGCGGCCGCCGCACCCAAGTTCAAGCTCACCGTGACCAAAGCGGGCACCGGCAGCGGCGAAGTGACCAGCTCACCCGCCGGCATCGCCTGCGGCACGGGCGCCGGCTGCGAACACGAATTCGACGAAGGCACCGTGGTCACGCTGACCGCGACTCCCAGCGGCGGCTCGACCTTCGCCGGCTGGTCGGGCTCGGGCTGCTCGGGCACCGGCACCTGCATGGTGACGATGAGCGCGGCAAAATCGGTCACGGCGACGTTCAACACCACCGTGCCGCCCGGCAGCTTCACCCTCACGGTGAGCAAGGGGGGCTCCGGAGCGGGAGAAGTCGTTAGCTCGCCGGTGGGGATCGCCTGTGGCGGAATCTGCTCGGCTGAATACGAAGAAGGCACCCTGGTCAGCTTGAACGCTTCGCCGGCCTCGAATTCCGAATTCGCGGGATGGAGCGGCTGCGACGAAGTCGCCGGCGGGGAATGCAAGGTGACGATGTCGTCGGCGAAGAACGTCGTGGCGAACTTCAGCCTCAAGACGAAGACCCTGACGATCAACAAGGTCGGTCCGGGCGGCGGATCTGTGAACTGCGACGGCGGCCCGTGCGCCTCGAGCTATCCAGCGGGGTCCACGGTTACGTTGACCGCCTCAGCCGACGCGGGCTCGAACTTCTTTGGCTGGTCGGGCGGGGGCTGCTTCGGGACCGGCGACTGCGTCGTCACCCTCGATCAGGACCGCACGGTGACCGCCGCGTTCGAACTCGTCGCCAAGGGCGGCGGCGGAGAACCCGAACCGTCGAAGAACTCCTGCGCCGGCCTGGCTCGACGCACGAGCGGCCTCTCGAAGGCTGCAAAGGCACTCCGGCACCAGGCGCGGATCCTGCGCCGCCGCGCGGCACATGCGCACAACCCGCGCCAGGCTCGGCACCTGCGCCGTCAGGCTCATCGCCTGGCCGTGCTCGCCAAGGCGCGCTCCAAGCGTGCCCAGCGCCTCGCCCAGAAGACGAGGCGCTGCAGGGCCCGTCGCCCGGGAGGGTCCGCATGAGGACCGAGCCGCCGAGCGGCGCATATTCGAGTAACCACCATCAGACACTTCCGGGGAGGAACGAAGTGATCGCCAAAGCAAGAGTCCGCATCGCCGGGTACGCCAACGGCCGCTTCACCCGCGGCTCCCTCGCTTTCGCGTCCCTGCTGCTCGCCGTCCTGGTCCTCACCGACCCGGCAGCCTCCGCCGCCGCGCCGCCGGAATTCTGGACGAAGTGCCAGACCGGGGAAGGCGCCGGCCAGTGCGTCCAGCCCCGCGGTGTCGCGAGCGCCCCCGCGGGCACGCCCGAGGCCGGCCATGTCTTCGTAGTCGAGCAGCTCAACCGCCGGGTCAGCGAGTTCACTGCCTGGGGCCAGTTCGTCAAGTCCTGGGGCTACAACGTCGTCGCTTCCGGCCCCGACGACACCGGGACCGGCTTCGAGGTCTGCAACGTCAAAGCGAACCCCTCCGACGTCTGCCAGGTGGGCACCCAGGAATCCAACGGAGCGGGTGGCTTCAGCACCGGGGTGGGGATCGCGGTCGACTCCGAAGGCTATGTTTACGTCTTTGACGCCGCTGCCCTCCGGGTGCAGAAGTTCAATCCAGATGTCGGTTCACAGAAGGCGGCCGAATTCGTCTGGGCGATCGGCCGCAACGTGAACAAGACCAAGGTCGAAGGAGGGGGGACCCAGGCGGAAAAGAACATCTGTACCGCCGCCTCCCACAACGCCTGTCAGAGCGGTGCGAGTGGCACCGGGCCGGGCGAGTTCAGCGGTGCCCTCTTGGGCTCCTTCCTCGCTGTGGATACCAGCGAAGCGCACTACGCCGAAGACGCGCTCTACGTCGGCGATAAGGGGCGCGTCCAGCGCTTCTCGATCGCTGGCGAATACAAGGGCCAGATAGCCCTGCCATCATCGACCCAGTACGCGCAGTCCCTTGCGGTCGACCCTTCGGGCGACCTCTATACCGCGTATCGCGTCGCCGGCAACGATGACGAACCGAACGTCCACAAGCTGAGCCCGACCGGCACTGAGCTCTGCAGATTCGAAGTCGCCAACCCGCGTGCGATCGCAGTCGCCCCCAACGGCGAGGTCTACGTCTTCGACAAAGCGACGAAGCAGGTCGAGGGGTTCGCCTCCACCTGCAATCCGCCACCGGCGCTCAACCCGCCGGTCGAATCCTTCGGCGAAGGCCTCGACGGCGCCTCGACCGGTCTCGGAACCGGCGGCGCCTGCTTCACCGAAGCATCCCAATACGACCTCTACTATGCCAACAGCGTCACCAGCGGCGCATTCATCCGCGCCTACGGCCCGCCGCCAAACCGCTTCGTGAACCCGGGTGAAATCTGCGAGCCGCCGCCCCACGCCCCGGAAATCGTCGCCCAGAACACCCTCTCGGTCGGGACCGATCGCGCCGTCGTCAAGGCGCAGATCAACCCGTGGTTCTGGTCCGACACCTCCTACCGGGTGCAGTACGCGAGCGTCACCTGCCTCGGCGCCGCAGAAGACTGGGAAGCGGCCTGTGTCGCCCAGACCCCCCAGGCGCCGCTTGGCGCCGGAGTCGTCGACACCCCCGCCGGAACCGCCGATGTGACCCTCGCCGGCCTCGCCCCCGCAACCGAATACCGCTACCGCTTCGAGGCCGTCTCCAGCGGCGGCGGGCCGGTGTTCGGGGTGGGGGGAACCGAAGCCGGAGCCGGCAGGGCGTCCTCGCTCACGACCTCGCCGGCGACCGCCGGGGAACCGAAGACCGACTGCCCCAACCAGCCGCTCCGCTACGGCGCCTCCGGCCTGCTGCCCGACTGCCGGGCGTATGAGATGGTCAGCCCGGTCGACAAACAAGGGGCCAACGTCAGGACGGGCGGGAACGAACAGGCGCGGCCTGACGGAGGAAGCCTCGCCTACGACACCGTCGTCGAACCGGCCTTCGCCGACCAGCCCTCTAACCTCGTGGCCAACCAGTATCTGGCGACGCGTGGAGCTGACGGTTGGTCGAACCGGGGGATCAACGCGCCGCTCGGCCGGATGTTTGGCAGCGGCGGCGGGGTGGGCTCCAAAGTTGGGGGGTTCAGCGGCGATCTCTGCAGCGAGTGGCTGGTCGACTCGAACGTCACGCCGCTCACCCCCGACGCGGTGGCAGGCTTCAGCAATCTCTACCGCCAGGACCTATGCGGGGCGGGGGGGTTCGAAGCGCTGACCACGGCGACGCCGCCAGCCGGCACCAATGACGTCTACATCACCGCTCAATCGATTCAGGGCTTCTCTGTCGACGGAGCGGAGACCTTCTTCGCCGCCGGCGCGCAGCTCACGCCCGACGCCTCGCCGGTGATCAACCCAGCGGGAGAAGACACCAACGCACAGGTCTACCTTCACGTCCGGAATGGCGGTCTCCATGTTGTCAGCGTGCTGCCCGACGGTGTGGCCGATCCCGGGCAGCTGGACGGATTCAACGGGGCGGAAATCGGCGGCGGGCGGCTTGGCTTCACCAAGGGCCCGCTCGAGCACGCCGTTTCAGCCGACGGCACCCGGGCCTACTGGACCTCGGGAATAGACGGTGGACCGCCGGGCACGCAGCTCTACCTTCGCGAGAACGCGGCCGCCGGGCAAAGCCCCCAGCGGCACGGCTCCGCCTCGGGGAGCGGGGACCTCACGGCCGGCTCCGAAGAAGTGACCGCGGTCGTCACGGCCACCGGGGCGTTTCAGGCCGGCCAGACGATCGCCGGGAAGGGGATCCCGTTCGGGACGACGATCGAAGCCTGCGCGCCCGAATGCGGCGCCGGCGCGACCGCGCTGACCCTCTCTCGGTCGGCGACCGAAAGCGGCTCCGATGTCGCGCTCGAAGCCTTCAGCGAATGCACCGAACCCGAGCTCGCCTGCACGATCCCGGTCTCGAGCGGCGAACCCGGGAAAAAAGCCACCTTCTGGACCGCCACCCCCAGCGGCTCCCAAGCCCTGTACAGCGAGGGGCCGCTGGCGACGAGCGGCGCGGGCCAGGCGACGCTCTACCGCTTCGACGCCGCGACGCAGGCCCGCACGCCGCTGGTCGGCGGCCTGCGCGGGGTGCTCGGCGCCTCCGAGGACCTCGCGCGCGTCTACTACCTCTCGACCGAAGCGCTGGCGGGGGGGGCCAAAGAAGGGAAGCCGAACCTCTACCTGGACGAAGGAGGAGCGAGGACGTTGATCGCGACGCTGGGCGATGAGGACACCGACAGCACGATCTACCGGGTCGGCTCCTCGAACCCGTTTCTCAACGCCGCCCGCGTGACCCCCGACGGCGGCCGGGTCGTCTTCGAGTCCCGCGCGCAGCTGACCGGCTTCGACAACACCGACCTGAGCACCGGCGAAGCCGACGTAGAGGTATACACCTACGAAGCCGGGGGGACGCTGAAGTGCATCTCCTGCGCGGCGAGCGGGGCGGGGCCGCGGGGCGGGGAGCTCGCGGCGGGTAGCAGCGTCCATGCTGCCGCCTCGATCCGCGGCGAAGGCCCCCTCTACGCCTCAAACGTCCTCTCCACCGACGGCCGCCGCATCTTCTTCGACAGCCTCGTCCCCCTGGTCGGCCGGGACGGAAACGGCGCCCAGGACGTCTATGAGTGGGAGCAGGCCCCAGGCAAGGCGGCATGCGACCAGCTCGGCGCCGACCTCTACAACCCCGCCGCCGGCGGCTGCGTCAGCCTGATCTCCTCGGGACAGAACCCGCAGGCGTCCGGGTTCATCGACGCGAGCGCCGACGGCTCGGACGTCTTCTTCACCACCGCGGCGAGCCTGTTGCCCCAGGACCCCGGGCTGATCGACATCTACGACGCCCGCGTCGGCGGCGGCTTCCCGCAGCCCAACCCGCCCGCCGAATGCGAAGGGGAGGCCTGCCAGGGCGCGGCGCCCGCGCCCGCTTCGCCGACCCCGGCGAGCTCGGCTTTCGAAGGGCCGGGCAACGTGAAGGCCTCCGCGTCCTCGCGCTGCGCCCGCCGCGGCGCCCAGGCAAAGCGCCTCTCGCGGCGGGCAAGGCGGCTGCGCCACAGCGCGGCCCGAGGGGCCCCGCAGGCGAGGGTTCTGCGCCGCAAGGCGCGCCGCCTGGCAAAGCGCGCCCGGGGCCGCGCCAAGCAGGCAAAGCGCTGCCGGGCGCGGGCGCGCCGATCCAACCGCAACCGGAGGAAGAGCCGATGAAGCGCCTCACCGCAACGCTCGCAACCCTCGCCGCCGCCGCCTTCCTGCTGGCCCCCGCGGCCGCCCAGGCGGAATTCGGCATAAAGAGCCTCGCCGTGCAGGTGAGCGAAGCAGACGGCTCCCCCGCGACCCAGGCGGGCGCCCACCCCTTCGCCTTCAGCGAGGGCTTCGAAGTCAACGCGATCCACGAAGCGGGCGGCGATCCGCCCTACGTCCCCGACGGGCGTTTCAAGGACGCCTTCATCGAACAGATGGAGGGCATCGTCGCCGACACGACCGCCTACCCGGCCTGCTCGGCCGCCGATTTCCTCGCCCAGCAAGCCGAGCCCGAGGGCACCTGCCCCGAAGACACCCAGGTCGGGGTAAGCGCCAGCGCGGTGTCGGAACCCGAAGCCTGGAACGGCTCCCGTGTGTACAACCTCGTGCCGCCCCCCGGCGTGGCGCTGCGCCTCGGCTTCCACGTCACCGCGGTCAGCCTTGTGGTCGACCTGGGGATCTCCCAGGCGGCCCCCTACGCCGCCTTCGCGTCGGCGCGAAGCGTGCCCGAGACGCTGCTCGTCTTCGGCAACAAGACGCAGGTCTGGGGCAACCCCTCGGACCCCCGCCACGACGAACTTCGCGGCGATTGCTACGCGCAGACCAACGTCTTCGACACCCCGGTCGCCGACTTCCGCTTCGAAAGCGAAAGCGGCAAGAGCGACTGCGCGGTCGAACCGAACCTGCGCCCCTTCCTCACCCTGCCGACCCGCTGCGAGGGGGCCAACGAGACGACCTTCGCCGCCGACTCCTACGAGCGCCCCGGCTCCTACCTCGCCGACGCCGCCCCCGACCTGACCGACCCCGCCTGGTCCAGGGGCACGGTCCTCACCCCTTCCTTCGAAGGCTGCGAGAAGCTCGGCCTGAACGCCTCGATCCAGGCCAAGCCGACGACCCTTGCCGCCCAGAGCGCCTCGGGCCTCGACTTCACCCTCGACGTCACCGACGAAGGCTTGACCTCGGCCAGCGCCGAACACGCGGGCTCCGACATCCGAAAGACGGTTGTGCGGCTGCCCGAGGGGATGACCGTCAATCCCTCCCAGGCAGAAGGCCTCGAGGCATGCTCGGAGGCCGACCTGGCGCGCGAGACGCTCTCGTCGGGGCCCGGCGCGGGCTGCCCGGAAGCCTCCAAGATCGGCACGATCGAAGTGCAGAGTCCCTTGGTCGACGAAGCGATCGGCGGCGCCCTGTATGTGGCCAAGCCGTATGAGAATCTCGCCGGGGACTCGCTGATCGCCGTCTATGCGGTGTTCAAGAACCCGCAGCTGGGGATCATCGTCAAGCAGCCGATCGAGGTCGAGCCAGACCCCCTCACCGGCCGCCTCGTCGGCACCGCCGAAGACATCCCCCAGCTGCCCTTCTCGAGCTTTCGCCTGCACTTCCGCGAAGGCGGCCGCGCGCCGCTGATCAGCCCGCCCGGCTGCGGGGAATTCCAGACCGAGGCGAAGCTCTACCCCTGGTCGGGGGGCCCGCCCACGACCTCGACCTCCGCCTTCACGGCGATCTCGGGACCGGGCGGCTCCGCCTGCCCCGCCGGCGCCGCGCCCTTCGATCCCGGCTTCGAAGCCGGCACGCTCAACAACGCCGCCGCCCGCTACTCCCCCTTCTACATGCGGATCACCCGCGGGGACGGCGAACAGGACCTGACCAAGCTCTCTCAGGTCCTGCCCCCCGGCGTGCTGGCAAAGCTCGCCGGCGTCCCCTACTGCCCCGAGGCGGCGATCGCCCTCGCCGCCTCGCGCCAGGGACCCCACGGCGGCCGCGAAGAGCTCTCCCACCCCGCCTGCCCGGCGGCCTCCCAGATCGGCCGCACCGCCGCGGGCGCGGGGGTCGGCTCCGAGCTCACCTACGTCTCCGGCTCCCTCTACCTCGCCGGCCCCTACCACGGCGACCCGCTCTCGGTGGTCTCGGTGACCCCGGCGGTCGCCGGGCCCTTCGACGCCGGCACGGTCGTGGTGCGCTTCGCGCTCACGCTGAACCCGGTCAGCGGTGAAGCCGAACTGGACGGCGCGGCCTCGGACCCGATCCCCCACATCCTCAAGGGGATCCCGCTGAACGTGCGCGACCTGCGCGCCTGGGTCGACAGGCCCGACTTCACGCTGAACGCGACGAGCTGCGAACGCGAGTCCACCCGCGCGACCCTGTGGGGGGGCGGCACGGTGATCGACCCCCGCCCCGACTCTCCGGTCGCCAGGCGGGCGCGTTACCAGGCCGCCGGCTGCCGGGCGCTCGGCTTCAAGCCGCACCTGGCGATCAAGCTGCGGGGAGGCACCAAGCGCGGCCGCTTCCCCGCCCTGCACGCCGTCTATGCTCCGAAGGCAGGTGACGCCAACCTCTCGCGCCTTGCCCTTGCCTTCCCGAAGAGCGAGTTCGTCGAACAGGGTCACTTCCGCACGATCTGCACCCGTGTGCAGTTCGCCGCCGGAGCGGGCCACGGCGCATCCTGTCCCAAGGGCGCGACTTATGGTCACGTCAAGGTCTGGACGCCGCTGCTCGATGAACCGCTCTCTGGCCCGGTCATGCTGCGCTCCTCCAATCACAACCTGCCCGATGCGATCTTCGTCCTGCACGGCCCGCCCTCGGCGGCGGTCGACCTGGAGGTCGCGATCCGCATCGACTCCGTGCACGGACGCCTGCGCGTGACCGTCGGCAGCGCCCCAGACGCACCGGTCTCCCGCGCGGTCGTCGACATGCAGGGCGGTCAGAAGGGCCTGTTCGTCAACTCCCGCAACCTCTGCTTCAAGCCGGCTCGCAACCGGGCCAACGCGAGGCTCCGCGGCCAGAACGGCAAGATCAGCCACACCAGGCCGGTGGTGCGGGCGCTGAGGTGCGGGCACCGCAAGCGGCACAGGGTCCACCGGCGCCGGGGCGGCCGCCGGTGAGGGCCGTCCCGCCTGAAGTAGAAGCACTGTGAGCGAGCGGACCCCGATCGAGGCCCCCCTCCCTTCCCTCCGACCCCGCCGATACGGCGCTGACCCGATCCTATGCGCCAAGCCAGTCATGACCATGAGGCCGCCGCGGCGCTCGCCGCGCGCCTGCGCTCGCGCCGCGAGGAGATAACGGAGGCGACACTCCTGCGGGTGTGCGCCGTCTCGGCGATGCCGAGGGCGGCGGGCCCCGAGTACGCCGAGGGCCTGCGCGCCGCGGTCGCCGCCGCCGTCGCCTACGGGCTGGAGGGCATCGAGCGCGACGGGGACGCCGCGGCGCCGGTCCCCGCGCCTCTGCTCGAACAGGCCCGGCTCGCCGCCGCCTCGGGCGTCGGCCTCGACACGGTCCTGCGCCGCTACCTCGCCGGCCACGCTCTGCTCGGCGACTTCATCGTCGGGGAGGCGGAGAGCGGCGAGGCGCTCGGCCCGGCCGAGCTGAGGAGCCTGCTAGGCTGCCTCGCCGCCGCCGTCGACCGGCTGCTCGAGGCGGTCTCCGATGCCTACGCCGAGGAAGTCGAGCGGCGCCACAGGGACGGCGAGCGCCGCAGGGCCGAGCTGGTCGAGCGCCTGCTCGTCGGCAAGCCCGCCGCCGCCGCCGAACTCGACTACGACCTCGATTCCCACCACCTCGGCCTGATTGCCTCGGGACCGGGGGCGGGGAAGGCGGCGGCGGCGCTAGCGCGCTCCCTCGACGCCCGCCCGCTCGTCCTGCCGCGCGAGGGCGAGGTGGCGTGGGCGTGGCTGGGTCGCCGCGACGGGATCGACCCCAAGGACGTCGGGCTGCTCGTCGAGGCGAGCTGGAGGCCTGGCGTCTCCCTCGCCGTCGGCGAGCCGGCGGAGGGACCGGCCGGCTGGCGCCTCACCCACCGCCAGGCCCGCGTCGCCCACCCGATCGCGGTGCGCAGCCCCCAGGTCCTCGTTCGCTACGCCGACGTGGCGCTGCTCGCCGCCACCCTCCAGGACGACCTGCTCGCCACCTCGCTGCGGCGGCTGTACCTTGAGCCGCTGGAAGGCGAGCGCGACGGCGGCGAGACCCTGCGCGAGACCCTCTGCGCCTACCTCGCCGCCGAGCGCAACGTCAGCTCCGCGGCGGCGATACTCGGAGTCTCCCGCAAGACGGTCAACAATCGCCTTCGCATCGCCGAGGACCGCATCGGCCGCTCTCTCGGCGACGGCACGGCCGAGCTGGAAGCGGCGCTTCGCCTGCACCAGCTAGACGAGCCGAGCCCGCCGCGCCGCTAACCGCTTCGTGCTCACTAAACGAAAAAGCGGCGCATAGCGTCCCATCTCTCCCACGAAAACTGCCCAAATTGGCCAGGCGCGACCCCGACGACACCTGAGAGCGTCCCTCCAATCCAGTCAGAGCGGTAGCCAAAGCAGGCCCGACGTCACGGATCGGGCAGGGGGAGAGTGTATGTCCGGAGAAGATCGAGTCAGACGTCCGCGGCGGCAACCGTTTCGAACTCTCGCTCTACTCGCAGCTATCGCGATCGCGCTTTACGCCGCTTCATACGCAGCCGCCCAGGTGGGCCCCTCTCCAGGCTCGCCCGTCGCCGGCGCCGATTTTCTCGCGGGATCCTTCGGCTTCCCTTCGAATCCCGGCGAAAACGGCAGCCGCATTCCGGGCCACTACATCGTTGTCTTCAAGGATTCGGTCAAGGGCCCGTCGAGCGTCGCCGGGGCTCAAGTGAAGCGGCAGCACGCCAAGCTCGGCTTCGTCTACAGAAGCGCAATCAAGGGCTACTCGGCATCCGATCTCTCCAGGTCCGACGTTGAAGCGCTGCGCCGGGATCCCCACGTCAAGTACGTGACGCCTGACCGCAGGGTGGAAGTCGCATCGCAGGAAACTCCAACCGGGATCGAGCGGACGGGCGGGCTGAGCAACGAAAACCTTGCGGTCGACGAAGGCGATGACATGAGAGTGGACGCCGACGTGGCCGTGCTCGATACTGGGATCGACTACGAACACCCGGATCTGAACGTGGTGCACCGGACCGATTGCGTCTCAGAAGGGTGCTTCGATGGGATTGGCAGAGACGCATACGGTCATGGCACCCACGTCGCGGGAACGATCGGAGCGCTCGACAATGGACAAGGCGTCGTCGGGGTGGCCCCCGGGGTGCGCCTGTGGGCAGTCAAAGTTCTCAATGCTAAGGGTTCCGGGAGCGAGGCCCGAATCGTTGCCGGGGTTGAATGGGTGACGGAACATGCCAGCCAGATCGAGGTGGCGAATATGAGCCTCGGCTGCAAGTGCTCGTTGCCCGCTCTCGATGAAGCGATAGAAGCGTCAGCGGAGGCTGGCGTCGTATATGCGCTCGCGGCAGGTAATTCGGCCATCGATGTCGCCGAATTCAGCCCGGCCGGCAACCCCGACGCGATCACCGTTTCGGCGCTGGCCGATTACGACGGAGAGGCCGGCGGAAAAGGGTCACCAACGTGTGGGAACCGCGGCGCGGACGACAAGCTAGCTAGCTTCAGCAATTATGGCGAAGGCGTAAACGTAGCTGCCCCGGGAGTCTGCATTCTCTCAACCTTCCCAACGGGCAATGAATTTGCCCTCGAACCATATGAGACGAGCGAAGGCTATGGGGTGATCAGCGGCACCTCGATGGCCGCTCCGCACGTCGCGGGCGCCGCCGCACTGCTTGCCGGCGAGAAAAAGCCCGAAGATCTGAAAGATGTCGAAGCGATACGTCAGACGATCGAGGAAAAGGGCAGTCAGGAATGGGAAGACACCTCCGAAGACGGCAACCAAGAGCCTCTGCTCGATGTCAGCGATGGTGCAAGCTTCGACCCTTCAGACCAGGCCGTCACCACCGGCCCGACGACTGTCCTCTCTGGGACCGAAGTCACCCTGACCGGTGCGGTCAACCCCGATGGCCAGAAAGCCGAATATTACTTCGAATACGGAACCACGAGCGAATACGGGCTTAAAATCCCGGCTGCCGGCTCCTCTCTGGGCTCCGGCGAAGAATACGTCGGCGTGGAAGAGACGGTGGACGGGATTGAAGAAGAAGCCGTCTATCACTACCGCCTCGTGGCGATTCGGGAAGAAGAAGGTAAAGAAGCGACCTTCTTCGGGAATGACCGGACGTTCCTGACTTCGCTGCCCGTGGTTTCCGATCAGGCAGCTACCGAAATCAGCGCCAACGGCGCCACGCTCAACGCGACGGTCGACCTGGTTGCCGGCAACGGCGTGTACCGCGTCGACTACGGTCCAACTGCCTCCTACGGTTATTCACTGCCACGGGAAGAAGAAGAAGGCGTCGTTGCGGACGCCGGCGCCACGACGATTTCGCAGAAACTCTTCGGCTTGGATGGTGGAACCACATACCATTTTCGCGTCGTTGCCGACAATCTCGCTGGTGAGGCAAGCGGCGAAGACCGTACTTTCAGTACTCCGCCTTCTGAATGGGTAAGGCAGCCGCTTCCGAATGTCCACCAGGAAGAGGAAGAACAGGCATCGAACGTCATCGGTACGCAGTTGATCGACGTGTCCTGCGTGTCGAGGGCATATTGCGTTGCGGTGGGCACCACGAGGCTCGACTCCGTCCGGTACCCGGAAGCATTGCTCTGGAATGGCGAAAGCTGGGTCAAGTCCGACTTGCCGGTGCCGGAAGGCATCGACCGCAACGAGGTCGAGGTTCGCAGCGTGTCCTGTGTCAACGAGCATTTCTGCATGGCTCTCGCCTATGATCGATTCAACGAATCTGGGGGCCGGCAGGTGTTTGCGGATCGCTGGGACGGCGAAGAATGGACGGCCCTCGAAATGCCAATTGCGGCTGAAACCGAAGCAGCCGCAAGTGAAGGGCGGCGCTTATCCTGCAGTGCTGTGAATCTGTGTATGGCGGTCGGGCGTGCGCAGGGACCCTCGAACAAACCCGCCCTCGAACTGATCAATCTGTGGGATGGCGAAGATTGGTCGCTCGCGCCGCCATTGCCCCTGTCTGAAGATGGCTATGGGGTGGCGCCGCGTTCTGTGTCGTGCGTAGCTGGTGGTTCGTGCATGGTAGTCGTTGGATATGAAGAAGATGACTGGATGGCAACCTGGGACGGCAAATCGTGGAGGACGGAGCAGATGCCGGCCGTTCCCGAAACGGAGTGGGATCGGTATACCGCGATATCGTGCACCTCAACGGCAGCGTGTACCGTGATCGGTTGGGGGGAGCCCGAAAATACGATCATTCCCTTTCTCGTTGCGGCGCGTTGGGGCGGTGAAGGATGGGAACTGCAGGAACTGCCGCAGCCGCCGCCGAGCGGTTCGCTGTTCAAGGAACCCGCGGCAGTGTCCTGCCCGACGCCGACGTCTTGTACGTTTGTGACTTTCTATTTCTATCTGGGGCAAGGCACAGAGGGCACGTTGGCAGAGCACTGGGATGGAAGCCAGTGGTCTATTCAATCAACTGCTAATCCCCGCCTCAATGGATCGCTGCTGGAGGCGGCGTCATGTTCGGTGCCGAGCTTTTGCGTAGCGGTTGGCTCGGGAAGGAAGAACCCTGAAGAGTCGTATCATCTTATCGAGCAATTCACGGACGGCGGCCTCTACCTCACCGGCGAAGGCGGCTCAGAACCGCCGCCGCGCTTCGAGGCCTCCGCCTACCCCAAGCCCTTCGGCTCAGAAGCCGCCGCCTTCACCGCGGCGATCCCAGGCGCCGGGATCTCCTGCGCGAAAACGACCGTGCACGGCGAAATCGCCGAAGCCTCGACCCAGCTCGGGCTCGAACCCGAATACGGCGAATGCACCTTCACGATCGGCGAATCCGAAAGCCCCGGCGAAGTCGAG
>DASSBJ010000053.1:0-37599 GCA_035698885.1 Solirubrobacterales bacterium
CTGATCCTGGCGCGGGCGCTGATGCACCGGCCGCGGCTGCTGATCCTCGACGAGCCGACCGCCGGCGTCGACATCGAGCTGCGGCTCGAGCTCTGGCACTACGTGCAGCGGATCAACGCGGAGGGGTCGACGATCCTGCTCACCACTCACTACCTCGAGGAGGCGGACCAGCTCTGCAGCCGGATCGCCTTCATCGCCAACGGCGAAATCGCCGCCGAGGGGTCGAGCGACGGGCTCGCCGAGCGCTACGGCGTCGCCAACCTCGAGGACGCCTACCTGGAGCTGGTCGGCCGCAAGGAGCTGTCGCGCTCGCACGTCCCGGTCGAGCCGGAGGCCGTTCGGTGAGTACCGCGCAGATCCGCTTCGCGACGCTCTGGCGGCGCGAGGTCAACCGCTTCATGAAGATCAAGAAACAGACGCTCGGCGCGCCGCTGCTCGAAGCCTTCCTCTACATCAGCGTCTTCGGCGCGGCGCTCGGCTCGCGGGTCGGCGACCTGCACGGGTTCGACTACATCCTCTTCGTCATCCCGGGCCTGATCATGATGTCGTTCTCGACCAACTCCTTCTCCAACAACTCCTCCTCGATCCTGCAGCAGAAGTTCCAGGGGGCGATCCAGGACCAGCTCTCCTCGCCGGCCTCGCCGCTGGAGCTGCTGCTCGCCTTCTCCTTCGGCGGCTTCGCCCGCGGCCTGATCGTCGCCACGCTGACCTTCGTCGCCTCGGCGCTGCTCGCCGGCCTGCCGGTCGACAACGTCGGAGTGCTGATCCCGTCGCTCTTCCTCGTCGGCTTCTTCTTCGCCCAGCTCGGCGTGCTGATCGGCGTGCGGGCCGAACAGTTCGACGACGTCGCCTTCGCCCAGACCTTCGTCCTGCAGCCGCTGATCTTCCTCGGCGGCGTCTTCTACTCGGCGACCCTGCTGCCGGAGCCGTTCTCGACCCTGACCCACTTCAACCCGCTCTTCTACATGATCAACCTGGTCCGCTACGGCTTCATCGGCTACACCGAAGTCAGCGTCCCCCTCTCGCTGCTCGCCCTCACCGCCGCCACGGCCGCCCTCTTCGTCTTTAATCTGCGACTCTTCTCGAAGGGTTACCGCCTACGGGCATGAATCGCTACGAATCGCCAAGGAAAGGAACTCGATTGACCAAGTTCACCGCTGTCGTCGCGACTGCGCTCGTGGCGCTTTGCGCAATTGCATCCACCGCCTCGGCCGGCACCGCGCCGACCGTCTTCATCAAAGGCGGCAAGAAGGGGCTTCGCTTCGAAGCGCCGAAGACGATCGCCGACGGCGAAGAACTCGCCGTGGTCAACCTGACCAACCCGCACAGGGTCGGTCCGCACACGTTCTCGCTGGTCACCAAAGGGTCGCTTCCGCGCACCCCGAGGCAGCGCCAGCTCTGCTTCACCCCGCATCACATCTGCAAAGCCATCGCCGGCTGGCATGGCGTCAAGGGCAACGGGCCGCCGAAGATCAACCCGGTCGACGCGGGCGCGGAAGGCTGGAGCACGATGGGCAACCTGAACAAGCCGGGCGACTCGTGGTTCACCGGTGAGAAGCCCCGCACGTCGATCGTGCAGAAGGTGAACGTCGACACCTCGGGCGGGCCGACGAGGATCTACTTCGTCTGCGCGATCCACCCCTGGATGCACGGCACGATCAACGTCCTGCCGAGCGAATAGCGACGGCTGGAGAGCCACAAGCATCGCCACGCCTCGGGCGCCGAGCCTTCCTCGGCGCCCTTGGCGGCGGCGCGCTCGCGGCGCTGCTGCCGGCAGGGCTGCGCCCGAGCGCGCTCGCTCCGGCGGCGGCGAAGCAGCGGCGGCTGCCCGCGCCGCCGCCCTTCCGCCAGCCGCTGCCGATCCCGCGTGAGCTGCGCGGCGCGAAGCTGGAGATCCCGATCCGCGAGGCCGAGGTGCCGATCCTGCCCGGCCGCCCGACCCGCATGTGGACCTACGACGGCACGTTCCCCGGGCCGACGATCCGCCGCCCGGCCGGCCACCGCACCGAGGTCGTCTTCCACCACCGGTTGCCGCCGAAGGTCGGCGAGCTGACCGTCCACCTGCACGGCGGCCACAACCGCACCCAGTTCGACGGCCGTCCCGGCGGCCTCACCCGCTCGCAGCCGCGCTCCTTCTACTGCCACATCCCCAGCGGCCTCTCGCCGCGCGAGTCGGGCAACGACGTGCTGATCGAGCCCGGTGGCCGGCGGCGCTACGTCTGGGACCTGATCGAGGACGGCCGGCCCGAGCGGGCGGCGATGCAGTGGTACCACGACCACCGCCTCGACCACACCGGCCGCAACGTCTGGCACGGCCTGGCCGGGATCTTCATCGTCGACGACGAGTTCGACGCCTCGCTGCCGCTGCCGCGCGGCGAGCGCGACATCCCGCTGATGATCGCCGACCGCAGCTTCGACCGGCACAACCAGCTGACCGACCCGTTCACCGGCCTGCGCCCACCGGCCGACGGCGTCGTCGGCCATCGCGTGCTGGTCAACGGCGCCTACATGCCCCACCACCACGTCACCCCGCGGCGCTACCGCCTGCGGCTGCTCAACGTCTCCGGCTTCCGCGCCTACGACGTCCACCTCTCCAACGGCGCGCCGCTGGTCCAGATCGGCACCGACAGCGGGCTGATGCCGAAGCCGGTGCGGCGCAGCCACATCCTGCTCGGGCCGGCCGAGCGCGCTGAGGCGATCGTCGACTTCTCCGGCGCCCGCGGCGAGACGGTCGAGCTGCGCAGCGGGCCGCGCCACGACGGCCACCACGGACCCGGCTCGCGCAGCTACGTCGGCGCACTGATGCAGTTCCGCGTCGGCTCGCAGCGGGCGCCGGATCGCACGCGCGTGCCGCGGCGGCTGCGGCCGCTGCCCGCCTGGACGCGGCACGTCTCGCGCAAGCCGGACCACACCTGGACGATCACGATCGGCGGCCTGTTCAAGCCGACCTGGCTGATCAACGGCCGCACCTTCAACCCGGCCTACGCCGACGCCTTCCCGAAGCTCGGCGAGACCGTCACCTGGGAGCTGGTCAATCGCACCGGCGTCGCCCACCTGATGCACCTGCACCACACCGACTGGTACCTGCTGGAGCGCAACGGCAAGCCGCCGCCGCCCTGGGAAGACTGCCTCAAGGAGACCTTCTTCCTCTATCCCGGCGAACGGATCCTGCTGGCCGGCCACTTCGCCGACTACACCGGCAAGTTCGTGATCCACTGCCACATGCTCGATCACGAGGACCACGGCCTGATGAGCCAGTTCGAGGTCGTGCGGGGACGGGCTTAGAGCCTAGGCGTCCGCGGGCCGCACGGCGAGCAGCACCATGTCGTCGCGCAGCGTCCCCTCGCAGCGGGCCACGGCGTCGCTGCGCAGCCGCTCGACCAGCTCGTCCGCCGAGAGGTGCGCGTGCGCGGCCGCCAGCGCGGCCAGGTCTCCCGGCTCGCAGTGCAGGGGGAGCGCTCCGGCCTCGAGCCAGCCGTCGGTGCAGAGCAGCAGCGTGTCGTCGGGGGCGAGCATGCGCTCGTGGAGGCCGACCGTGGGAGCGCTGACCGCGCCCAGCATCGAGCCGCCGCCGAGCTGGGTGGCGCCCTCGGCGCCCAGGTGGATCGCCGGCGGGTGCCCGGCCGAGGCGAGCGAGAGCCGCCAGCCGCCCTGCTTCCTGCGCATCCGCATCACCACCGCGGTGGCGAAGTCCTTGAGGGTCGACCCTTCCAGCAGCAGCTCGTTGACCCGGCGCAGCACCTCGCCGGGCTCGTCGATCTCCATCGTCAGGCCGCGGACCGAGTGCCGCACGGCGACCGAGACCCCGGCAGTCTCGATTCCCTTGCCGGCCACGTCGCCGACCACGATCCAGCAGCCGTCGTCGCTCGGCAGCACGTCGTAGAGGTCGCCGCCCACCTCGATCCCCTCGCCGGCCGCCTCGAAGACGACCGATATCTCGAGCCCGGGGACCTCGGCCGGCTGCGGCGGGCGCAGGCCCCGCTGCAGATGCGCCGCGACCCGGTCGCGCTCCTGGTACAGGCGCGCGTTGTCGAGCGCGATCGCCGCCCGGTCGGCGAGCTCGGAGAGCAGCTGCAGGTCGGCGTCGTCGTAGCGCAGGTCGTTGTGCGCGTGCAGGAAGGAGAGCGCCCCGATCGAGCGGCCGCGAGCGACCAGCTCGACCACCGCGGCCGAGTTGTATCCGGCGTCGTCCATCAGCTGCCGGTGGGCATCGTTCTGGGCGACCTGCGCGGCGGTCTTCGGCGCTCGCAGGTCGCGCCAGATCATCGGCCGGTGGGTGCGCAGGACCTGGGCCACCGGGTGCTCTCCGGCCGGGTCCAGCGGCGACTCCTGACGGATCGCCTCCAACCTGCGGGCCATCTCGGGATCGGCCCCGGCGACCACGCTTTCGCCGATCCTGCCGTCGGCGCGCACGAAGTCGACGACGCAGAGCTCGGCAATCTCGGGGACCGCGGTCGCGGCGATGTTGCGCGCCGCCTCCATCAGGTCGAGCGAGGCGTCGATGCCGCGGCTCGCGGCGACGAGGAACTCCTGCGCTCTGCGGCGCCGGCACTCGGCGGTGATGTCGCGCGCGATCGAGGAGACGCCGACGATCTCGCCCTCGGCGTCTTCGATCGGCGAGATCGTCAGCGAGATGTCGATCCGGGCGCCGTCCTTGCGCAGGCGCTGGGTCTCGTACGTCTCGATCCGCTCCCCCTGGGCGACGCGGGCGAGGATCTCCCGCTCCTCGTCCTCGTGGTCGTCGGGCACGATCAGCGAGACATGGCGGCCGACGGCTTCCTCGGCCGTGTAGCCGTAGAGCCGTTCGGCGGCCGGGTTCCACGAGGTGACGATTCCGTTCGGCTGCTTGCTGAGCACCGCGTCCTGCGTGCCGCGGACCACCTCGGCGAGGTGGAGCAGCGGATCGACCTCCGCGCGCTCGCTCAGCTTCGCGCGTCCCTCGTCGTCACCGTGCATTCAGTCAAGGTACCCCGTTGGCGCCGCGGCGCGCGCTACCTGGTCGGGTCGGCGACCAGCGCTTCGCCATCCGGATCCGGCATGACCAGGATCGCGCCCTCGCCCGAGGCATAGGCCTCCTCGCCGTGCTGGATGAAGTCCATGCCCACGGCCTCCTCGTGCGGGGTGGAGCGCAGCGAGGTGAAGAGGCTCATCGCGCGCAGCAGCAGATAGGTCATGCCGAACGCGTACAGCGGCGTGACCAGCGCCGCCAGCGCCTGGTCGCCGAGCTGCGAGGCGTCGCCGAAGAACAGCCCGTCGGCGACGCCGTTCCAGGCGAGCGAGGCGAAGAAGCCGATGAAGAGGATGCCGGTGAAGCCGGCGACGCCGTGCGCGGCGAGCACGTCGAGCGTCTCGTCGACCCTGGTGCGTGGCCGCCAGACGATCATCGCGTAGCAGGGGAGGGCGCCGACCGCGCCCAGCACCAGCGCCCAGCCGGGGCTGATGAAACCGCCCGCCGGGGTGATCAGCACGCAGCCGACGATGATCGCCGTCGCGGCGCCGATCGCGGTCACTTTGCGGCCGCGGATCAGATCGAGCACGAACCACATGACGAGCGCGCTGGCCGGCGTCAGCAGCGTGTTGACGAAGGCGAGCACGCTCGGGTCGCCGGTCGAGAAGCCGCTGCCGCCGTTGAAGCCGAACCAGCCGAACCAGAGCAACCCGGCGCCGAGCAGCACGTACATCGCGTTGTGCGGCAGCAGCGCCTGGCGGCCGTAGTCTTTGCGCTGGCCGACGACCAGCGCGGCGGCGAGGGCGGAGAAGCCGGACCCCATCTCGACCGGGATGCCGCCGGCGAAGTCGAGCGTGCCGCCGCCGGCGAGCCAGCCGCCGCCGAACGACCAGTGGGCGAGCACCGAGTAGACGAGCAGCGACCAGAGGGCGACGAAGACCAGGAAGGGGCCGAAGCGCATCCGCTCGACCACCGCGCCGGAGACCAGCGCCGCGGTGATGATGCAGAAGGTCGCCTGGAAGGCCATGAACAGCAGGTGGGGGATCGTCGTCCCCTCGCGCGGGGCGAAGGTGACGTCGTGCAGGCCGACGTAATCGAGCCCGCCGAGCAGCGAGCCGCTGCCGTCGAAGGCGAGCGAGTAGCCGACGAGCGCCCAGACGACGCCGGCGACGGCGATCGCGCCGACGCACATCATGAAGGTGTTGAGCGTGTTCTTCTCCCGCACCAGGCCGGCGTAGAAGAGGCCGAGCGCCGGGGTCATCATCAGCACCAGCGCCGTGGCGACGAGCATCCAGGCCGTGTCGCCGCTGTCGATCCCGGCGGGCAGCGCCGCGAGCGGCAGGCCGCTCATCGTCCGTCCACCGGCGTCACGGCCGCCTTGTCCGACTCGCCGGTGCGGATCCGCACCGCCCGCTCCAGCGGCACGACGAAGATCTTGCCGTCGCCGACTTCGCCCGTGCGGCCGCCCTCGCACAGCGCCTCGATCGTCGGGTCGACGAAGTCGTCGGAAACCGCGATCTCGAAGCGCATCTTGTCGGCGAGGCCCATCTTCACGGTCGTGCCGCGATACGTCTCGACCCGGTCGAGCTCGCCGCCGTGGCCCTGCACCCTGCTCATCGAGACGCCGCGGACCTCCGCCCGGTAGAGCGCCTCCAGCACGTCATTGGCCTTCTCCGGCCGCACGATCCCGATCACCAGCTTCATGGCGTTTGTCTCCCCTCGACCGACAAGAGCGCAGGGAACCCTACCTCTACCGGTCGGATCGGGCCTGCGCCGGTAACCCCGACCTCGCCGCGGCGTACCCTTTGTCGGCGTGTCCGAGCTGCTGCCCAAGACTGCGAACGTGCATGGTCGGTCAGTTTCCTACCTCGAGGCCGGCGAGGGTCCGGTGCTGCTGCTGGTCCACGGGATCGCCGGCACCTGCGAGAACTGGCGCGAGGTGATCGAGCCGCTGGCCCATCGCCACACGGTGATCGCCCCCGACCTGCCCGGGCACGGCGCCTCCGAGGCCGGCGCCGGCGACTACTCGATCGGCGCCCTGGCGAGCGGCCTGCGTGACCTGCTTCTGGCGCTCGGCCACGAGCGCGCCACGGTGGTAGGCCACTCGCTCGGCGGCGGCGTCGCGATGCAGCTCGCCTACCAGCACCCGGAGATGGTCGAGCGCCTGGTGCTCGTCTCCAGCGGCGGCCTCGGCCCCGAGGTCAGCCCGGTCCTGCGCGCCGCCGCCCTGCCGGGCGCCGACCTCTTCATCTCGGTCACCGCCGGCGCCGGCCGCCGCGCCGGCTCGCTGCTCGGCCGCGGCCTCTCCGCGTTCGGCCTGCGGCCCAACGCCGACGTCGCCGAGGTCGCCCGCGGCTACGCCTCGCTCGAGGACCCGGCCCGGCGCGCCGCCTTCCTCGACACGCTGCGCGCCGTCGTCGGCACCCGCGGCCAGCGGGTCGACGCGAGCGACCGCCTCTACCTGGCCGAGGCCGTGCCGGTGCTGATCGTCTGGGGCGCCCGCGACTCGATCATCCCGGTGCGCCACGGCGAGGACGCGGTGCGGGCGATTCCCGGCGCCCGGCTCGAGCTCTTCGAGGACGTCGGCCACCTGCCGCAGCTGGAGGCGCCGGGCCGCTTCATCGCCGCCCTCGAGCGTTTCCTGCGCGAGACCGAGCCCGCCGATTTCGACCGCAAAGCGTGGATGCGACGTTTCAGGCCCGCCGCCTGACCCGAATAAAGTTTTCGCGATGAGCAACCGGGAGCGACGGCAGCGACGCAGGTTGCGCCGCGGCGGCTGGAGGTCGAAGGCGCTGGTCGTCCTCGGCGGCCTCTTCGTCGCCGGCGCGGTGGCGGTCGGCGTCGGCGCCAGCTGGGCGGTCGACGTCTACAACTCGGCGCCGCCGCTGGCCAGCCTGAAACCGGTGCAGAAGGGACGCTCCTCGGCGATCTACGCGGCGGACGGCAGCCTGATCGGCTTCATCCGCGCCAGCAGCATCCGCCAGCCGGTCTCCGCCAGGGCGCTGCCGCAGAACCTCAAATACGCGACGGTGGCGATCGAGGATCGCAACTTCTTCGACCACGGCGCGATCGACCCCGCCGGCATCGCCCGCGCCGCCTGGAAGGACCTGCTGGCCGGCGGCAAGCCGGTGCAGGGCGCCTCGACGATCACCCAGCAGCTGGTCCGCAACCTCTACATCCGCGACCCGGAAGAGACGATCGAGCGCAAGATCGTCGAAGCGCACCTCGCCTACGAGGAGGAGGAAGCGCACTCGAAGGAGTGGATCCTCAAGGAATACCTCAACACCGCCCCCTACGGGACGGTGGAAGGGGAGACCGCGGTCGGCGCCGAGGCGGCGGCGCAGACCTACTACGGCAAGCCGGCCAAGCGCCTGGGCCTCTCCGAAGCGGCGATGATCGCCGGGCTGCCGCAGGCGCCCTCCGAATACAACCCGTTCCTCGACCCGCAGGCCGCGCTGAGCCGCCGCAACGAGGTGCTGGAAGCGATGCAGGAGCAGGGCTACGTCACCGAGCCCGAATACGAAGAGGCGCGGGCCGAAGGGCTCAACCTGCACCCGGGTCACAAGTACCGGGTGATCCGCGACCCGTTCCTGTTCGACCTCGTGCAGCAGGAGCTGATCGACAAATACGGCCTCAACACGGTCCGCTACGGCGGCCTCAAGGCCTACACGACGATCGACCCGGAGCTGCAGGAACGGGCGCAGGAAGCGGTCGACTCCTGCGGGGTCTGCTACTCGGGCGGCGGCCCGGCGGCCGGGCTCGCCTCGGTGGACCCCGACAACGGCGAGATCGTCGCCCTCGCCTCGACCGAAGGCTCCGAAGACGAAAGCGAATTCAACTACGCCTGGCAGGCGCACCGCCAGCCCGGCTCCTCGTTCAAGACCTTCGTCCTCACGACGGCGATCAAACAGGGCATCGACCCCGACAGCACCTACTACGACGGCACCTCGCCGAAGACGCTGGAGACGCCGGGCGGCATCCCCTGGACCGTCAACAACGCCGAGCCGGGCGGCGGCACGATGTCGCTGACCGAAGCGACGACCCACTCGGTGAACGTGATCTTCGCCCAGCTCGACCTCGACGTCGGGGCCGAGAACGTGACCCACACGGCGCGCCAGATGGGGATCGAAGCGCCGCTCGAATCGGTGCCGGCGGAGGCGATCGGCGGGCTCGCGACCGGCGTCACGCCGCTCGAAATGGCGGACGGATACGCGACGCTCGCCAACGGCGGCGTCCACCACGCGCCGACCGCGATCGCCCGGGTCGAGTTCCCGACCGGCAAGGTCGACGAGCCGGAAGCGGACTCGGGCGAGCGGGTGCTGACCGAAGGCCAGGCATATGAAGTGACGAGGATCCTCGAGACCGTGATCACGAGCGGGACCGGCGCCGGCTACACCTCGATCGGCTGCTCGGCGGAGGCCGGCAAGACCGGCACCTCGGAGGAACTCTCCGACGCCTGGTTCGTCGGCTACACGCCGCGCTACTCGACCGCCGTCTGGGTCGGCCACCCGCAGTCGCGCGAAGAAACCGGCTACGGCGGGCCGACCGCGGGACCGATCTGGCGCTCCTTCATGGAAGCGGCGAACGGCGGCGAATGCGGCGAATTCGCCGAACCGTCGAGCATGCCCGAACTTTCCGGGCTCGACGGCGGGCACACCAGCGGCTCCTCCGGCTACTCGGGCGAAGGCGAATACGAAGAACTCGAAGAATACGTCGAAGAAGGCGAAGAAGGCGAAGAAGAAGCGGAAGAAGGCGGCGAAGGCGGCGCCAAGGCGGAAGCGGAAACGAAGCCCAGCCCGGCGCCGCCACAGGCGACGCCGGCCCCCGCCGCGCCGCAGGGCGGCGGCCCCGCCGCCGGCGGTGTCGGCGCGGGCTGACAAGGGCGCGGGGCTGTCGGCGCGCGAGGCGCGGCGGCGGCTCGAGCAGCATGGCCCGAACCTGATCGAGCGCCGCCAGGGGCCCAGCCACCTGCGCGACCTGGCGCTCCAGTTCAGCCACCCGCTGGCGCTGCTGCTCTGGGTCGCGGCCGCGCTCGCCGCGCTCAGCGGCGTCCTCGCCCTGGCGGCGGCGATCGTCGCCGTGATCGTGCTCAACGCACTCTTCGCCTTCGGCCAGGAGTTGCAGGCCGAGCGTGCCACCGAGGCGCTGCGCGAGTACCTGCCCCCGCGGGCGCGGGTGCGGCGCGGCGGCGAGCGGGTCGAGATCGACGCGACCGAGCTGGTGCCGGGCGACCTGCTGTTGATCGACGAGGGCGACCGGCTGAGCGCCGACGCGCGGCTGGTCGAGGGCGCGCTCGAGCTCGACGCCTCGCCGCTGACCGGCGAGTCGCAGCCGGTCTCGCGGCTCGCCGGGCCGGGCGAGCCCGGGGTGCCGGCGCTGGAGGCGCGGAACCTCGTCTTCTCGGGGACGCTCTGCACCGGCGGCGAGGCCGAGGCCGTCGTCTTCGCGACCGGGATGGGGACGCAGCTGGGCCGCATCGCGGCGCTCTCGCAGCGGGTCCGCGCCGAGGCGAGCCCGCTGCAGGTGCAGGTCAACCGGGTGGCGCTGCTGATCGCCGGGATCGCGGTCGCCGCCGGGCTCGTCTTCTTCGTCGTCGGCTCCGCCGTGGCGGGGCTCTCGCTCGGCGACGCCGCGACCTTCGCGATCGGCCTGCTGGTCGCCAACGTGCCGGAGGGGCTGCTGCCGACGATCACGCTCGCGCTCGCGGTCGGGGTGCGGCGGATGGCGCGGCGGCGGGCGCTGGTCAAGCGGCTGACCGCGGTCGAGACGCTCGGCTCGACCGACGTCATCTGCACCGACAAGACCGGCACGCTGACCGAGGGGCGGATGAGCGTGCGGGCTTTGTGGGCGCAGGGCGAGGAGCTGCGGCCGGGGGAGGGGCGGGCCGAGCGGGCCGCGGCCGAGCCCTTCTCGGCGCTGCTGCGCACGGCGCTGCGCTGCAACAACGCCACCGCCGACCGCGAGGCGGACGGCTGGCGGCGCGGCGGCGACCCGAGCGAGAGCGCCCTGCTGGTCGCGGCGAGCGAGCTGGGCGAGGACGTCGAGTCGGCGCAGCGCGAGCGCGAGGCGATCCGCGACGAGGTCTTCCACTTCGACCCGCGGCTGAAGCGGATGACGACGCTCGACCGCGAGCCCGGCGGGACGCTCTGGTACCACGCCAAGGGCGCGCCGTCGGAGCTGCTCGAGCGCTGCGCGGCGATCCGCGGCCGCGACGGCGACCGGCCGCTCGACGAGGCGGCGCGGGCGGACGTGCGCGAGGCCTTCGAGCGCTACGCGGGCGAGGGCATGCGGGTGCTCGGCTTCGCCGAGCGGCGGGTCGAGGCGCCCGCCGCGGAGCGCGAGGGCGCTGAGACGGGGCTCACCTTCGTCGGCCTGATCGCGCTCGAGGACCCGCTGCGACCCGAGGTCGCCGGCGCGGTCGCCCGCTGCCGGGCCGCCGGCGTGCGGATCGTCGTCGTCACCGGCGACCACGGGCTGACCGCGACCGCGGTGGCGCGGGACGCGGGCATCTTCAGCGGCGAGCCGCGCGTCGTCAGCGGCGCCGAGGTCGAGGCGATGCCCGAGCCCGAGCTCGACCGGCTGCTGAGCGAGACGCCGGAGCTGATCGTCGCCCGCAGCAACCCGGAGACGAAGCTGCACCTGGTCGAGGCGCTGCGCTCGGAGGGCCACACGGTGGCGATGACGGGCGACGGGGTCAACGACGCGCCGGCGCTGCGCCGCGCCGACATCGGCGTGGCGATGGGCGAGTCGGGGACCGACGTCGCGCGCGAGACGGCGACGATGGTGCTCGCCGACGACAACTTCGCCTCGATCGTCGCGGCGATCGAGGAGGGCCGCGTCGTCTACGAGAACATCCGCAAGTTCATCACCTACATCTTCGCCCACCTGACGCCGGAGGCGGTGCCGTTCCTGCTCTTCGCCCTCTCCGGCGGCTCGATCCCGCTGCCGCTGACGGCGCTGCAGATCCTCGCGATCGACCTCGGCACCGAGACCCTGCCGGCGCTGGCGCTCGGCGTCGAGCCGGCCGAGCCGGGGATCATGCGGCGCCCGCCGCGGCCGCGGGACGAGAGCATCGTCACCGGCGGAATGCTGACCCGCGCCTGGCTCTGGCTCGGGCTGCTCGAGTCGGCGCTGGTGCTCGGCGGCTTCTTCCTCGTGCTCGGCGGCGCGGGCTGGTCGCCCGGCGAGGCGACCGGCGCCGGCGCGCCGCTGCACGGCGACTACCTGGCGGCGACGACGATGACCTTCGCCGGGATCACCGCCTGCCAGGTCGGCACCGCCTTCGCCGCCCGCACCAGCCGCGCCTCGCTGCGCCAGATCGGCTTCCTCTCCAACCCGCTGCTGCTCTGGGGAATCGGCTTCGAGCTGCTGTTCGCCGCGGCGCTCGTCTACCTGCCGCCGCTGCAGGACCTGTTCGGCACGGCTGCCCTCTCGCCCGCCGAGCTCGCCGTCCTCGCCACCTTCCCCTTCGTCGTCTGGGGCTCCGACGAGCTGCGCCGCTGGGCCGCGCGCCGCCGCGATGAGAGGATCTCGCCGTGAGCGCGATCGAGACCGCGGGGCTGACCAAGTACTACGGCGCGGTGCGGGGGATCGAGGACCTGACGCTGACGGTCGAGCCGGGCGAGGTGTTCGGCTTCCTCGGACCGAACGGCGCCGGCAAGACGACGACGATCCGCACGCTGCTCGACCTCCTGCACCCGACCCGCGGCAGCGCCCGGATCCTCGGCCTCGACAGCCGCCGCGACAGCGTCGCGATCCGCGCCAGGCTCGGCAACCTGCCCGGCGACTTCGGCTACGGGAAGCGCAGCAGCGGGCGCGAGGCGCTGGCCCTGCTGGCGCGGCTGCGCGGGCTGGCCGACCTCTCCCGGGCGGAGGAGCTGGCGCGGCGCTTCCGCGCCGATCTCGACCGTCCGCTGGGCCGGCTCTCGCGCGGCAACCGGCAGAAGGTCGGGCTGATCCTCGCCGTCTTCCACCGGCCTGACCTGCTGATCCTCGACGAGCCGACCAGCGGCCTCGACCCGCTGATGCAGGAGGAGTTCCTGGCGCTGCTGCGCGAGGAACGCGCCCGCGGCTGCGCCGTCTTCCTCTCCTCGCACGAGCTCGACGAGGTCGAGCGGGTCTGCGACCGGGTCGGGATCGTCCGCGGCGGGCGGCTGATCGCGGTCGAGCGGATCGCCGACCTGCTCGAGAAGACCACCGAGCACCGCCGGGTCGAGGTCGAGTTCGCCGAGCCGGTCGAGCTCGGCGAGGTGCGCCGGCTGCCCGGCGTCACCGGCGCCGAGTACGTCCGTCCGACGCTCGAGCAGGTCTTCCTCACCTACTACGAGGAGGGCGGGCGCGAGTGAGCGCGCTGGTCGCCGCGCAGCTGCACGAGCGACGTCGCTCGCTGCTCGCCTGGGGGCTTCCGATCGGCCTCTGGTCGGCCTTCGTCGTCGCGATCTACCCGAGCGTCGAAGACGCGCTGAGCAAGGCGATCGCCTCCTATCCGGAAGCGCTCAAGCAGGCCTTCGGGATCGCCGAGCTGGCCAGCGTCGAGCAGTACCTGAACGCCGAGATGCTGAGCCTGATCGTGCCCCTCGCGGTCGGCTACATGGCGGTGCGATCGGTCGCCAGCGCCCTCTCCGGGGCGGCCGAGAGCGGTCGCCTCGAGGTGCTGCTCTCGGCTCCGGTCTCGCGCCGCCGCCTGGTCGCCGCCGGCTTCCTGGCCGCGGCGCTCGAGTTGGCGGCGGTGCTGGCGATCGGCCTCGCGATCTGCCTGCTCGGCAGCCTGCTCTCCGGCGCCGGCCTCTCGTTCGGCCTGGCCCTGGCCGGCTACGCCAACGTCTGGCCGCTGGCGCTGCTCTTCGCCGCCTTCGGCGTGCTGGCGACGGGCTGGTCGCTGCGCACCAGCGTCGTCACCGGCTCGGTAGCCGGCCTGCTCGTGGCGATGTACGTGGCGGACCTGATCGGGCGACTCGACGCGGGTCTCGACTGGGTCCGCTACGGCTCGGCCTTCCGCTACTACGGCCGGGCGATCGAAGACGGCATCGACCCGCTCTCCTTCCTCGGCCTGCTCGCCGTCGCCGTGGCCGTCGCCGCGCTCGGCGCGCTGCTGTTCGAACGCCGCGACCTCGCGGCCTGAGCGTCGGCGTCGCGTCAATGCCAGGTGCTCGGCCAGGGGCGCGGCGCCGGGGCGGGGCGGAGGCGGATGCGGGCGTCGACGGCCGTCGCGCCGGCCGGGCCGGCGATCACCGGGTTGAGGTCCAGCTCGGCGATCTCGCGGTGCGTGTCGACCATCGCGCTGACCCGCAGCAGCATCTCTTCCAGCGCCGGCAGGTCGGCGGGGGGAGCGCCGCGGAAGCCGGTGAGCAGGGGGAAGGTCGCCAGCGAGCGGATCATCGCTGCCGCTTCGCCGGCGCTGACCGGGCAGATGCGGACGGCGACGTCGGGGTGCAGCTCGGCGCGGGTGCCGCCGGCGCCGACCGCGAGCACCGGCCCGAACGCCGGGTCGGCGGCGATCCCGACCAGCAGCTCGACGCCGCCGTCGGCCATCGCCTGCACGAGGAAGCTCTCGCGCTCGACCCCCGCCCGCGCCAGGGCCTCGTCGATCTGCACGGCGGCGCCGGCCACCGCGGTCGGGTCGGCGAGCCCGGTGCGCACCGCGCCGAGGTCGCTCTTGTGCAGGATCGCCTCGCCCTGGGCCTTCAGCGCCACCGGGCCGCCGAGCGCCTCGGCGGCGTGCGCCGCGGCGGCCGGGTCGGCGGCGAGCCGCCAGGCCGGCGTCGCGATCGCGTAGCAGTCGAGCAGCTCGGCGACGGACTCCATCCCCAGCCACTCTTCCTCGCCCGCCAGCGCCCGTGCGATCACGGCGGACGCCTCGTCGGGTCGCGTACCCGCGAGCCGGGGCAGCTCTTCGGGCGGCCTGGCGCGCCAGCGCACGTGCTTCATCGCCCGGCCCAGGGTGCGCGCCGCGTCCTCCGGATAGAGGTAGGTCGGGACGCCGCCGCCGGCGGCCATCGTCTCGCGGTCGCCGCTCGACATGAAGACCGCCTGCACGGGGATCTCGCGCTGCATCTCGGCAAGCGCGGCACGGACCGCGTCCGCCACCTGCTCGGCCCGCGTCAGCAGCGGCCGGATGAAGATCACGATCAGCGCGTCGATGCCCTCCCAGGCGGAGAGCGTGGCGATCGAGCGCCGGTACTGCGCGGCCGTCGCGGTGGCGATCATGTCGACCGGGTTGGCCAGCGAGGCCTCCGCCGGCAGGTGCTCGGCGAGCGCCGCTCGGACCTCCTCGGGCAGCTCGGGAACCTGCAGCCCGGCCGCCTCGCAGGCGTCGGCGCACATGATCCCCGGGCCGCCGGCGTTGGTCAGGATGCCGACCCGGGGCCCGGCGGGCAGCGGCTGGCTGCCGAGCAGCGTGGCGACGTCGAGCAGCTCGGCGAGCGTCTCGGTGCGGATCACGCCCGCCTGCTCGAACAGCGCGTCGACGGTCACGTCGGAGGCCGACAGCAGGGCGCCGGTGTGCGAGCCGGTGGCGCGCTCGCCGGCCACCGAGCGGCCGCTCTTGACGACGACGATCGGCATCTCGCGGCCCGCCCGCCGCGCCACCCGCGAGAAGCGCGCCGGGTCGCTGAAGGACTCGATGTAGAGCAGGGCGACTTCGGTGTCGGGGTCGCCCTCCCAGTACTCGAGCATGTCGTTGGCGGTGATGTCGGCGCGGTTGCCGATCGAGGCGAAGGAGGAGACGCCGAGGCCGCGGTCGGCGGCGAGGTCGATCAGCGCCAGTCCGAGCGCGCCGCTCTGGGTGACGAAGCCGACGTTGCCGGGGGGAGGGGTGCCCGGGGCGAAGCTGGCGTTGAGGCCGCCGCCCTCCTCGTTGAGGATCACGCCGAGGCAGTTGGGCCCGACCAGGCGCATGCCGGTGGCGCGGCAGACGTCGACCAGGCGGCGCTGCGCCTCGGCCCCCTCGGGGCCGACCTCGGCGAAGCCGGAGGCGAGCACGACCAGCGCCGAGCAGCCCTTCTCGGCGCATTCGCGGGCGGCCTCGACCGCGGCCGCCGGCGGCACCGCGATCACGCCGAGGTCGATCTCCGCCGGCAGCTCGGCGACGCTGCGATAGGCGCGCACCGACTGCACCACGTCGCTCGCCGGGTTGACCGGGTGGACGACGCCGCCGAAGGACGATTCGAGCAGGTTGTGGAAGACCGCGCCGCCGACCGTGTCGCGCCGCCGCGAGGCGCCGACCACGGCCACCGCCCGCGGCCGCAGGAAGCCGCGCACCGCCGCCTCGGCGGCGAGCCGGTCGCGCTCGGCGAAGCGCTCGAAGGCCTCGCCGTCGAGCGAGGTCGGCAGCTCGACGTGGATCGAGCCCGGTTCGGAGGAGGTCTCGATCGGGAAGCCGCTCTCGCGGAAGACGTCGACCATGCGGTGGTTCTGCGGCAGCACCTCGGCGAAGAAGGCCTCGATCCCGTTCCCCTGCGCGACCTCGGCGAGGTGGGCGAGCAGGATCGTCCCCAGCCCCTGTCCCTGCAGCTCGTCGGCGACCGCGAAGGCGACCTCGGCCCGGCCGGGCGCGGCGCCGACGTAGGCGCCGTGGCCGAGCGGACGCCCGTCGCCGCGCGTCGCGACGAGGCCGTAGCGCTGCGCGTAGTCGACGTCGGCGAGCTGCTTCGCGGCGACCGCGAGGTCGCTGGCGCCGGAGAAGAAGCGGAACATGCGCGAGTCGGAGCCCAGGCCCTCGAACAGCTCGAGCAGCGCCGCCTCGTCGGCGGCGCGCACCGGCCGCAGGTGGACGGTCGAGCCGTCCCGCAGCACGACGTCCGCTTCGCGGGAGGCGGGATAGTCGGCGCCCACACACCAATCGTAGGCGCCCGCCGCCGCTTCCGGTGCGACTTTCGTACCTCTGGGGTACAAAACTCGCACCGGAACGGGATCATGCCCCCCGATGGGGCTCTACTTCAGCCATCCGGCCTGCCTCGAGCACGATCCGCGCGAGTTCCTGCCGTCGCACCCCGACACGCCGCAGCGGCTGGTGGCGATCGAGCGGCGGCTCGCGGCGGCGGACTGGCTCGGCTGGGAGCGGCGCGAGGCGCCGGCGGCGAGCGAGGCCGAGCTCGAGCTCGTCCACACCCGCCGCCACGTCGAGTCGGTGCGCGAGCTGAGCGCGAGCGGCGGCGGCGCGATCGACCCCGACACCTACGTCGGCGAGGCCTCCTTCCGCGCCGCGCTGCACGCCGCGGGCGGCGCCTGCGCGATGGTCCGGGCGCTGCTGGCCGGGGAGGACGAGGTCGGCTTCTGCGCGATCCGCCCCTCCGGCCACCACGCCGAGCCCGACCGGGCGATGGGCTTCTGCCTCTTCGACAACGTCGCGATCGCCGCCGAGCTGGCGATCCGCGAGCTCGGCGTCGAGCGGGTGATGATCCTCGACTGGGACGTCCACCACGGCAACGGCACGGTCGAGGCCTTCCGGCAGCGCGGCGACGTTCTCGTCGTCGGCCTGCACCAGCAGGGGATCTACCCCGGCAGCGGCTCGATCGCCGACTTCGGCTCCGGCGAGGGCGAGGGCTATACGATCGGCCTGCCGGTGCCGGCGGGGTCCGAAGAGGACCTCTGGCTCTCGCTGATCGAGCACATCGTCGTCCCGGTCGCCCAGTCCTTCGCGCCGCGGCTGATCCTCGTCTCCGCCGGCTTCGACGCCCACGTCGAGGACCCGCTCGCCGGCTGCCGGCTCGAGTCGGCCTCCTTCGCCCGCATGGCCCGGCACGTGCGCGAGCTCGCCCGCGCCCAGGGGGCGCCGCTCGGCGCCGTGCTCGAGGGCGGCTACTCGCCGCCGGCGCTCGCCGAGTCGGTCGAGCTGACGATGCGCGCGCTCGGCGGCGAGGGCGAGGCCGAGTCCGTCGCCCCCGAGCCGCTGCTCACCTCGCGCGCCGCCTCCCACGTCGGCCGCCACTGGCAGCTCTGAGCGCCCTGACGATCCGCGGGCTTCTACGGACGCGACACGCTGCGCGGCTTCCTACTCTGAGCTTGTGAAGGCCTACCAGCTGACCGCCTGGCAGTCGTCGCCGGAGATGCGAGAGGTCGAGGTGCCCGAGCCCGGGCCGGGGCAGGTGCTGATCAAGGTCGGCGGCGCCGGCGCCTGCCACTCGGACCTTCACCTGATGGAGTGGCCGGAGGGGACGATGGACTTCGACCTGCCGTTCACGCTCGGCCACGAGAACGCGGGTTGGGTCGAGGCGCTCGGCGCCGGTGTCGAAGGGCTCGAGCGGGGCGAGCCGGTCATCGTCTACGGCCCCTGGGGCTGCGGCCGCTGCCGCGCCTGCCGCAGCTCGGCCGAGAACCACTGCGAGCGGCAGTCGGAGATCGGCGCCTTCGGCGGCGGGCTCGGCCTCGACGGCGGGATGGCCGAGTACATGCTGGTCCCGCACCCGCGCCTGCTGCTGCCGCTCGGCGAGCTCGACCCGCGCGACGCGGCGCCGCTCTCCGACGCGGCGCTGACGCCCTACCACGCGATCAAGCGCTCGCTGCCTCTGCTGCACCCTGGCTCGACCGCGGTCGTGATCGGGGTCGGCGGGCTTGGCCATATGGCGGTGCAGATCCTGCGGGCGATCACGCCCGCCCGGGTGATCGCGGTCGACACCTCGTCCGAGAAGCTGCGCCTGGCGCGCGAGGTCGGCGCCGAGGAGACCCTCGAACCGGGCGCCGACGCGGCGGAGCGGATCCGCGAGCTGACCGGTGGCCTCGGCGCCGAGCTGGTCGTCGACCACGTCGGTGCCGACGAGACGATCGCCCTTGGAGCCCAGGTGTCGCGCTTCGCGAGCGACGTGACGATCGTCGGCCTCGCCGGCGGCAAATTCGAGTTCGCTTTCGGCGCCATGCCGTTCGACGCGACGCTGACCGTCCCCTACTGGGGAAGCGCAATCGAGCTGCTCGAGGTACTCGACCTCGCCCGCGCGGGTCGGATCGTCCCGCACGTCGAGCGCTTCCCTCTCGACCGCGTCGAGGACGCCTACGACCGTATGCGCGAGGGCAGCCTCGAAGGCCGCGCCGTCATCTGCCCGCACGGCTAGCGCGCCGAGTCGAGCAGGACCCGCCGCTCGGCGGCGGCAACGAGGCCGCGGGCGCGGTCGACCGCGTCCATGTTGACCGAGATCGCGTCGATCCCGGCTCGGACCAGCAGCTCCGCGTACTCGGGATACACCGAGGGCGCCTGGCCGCAGATCGAAGTCTGGAGCCCGAGCTCCTTTGCCCGCCCCACCAGCCGCGTGATGTATTCGGTCACCGCCAGGTCGCGCTCGTCGAAGACCTCGGCGACCAGCTCGGAGTCGCGGTCGGCGCCGAGCATCAGCTGGGTCAGGTCGTTGGAGCCGATCGAGATCCCGGCGACGCCGAGCTCCGCGTAGCGCGGCAGGTGGAAGAGCACCGAGGGCACCTCGGCCATCGCCCAGAGCTCGAAGCCGGGGCGCGAGAGCAGGCCGGCCGCCTCGAACTGGGCACGGCAGGCGACCAGCTCACGCGGGGTGCGGACGAAGGGGATCATCACGTGGAAGTTCTCGTGGCCGGCGTCCCAGACCCGGCCGATCGCCTCCAGCTCCAGGCCGAGCAGCTCGGGCTGCTGCATGTAGCGCAGGGCGCCCCGGTAGCCGATCATCGGGTTGGCCTCCTCGGGCTCGAAGTCCTCCCCGCCGCGCAGGCCGCGGAACTCGTTGGTGCGGAAGTCGATCGTCCGGTAGGTGATCGGCCGCGGCGCGAAGGCGTTGGCGAAGGCGGTCAGCGACTCGGCCATCTTCGCGACGAATCCCTCGCCGCGCCCCTCCTTGACCAGCTGCAGCGGGTGGACGCCCTCGAGCGCCTCGACCACCATCAGCTCGGCCCGCAGCAGCCCGCAGCCCTCGACCTGGAGGGCCGCGGCGCGCTCCAGCTGCGAGGGCTCGGAGAGGTTGACCAGCAGCTTCGTGCCGGTGACCGGCGGCGCGGCGCCCGCCGCGGCGACCCGGGGGGCGTCCACCGCGCTCGGACGCGGCGCCGAGTCGCCCTCGCTGACCGTGCCGGCGCCGGCGTCGACCGTGACGACCTCGCCGTCGCGCAGGACCCTGGTCGCCTCGGCGGTGCCGACGACGCAGGGGATGCCGAGCTCGCGCGAGACGATCGCCGCGTGGCAGGTCATGCCGCCCGAGTCGGTGACGATCGCCGCCGCGCGGCGCATCAGCGGCACCCAGTCGGGAGCGGTCATGTGGGTGACGAGGACCTCGCCCTCGTCCAGCTCGCCGCCGTCGCCGAGCGCCGCGATCACCCGCACCGGGCCGGCCGCGACGCCGGGCGCCGCGCCGAGCCCGTGGACCAGCTCCTCGCCGGCGCCGGCGCCGGCGGGCGCGGGGGCGGACGGCGGCTCGCCGCCGCTGGCCGTCACCGGCCGCGACTGGAGCATCCACACCCGGCCCTCTGGGTCGTAGGCCCACTCGGTGTCCTGCGGCGCGCCGTAGTGCGCCTCGATCCGCACGCCGAGCTCGGCCAGCTCGTGCACCTGCTCGTCGCTCAGCACCGGCTGCTCGGACTCGTGCTCGCCGAGCTCGCGGGTGCGCGTGCCGCCGTCGGCGGTCGGCTCGATCGCCAGCTCCTTGCGCCGCACCTCGCGCCGGATGAGGTTGAGCTTTCGCTTGCCGACGACGTAGCGGTCGGGCGAGACCGAGCCGGAGACGACCGACTCGCCGAGCCCGAAGGCGCCCTCGATCACCAGCCTGTCGCGCTCGCCCGACGCCGGTTCGATCGTGAACATGACGCCCGCCCGGGTGGAGGGGATCTGGCGCTGGACGACGACGGCGATGTCCATGTCGGCCTGGCCGAAGCCGCGCTTGGCCCGGTAGTAGATCGTGCGGGCGCCGAACAGCGAGGCCCAGCAGCGCCGCACCGCCTCCAGGGTGGCGGCGGCGCCGCGCACGTTGAGGATCGTCTCGTTCATGCCCGCGAAGCTGGCCGACTCGGTGTCCTCGGCGGTGGCCGAGGAGCGCACCGCGACCGCCATCTCCGCGTCGCCGCCGGCGAGCCGGCCGTGGGCCTCGCGGACCGCCTCGGCCAGCCACTCGGGCAGCGGCTCGGCTTCGACCTCGGCCCGCACCTCGCGGCTGGCCCGTTCCAGCGCCGCGGTGTCCTCGACGTCGACCGCGGCGAGGCGCCGCTCGATCCGCTCGCGCAGGCCGCCGGCGTCGCAGAAGGCGGCGTAGGCGGGGGCGCCGACGACGAAGCCCGGCGGCACCGGGAAGCCGGCCGTGGTCAGCTCGCCGAGGTTGGCGCCCTTGCCGCCGGCGTAGTCGACGTCCTCGCGCGAGAGGTCGGCGAAGCCGCGGACGGCGTCGATCGTGACCTGGCCCATCGCTCAGTCCCTTCCGGGGCGGGGGACGACGAGGACGGGGCAGGGCGCGAGCGCGACCAGCCGCGAGGAGACGGAGCCGAGCAGCAGGCGGGTCATCGGCCCGTAGCCGCGCGAGCCGGCGACGAGCAGGTCGACGTCGTCCTCGCAGGCTTCGGCGAGCGCCTGGGCCGGCGCGCCGTCGAGTCGCCGGCCGTCGACCGGGACGGCGTCGCCGCCGCCGGCGACGCCCTCGGCGATCACCTCGTCCGGCTGCGGCGGGTTGACCGGCGTGTAGCCGGCGGCGCCGGGCAGGGCGACCGGCGGGGCGAGGACGGTGAGGATGCGCAGGGCCGCGCGGCTCTGCTCGGCCAGCCGGCGCGCCCGGGCCAGCGCGGCCTTCGCTTCCGGCGTGCCGTCGTAGGCGACGGCGATCGTCGCGAAGGGCCCGTGGCCGTTGTGCGCGTAGCCGCGGGGAGCGACGACGGCCGCGCAGGGAGCTCCGTGCAGGACGCCCTCGGCGACGCTGCCGATCAGCGCTCGCCCGACCGCGCCGCGGTGCGGCGAGCCGAGCACGATCGTGTCGGCGCCCTCGGCTTCGGCCAGGTCGGTGATCACTCCCGCCGGCGAGCCGCCGCCGAAGGCGCGCGTCTCGACCTCGAGGCCGTCGAGTCGCTCGCGTGCCTCGCTCAGCAGCGGCTCGGCCTGCTCGGCCGCGTCGCGCTCCAGTTCGGCGAAGGCGACCGGCAGCGGCGCATACGGCATCACTGCGACGACCAGCGCGCTGCTCTCCGCGACGGAGCCGAGGACGCGCGCCAGCTCGAGCGCGTCGCGTCCGCCGTCGCTGCCGTCGTAGGCGACCAGCAATCTCATCTTCGGAATCATGGGTCGGCGCGGGGGGCCCCGGCATCGGGAGAAAGCCGCAAGCCGGGTGTGGGGGTCTCCCGATGGAGACGGCCCCGGGCGGGCCTACGCTGCGTCGATGAGTACGAGCATCGTCCAAGGTGACCGGGAGCGGGCGGACCGGCCGCGAGCGCTGATCGCCGGCGGCGGCGTGGCGGCGCTCGAGGCGGCGCTGGCGCTGCGCGAGCTGGCCGGCGAGCGGCTGGCGATCGAGCTCTGCTCGCCGCGCCGCGACTTCGTCTACCGGCCCTTCGCCGTCGGCGAGCCGTTCGGGGCCGCCAGCATCCTGCGCTACGACCTCGACGCGCTGGCCGCGCGGATCGGCGTCTCCTTCCGGCTCGGCGGCGTCTTCTCCGTCGACACGGCCACTCGCACCGCGACGGTTCGCGACGGCGACCAGGTCCCCTACGACCACCTGCTGGTCGCCTCCGGCGTGCGCATGCTCTGGGCGGTCCCGGGCGCCGTCACCTTCTGGGGCGTCTCCGACGAAGGCGGTTTCGGCAACGTGGTGCGGCGGCTGCGCAGCGGCATGCTGCGCGACGTCGTCTTCACGATGCCGGGCGGCAACAGCTGGGCGCTGCCGCTCTACGAGCTGGCGCTGCTCGCCGCCGCGGTGCTCGCGAAGTCGGGGATCGCGGACGCGCGGCTGCGCGTGGTCACGCCCGAGGACGCCCCGCTGGAGCTGTTCGGGCGGGCCGCCGGGGTCGAGATGGCGGAGCTGCTCCGCGAGCGCGGGATCGAGGTGCTCAGCGGCGTCCACCCGGTCGCCTTCGAGGACGGTCGGCTCAGCGTCGCCCCCGGCGACCCGATCGCGACCGAGGCGGTGATCAGCCTGCCGCGGCTCGAAGGCCGGCGGATCGACGGCCTGCCCGCCGACCCCGACGGCTTCCTGCTGGTCGACGAGCACTGCCGCGTCAGCGGGGCGCCCGACGTCTACGCCGCCGGCGACGTCACCTCCTTCCCGGTCAAGCAGGGCGGCATCGCGACCCAGGAGGCGGACGTGGCCGCGGAAGCGATCGCCGCCGCGGCGGGCGCCGAGATCGAGCCCGCGCCGTTCGACCCGGTGCTGCGCGGAACGCTCTGGACCGGCGCGGAGCCCCGCTACCTCTACGGCCGGCCGGCGGGCGGCCACGGCGAGGTCTCGAAGCTGAGCCGCGAGCCGCTCTGGTCCGAGCCCGACGGCAAGATCGTCGGTCGCTTTCTCAGCCCCTTCCTCGACGGCGCGCCCGACCGGGCGAAGCGCACCGTCAACGGCTGATCTGTGCATGATGCCCGCGTGCGCGAGGCAGACGAGCAGGCGCTGATCCGCCGCTACCGCGGCGCCCGCCGCGACCGCGGTCTCGCGGTGCTGGAGGGCTTCCACGCGCTCAAGCACGCGCTGCGCTTCGGCGCCGAGGTGCTGGAGGCGGTCGCGGTCGACGGCGGGCGGCTGGAGGAGCTGGCGGCCGAGCTGGCGCCCGATCTCGCCGGCTCGCTGGCCGAGCGGACCGCGCCGGTTTCCGCCGCGGCGATGGCCCAGCTGGCGCCGCAGGCGCCGCGCACCGGCGTCGTCGCGCTCGCCCGGCGGCCGCAGGTCGACCTCGCCGCGCTGCTGGCCGACCGGCGGCCGCGGCCGCTCGTCCTGCTCGAGGATCCGCGCACGATGGGCAACATGGGCGCCTGCGTGCGCGTCGCCGCCGCGGCGGACGCGGCGGGCCTGCTGACCACGGGCTCCAACGACCCCTGGCACCCCGACGCCCTGCGCGCCGCCGCCGGCCTGCACTTCGCCCTGCCTGTGTCGCCTTTTACGCGCATAGGACCGAAAAGGCGACACAGGGGGGCGGGGGACGGGCTCGCGGCTGGTGAGCGGCCGCTGATCGCGATCGACCCCGAGGGGGCGGACCTGCGCCCCGCCGAGCTGCCGCCGCGCGCGATCCTCGCCTTCGGCAGCGAGCGGTACGGCCTCAGCGACGAGCTGCTCGCGCTCGCCGACGCCCGCCTCGCGATCCCGATGCGCGCCGGGGTCTCCAGCCTCAACCTCGCCACCGCGGTGGCGGCCGTGCTCTTCAGCCGCCGGTGGGCCTGAAACGTCCGATATGCGGCCGCTTTGGTCCCGTCGGCGGAGGATTACGGATGTCTGCGGGCGGAGCGGCGTTTAGCGTGCGTACCGCAGTGCACCCCTGCCTCAACTGAACGAAAGGACAGCACGTGCCGTTCGCAGACATAAACTTCGGCGAAGCGATCCTGCTCGCCCTGGAGGTCTTCTTCTTCGTGATCTGGATCTGGATCCTGATCACGATCCTCACCGATCTCTTCCGCGACCACGAGCTGTCCGGCTGGTGGAAGGCGGTATGGGTGATCTTCCTCGTCCTGATCCCCTTCCTGACCGCGCTCGTCTACCTGATCGCCCGCGGCAGCGGGATGCGGGACCGAACGATCAAGGCGCAGGCGGAGGCAAAACATCATTTCGACTCCTACGTGCGCGAGCAGGCGCATACGGGCTCGACCGCCGACGAGCTGGACAAACTGCACGCTCTGCAGGCCAAAGGCGCCATCTCATCGGAGGAGTACGAGAGGGCGAAGGCCAAATTGCTCGCCTGATGCAAGAGGAGTTGCAGGTTATTAGCAACTCCTAACAATCGAAGGGGGACTTCGCTAGCGTGCGGACGCGAATGCGCGTCCGTGCCGGCACCCCCTGGCGGCTGCTGCTTCCCGCTGCCCTGCTCCTTCTCGTGCTCTGCCTCGTGGCGAGCGCGCCTGCCGACACCCTGCGGGAAAAGCTCGACGCGACGCAGGGCAAGCTGAGCAAGGTGCGCGAGAGCCAGAGCGCGCTGGCGACGACGATCGCCGAACAGAACCGGGCGATCGACTCGATGCTGGGCGAGGTCTCGCGGCTGCGCCAGGAACAGGAGGCGCTGGAAGCCGAACTGGCGAAGAAGCAGGACGAGCTCGACGCCGCGACGGCCAAGCTGCAAGCCGAGCGCCGCCACCTGGAGGTCGTGCGCGAACGGCTGCAGCGGGCGCTCGAGCTGCTGCGCGAACGGCTCGTCTCGATCTACGAGGCGGGCAGCCCGGACGTGGTCAGCGTGCTGCTCGAAGCGGAGACCTGGTCGCAGGCCAGCGTGCGCGCGGAATACCTCAGCCGCGTGCAGGACTACGACGACTCGGTCGCCGAGCGGGTCAAGGGGCTGCGCGACGAAGCGCAGGCCGCGGTCGACCGGATGGCGGCGATCCAGGCGCAGCTGCAGCAGGCGCGCGACGAAATCGCCGCCAAGGAGAAGCAGGCCGCCGACGCCAGCGCCGAAGCCGCCGCCCGCTTCGCCGAGCTGAAGCAAGCGCAGGCGCAGCGCCAGGCCGACCTGGAAGCGCTCGAGTCGCGCGAAGCGGCGCTCAGCGACAACCTGGCGGCGATCTCCGAACAGCTCGCCAGCTCCGGCACGCCGGCGCCGACCGGCACCCCGGCGCCGCTGACGCCGGGGCAGAGCGCCGAATACATCTCCGAAAGCCAGGCGAGCGTGCCGAGCAGCGCGCCGCCGGCGATCCAGGCGGCGATCGAAGCCGCCAACTCGATCGCCACCACCCCCTACGTCTGGGGCGGCGGCCACGGCTCCTTCAGCTCCTCCGGCTACGACTGCTCGGGCGCGGTCAGCTTCGCCCTCAACGGCGGCGGCTTCCTCTCCAGCCCGCTCGACTCGACCGGCCTCGAGACCTGGGGCGCCCCGGGCCCGGGGCAGTGGATCACCGTCTACGCCAACTCCGGCCACGCCTGGATGATCATCGCCGGCCTCGCCTTCGACACGGTCGGCGGCCCCGGCCCGCGCTGGCACTCCTCACCGGTCGACAGCCCCGAAGGCTTCATCGCCCGCCACCCGCCTGGCTACTAGAGATATCCCGGGCGCTCGACCCCGGGAAGCAGGCGCTCGTCCGGGCGCGGCTCGCCGGCGGCGAGGCTGAGGTCGATCGTGCCGGCCCAGACGGGCAGGTCGTAGTCCTCCTCATCGTCCAGCGGGCCGCCCTCGCGGACCTTGGCGGACGCCTCCTCGAGCGACAGTCGGAGGACGCCGGTCGCCTTCAACTCCCGGGCGGTCGGCGGGCGGACGTCGGCCCAGCGCCCGGGGAGGAGCTTTTCGGTGAAGACCTCGAGGGCCCGTCGCTTGCCTTCGTCGTCTTCGACCGGCACGGGCCGGCCGAAGACGACAACAGAACGGTAGTTGACCGAGTGGTGGACGGCGGAGCGGGCGAGCACCAGGCCGTCGATCAGCGTCGCGGTGAGGCAGATCTCCGCCTCGCGGGCGCGGCGCAGGGTCGGGCTCGCGGACGAGCCGTGGATGTAGAGGTGGTCGCCGTCGCGCGCGTGCAGGGTCGGGATGACGACCGGGTGACCGGCGGGGGCGACGGTGCCGATGTGGGAGACGATCGCCTCGTCGAGAATCGCCTCGAGCGTCGCCCGCTCGTAGCTCGCCCGGCTGGGCATCCGCGTCACCTTCGTCCTCGGCTTGGCCGCCATGCGCCCCCCAATCTGTTACAGTACAAATCTGGCTTCTGAACTGACACAGTATCGGATAATTGGCGAGGGCGCGGCGGAGATCGCCGCCAGCATCGAGCGTGGGATCGAAGCCGGGGAGCTGGAGCCGGGGGCGCGGCTGCCGCCGGTGCGCACGCTCGCAACCGACCTCGGTGTCAGCCCGACCACCGTCGCAGCCGCGTTCAGGGATCTGCGCTCGCGCGGCCTCGTCGTCACCCAGGCGCGCAGCGGCACCCGGGTCAGCTGGCGTCCGCCGATCGCCGGCGCCTGGTCGGGCTTTCAGCAGACCGAGGGTGTGCTCGACCTGGCGAGCGGCAACCCCGACCCGGCGCTGCTGCCCGACCTGGCAACGATCCTGCGCCGGATCGAGCCGCCGCGCCAGCTCTATGGCGGCGATCCGGCGGACCCTCTGCTGCTCGAGCCGGTGCGGGCCGAGCTCGACGCCGACGGGATCGAAGCGGGCGAGCTCGCCGTGGTCAGCGGCGCCCTCGACGGGATCGAGCGGGCGCTGGCGGCCCGGCTACGCCCCGGCGACGCAATCGCGGTCGAAGACCCGGGCTTCGCCGGCCTGTTCCACCTGCTGCGAGCCAACGGCTACGCCCTGCGACCGCTGGCGATCGACGGACGCGGGATGATCCCGTCGGCGCTCACCCGGGCGCTCGACGAAGGCGTCGCCGCGGTCGTCCTCAACCCGCGCGGCCAGAACCCCACCGGCGCCTCGCTGGACGAGGCGCGGGCGGCGGACCTGCGCGCCGTCCTCGACCGCCACCTCGACGTCATGGTGCTCGAGGACGATCACCTGGGCCCGATCGCCGGCACGCCCCGCGTAACCCTGACCGCCGGCCGCCGCCGCTGGGCAGCCGCCCGCTCCCTCGCCAAGTCTCTCGGCCCCGATCTCCGCGTCGCCGTCCTGGCCGGCGACCCCCAGACGATCAACAGGGTCCGCGGCCGCCAGACGGTCGGCCCCGGCTGGGTAAGCCACCTGCTCCAGCGGATCGCCGCCGAGCTGCTCGCCGACAAGTCCGTCGAGCGCCGGCTGACCCAGGCGACGAAGATCTACGCCAAACGCCGCGAGGCCTTTGTAGCAGCGCTCGCCGAGCACGGCATCGAAGCCGACTCGCGGAGCGGCCTGAACGTCTGGATCCCGGTCCCCGACGAGACGAGCGCCGTGCAGGCCCTCCGGTCCGCCGGCTGGGCGGTCATGCCCGGGGCCCCCTTTCGCCTCCAGGCTCCACCGGCGATCCGCGTCACTGCCGGCATTCTGGAAGAGGCCGACGCGGCCGCCCTTGCCGGGGCGGTCGTGGCTGCGCTGAGGCCCTCTAGACGTACGCGCAGCGCCTAGCCGATCGGGCGCTTGCGCCTCAGCAGGTGGAGTTCGCCAGCCGGCGGATTCGCCGTGGTCCATTCCTGACTTTGTAGATCAACTTTCTGCTAAGGTGCCGCGCTTCATTCTCGATCTACCTAATCAAGAAGGAAGGAAAGGGCCCTAGATGACGAGCAGTGGCATTGGCAAGAAGAGTGTGGGGCTGGGCTTGGCCGCCGTGCTCCTGATCGCCGCTTTGGTCGCGAGCGGTTGCGGTAGCAGCTCCGATTCGAGTTCCTCGGGCGGGGGCAAGATCGCCGTGGTCGGCTACTCGACCCCGCAGTCGGTCTACGAAGAAGGATTCGAGGCGAGCTTCAAGGAAACGCCCGACGGCTCGGGGGTCAGCTTCACCAACTCCTTCGGCTCCTCGGGCGATCAGAGTCGCGCCGTCGCCGCAGGCCAGGAAGCCGATGTCGTCAACTTCTCCGTCGGCAGCGACATGACCCGCCTGGTCGAAGAAGGCCAGGTCGCCCCCAACTGGGAAGACAACAAATACCACGGGATCGCCAACGATTCGGTCGTGGTGCTCGTCGTCCGCAAGGGCAACCCGAAGGGGATCCACTCCTTCGAGGACCTGTTGAGCAAGGACGTCAGCATCATCACCCCCAATCCGGCCAGCTCGGGCTCGGCGCGCTGGAACATCATGGCCGTCTACGGCTCACAGATCGAACAGGGCAAGTCGCCCGCCCAGGCGCTGGCAGCCGTGAAGACGGTGCTCTCCAAGACCGAGGCCCAGCCGAGCAGCGGCCGCGATGCGATGACCGCCTTCACCCAGGGTCAGGGCGACGTGCTGCTCTCCTACGAGAACGAGGCGATCAACGCCGAGAATGCGGGTGAAGAGATCGAATACGTGATCCCCGACGGCACGATCCAGATCGAAACCCCGATCGCCGTGACCAGGGAAGCCTCGCCCGCGGCGCAGAAGTTCCTCGACTACATCTGGTCGGAAGCCGGCCAGAAGACCTGGGCCGAAAACGGCTACCGCCCGGTTGACAAGGCGCTGGTCGACCCGAAGCGGTTCCCGACCCCGAAGCGCCTCTTCACGATCGCCAAGTTCGGCGGCTGGGAAAAGGTCAAGGAAGAGTTCTTCGAAGAAGGCAGCGGCTCGATCGTCAAGATCGAGGAAGAGCTGGGGGTCTCGACGAGTGGCTGAGGCCCTCGCCCTGAGGCTCTCGCAGGCGGCCGGGGAGCGTGAGCGCGCTCCCTGGCTCGGCCGCGGGATGGTCGTGCTCTACCTGAGCGCGATCGTCCTGCTGCCGCTCGCCGCGGTCCTGTCGAAATCCCTCGACGAGGGTCTCGCCGGCTTCTGGTCGGCGGTCAGCAGCGCCGAGTCGGTCGCGGCGCTGAAGCTGACCGTGATTGCCTCGCTGATCGTCGTCGCGATCAACGCGGTCTTCGGGACGATCATCGCCTGGGTCCTCGTCCGCGATGAGTTCCCCGGCAAGAAGGCGCTGAATGCCTTCATAGACCTGCCATTCGCGCTGCCGACGATCGTCGCCGGGATCACCCTGATGACCCTCTACGGCTCCGACAGCCCGATCGGCGTCAACGTCACCTTCACCCAGACGGCGGTGGTACTGGCGCTGCTCTTCGTGACGCTGCCGTTCGTGGTGCGGGCGGTGCAGCCGCTGCTTATGGAGATGGACCGCGAGATGGAGGAAGCCGCCGCCTCGCTCGGCGCCGGAGGCTTCACGATCTTCCGCCGGATCATCTTCCCCAACCTGCTCCCTGGGATCGGGGCCGGCGTGGCCCTCGCCTTCGCACGCGCCCTGGGCGAGTTCGGCTCGCTGGTCCTGATCACCGGCAACCTGCCCTTCAAGACCTTGGTCTCTTCGGTCTTCATCTACCAGCAGATCGAATCGGGCAATACGGCCGGCGCCGCCGCCGTCTCGGTGGTCTTGCTCGGTGCATCGCTGTTGCTGCTTGCCGGGGTCGGCCTGATACAGCGCTGGGGGGCAAAGCAATGAGCGCCTCCGCCTCGAGTCGCTGGGGGCTGAGGATCCTCGCCGTCGGCTACCTCGCCGCGCTCCTGATCGTCCCCGTGGGGATGATCTTCTACAAGACCTTCGAACACGGCCTCACCGCGCCGATCGAAGCGATCACGACCCCGAACGCGATCCATGCGCTCGAGCTGACCCTGCTGATGGTCGCGATCGCGGTGCCGCTGAACGCGGTCTTCGGGATCGCCTGCGCGATCCTCCTCGTGCGCCACCGCTGGTGGGGCAACGGCGCGATCGACGCGATCATCAACCTGCCCTTCGCCGTCTCCCCGGTGGTTATCGGCCTCTCGCTCTTCCTCCTCTACGGCCTCGGCGGATGGTTCGCCGGCGTCTCCGAAGCCGGCTTTCAGATCCTCTTCGCCGTCCCTGGCATGGTGCTGGCCAGCGTCTTCGTCTCGGTGCCCTTCGTCGTGCGCGAGACCGTGCCGGTCCTGCAGGAGGTCGGCACCGAGCAGGAGCAGGCGGCCTCGACTCTCGGCGCAGGCGCCTGGCAGACCTTCTGGCGGGTGACCCTGCCGTCGATCCGCTGGGGCGTCGCCTACGGCGTCGTGCTGACGACGGCTCGCGTCCTGGGCGAGTTCGGAGCCGTCTCGGTGGTGTCGGGGAAGATCTCCGGGCAGACCGAAACGCTGCCGATCTTCGTCGCCAAGCAGTTCGAGGAATTCAACTACACGGGCGCCTACGCGGGCGCGGTCCTGCTCGCCCTGCTCGCCCTCTGCGCCCTTCTGGCAATGAACCTGATGAGAGGAAAGGAGGACGCCTGATGGCTATCTCAGTCGAAAGAGCGCACAAGCGCTTCGGGGACTTTCAGGCGCTCGACGATGTATCCATAGACGTGCCCGACGGCTCGCTCACCGCATTGCTGGGGCCGAGCGGCTCCGGCAAGTCGACCCTGCTGCGGGCGATCGCCGGCCTCGAGACGCTCGATGCCGGGAAGGTCTTGATTCGCGGAGAGGATGTCTCCGAGCGACCCGCCCAGAAGCGCGAGGTCGGTTTCGTCTTCCAGCACTACGCCGCCTTCAAGCACATGACCGTGTTCGGCAACGTCGGCTTCGGCCTCAAGATCCGCAAGTGGAAGCGGCCGCAGATCGAGCGCCGGGTGCACGAGCTACTCGAGCTGGTCCAGCTCGACGGCCTCGCCGACCGGCTTCCGTCCCAGCTCTCAGGCGGACAGCGCCAGCGGATGGCGCTGGCGCGGGCGCTCGCGGTGCAGCCGCGGGTGTTGCTGCTCGACGAGCCCTTCGGGGCGCTCGACGCCAAGGTCCGCAAGGACCTTCGCTCCTGGTTGCGACGCCTGCACGACGAGACGGGCGTGACGACGATCTTCGTCACCCACGACCAGGAGGAGGCGATGGACGTAGCCGAGCAGCTCGTCGTGATGAACAAGGGCCGGGTGGAGCAGGCGGGAACGGCGACCGACCTCTACGAGCATCCCGCCAACGAGTTCGTGATGAGTTTCGTCGGCGAGGTCAACAGGCTCGGCGAGCACTTCGTCCGTCCCCACGACATGCAGCTCTTGCTCGACCCCGAGGCGGGAACGGTCGAGGCGATGATCCGCCGCATCGTCCCGCTCGGCTTCGAGGTCCGGGTCGAGGTAGTGCTCGATGATGGCACCGACGTCTGGGCACAGCTGACGCGGGCAGAGCTGCAGCGACTCGAGCTGCGCGAGGGACAGATCGTCCACGCGCGGCCGGGCCAGGCCAAGAGCTTCGGCCCGGAGGCCGGAGGCGACGCAGACCTATCCGCCGTCGCCTGAGGGGTCCCGGCGCCGGCCGGCTAGGCTGGCACGGACCCGCTCTCCACCGGTCGCCCTTCGTCCTGCCAGGTCCCGACCCCGCCGTAGGCGACGTGGATCGGCGCGAAGCCCTCACGCTGCAGCACCGAGGCGGCGAGGCCGCTGCGTTTGCCGCCCTTGCAGATCGTCGCCAGCGCGCGGTCGCGCGGCAGCTCGTCGAGGCGTCGGGCGAGCTCGCCGTAGGGGATGTGCAGCGAGCCCTCGATGTGGCCGTCCTCGTACTCGCCCGCGCCGCGCACGTCGAGGACCAGCGGCGGCTCGTCGCCCGCCAGCAGCTCCGCCAGGTCGCCGGGCCCGATCGGCTCGATCCGCTCGACCGGCCGTTCCTCGGCCCGCCAGGCGCTCATCCCGCCGCCGAGGAAGCCGCGCACCGCGAGCCCGACCGCGGCGAGCAGCTCCGCCGCCTCGAGCTCGTTGCCGTCGGAGGCGGCGACGACGACCACCTCGCCGTCGGGCGGCACGACCTGGGCGACCTTGGTGGCGAAGCCCGTGTCGTAGCCGGAGGCGCTGATCGCGCCGGGGATGTGGGCCTCGTCGAACTGCTCGTTGGTGCGCGAGTCGACCGCGTAGGCGCCGCCGGCGATCGCCGCCTCGAAGCGCCGCGGGGTGAGCCGCGCCGGCGCGCCGATCGACTCGACCAGCGGCCCGCGGTTGAGCGCGACGATGTGCTCGACGTTGGGCGGCCGCTCGCCGATGCTGCCCACGGCGTCCTCGATGAACTCGGCTTCGTCGGCGATCGCCAGCGCCCGGTTGTGGCGGCGCTCGAAGCCGATCGTCGACGACGTCTTCAGGTCGATGCCCGAGCTGCCGCAGAGCGAGCCGCCGAGGTGCCCCGGCCAGACCTCGACCTCGTCGGGCAGCGCGAGCAGCCGCTCGTGCAGCGAGCGGAAGATCCCGGCGGCGCCCTCGCGCGGCTCGACCGCGAGGTCGGGGCGGGCGACGTCGCCGACGAACAGCGAGTCGCCGCTCAGCACCGCGACCGGGTCGCCGCCGCGCTCGGCGTCGCGCAGCAGGAAGGAGGTGTGCTCGGGCCGGTGGCCCGGCGTGTGCAGCGCCTCGATCGTCACGCCCGCGCCGAGCTCGAGCGTCCAGCCGTCGGCGATCGGGTCGTGCTCGTACTCGGCCTCGGCCAGCTCGCCGACGTGGATCGTCGCGCCGGTCGCCCGCGCCAGCCGGCCGTGCCCCGAGACGTGGTCGGCGTGGTTGTGCGTCTCCAGCACGTGCTCGATCCGCACCCCGTGCAGGCGGGCGAGGTTGAGGTAGGGGTCGATGTCCCACTGCGGATCGACGATCGCCGCGACGCCCGCGCCCGAGTCGCCGACCAGGTAGGAGGCACAGCCGAGGTCCTCGTGGATGATCTGGCGGAAGAGCATGAAAGAGAGGCTAGCCGGGTAGCCAGGGCGATGTGTGAAAGAAGGCGCCGGCGGGTAATACCGCACGCGCGGGAGCGCGCCTCGACATAAGGAGGCATCATGGAGTCTGCATCCGTTCCGGGCAGAGAGCCGCTTGGGGGAGAGTCGGCCCGTCAGCGCGTCGCGGCGACCCAGGTTCGCGAGGGCTGGACCCCCGCCGACCCCGGCCCGCTCGGCCTCGCCGGTTTCGCGCTCACCACGTTCGTCCTCAGCATGTTCAACGCCGGCCTGGTCAGTCACGCCGGGGAGCCGGTGGTGCTCGGGCTGGCGCTCGGCTACGGCGGCCTCGCCCAGCTGCTCGCCGGCATGTGGGAGTTCCGCACCGGCAACACCTTCGGCGCGGTCGCGTTCACCTCCTACGGCGCCTTCTGGCTCTCCTTCTGGGTCTTCATCGCCTTCTACGCCGGCGACGTCCCGGCCGCCAACCTCGGCGACGCGGTCGGCCTGTACCTGATCGCCTGGGGGATCTTCACCACCTACATGTTCGTCGCCTCGCTGCGCACCACCGCGGCGGTCGCCGCGGTCTTCGTCCTGCTCGCCGTGACCTTCTTCCTGCTCGGCATCGGCAACGCCGGCGAAAACGACGGTCTGGTCGAAATCGGCGGCTGGTTCGGGATCGCGACGGCGGCCGCCGCCTGGTATGCATCTTTCGCGGCGGTTACCAACTCGACCTTCGGACGGACGGTTCTGCCGGTCCGCCCGCTCGGTCGCTGAGAGGGGGACGAGCACGATGGCAAGCGGAGACCTGACCCGGCTGGAGGGGGAGCTCGAGGCGCTGCTCGCGGTCGAGCGCTTCGAGCCGCCGAGCGAGTTCGCGGCCGGGGCGCTGCTCGCCGACCCGGCGGTGTACGAGGAGGCGGCGGCGGACCCCGAGGCCTGGTGGCTGCGCCAGGCCAGGGAGCTGCTCGACTGGGACAGGGAGCCGAGCGAGGCGCTCGACGAGTCCAGCCCGCCGTTCTACAAGTGGTTCGCCGACGGCGAGCTGAACGTCTCCGCCAACTGCCTCGACCGCCACGTCGCCGCCGGGCTCGGCGATCGCGTCGCCTACCACTGGCGCGGCGAGGAGGGGGAGGAGCGCGACCTCACCTACGCCGAGCTGCTCGCCGACACGCAGCGCTTCGCCAACGCGCTGCGCGACCACGGCGTGCGCAAGGGCGACGTGGTCGGGATCTACCTGCCGATGATCCCCCAGGTCGTCGTCGCGATGCTCGCCTGCGCGCGGATCGGCGCCGTCCACAACGTCGTCTTCGGCGGCTTCTCGGCCGAGGCGGTGCGCGAGCGGATGGAGTTCTCGGAGGCGAAGGCGCTGATCACCGTCGACGGGGCGCGCCGCAAGGGCAAGACCGCGCCGGTCAAGGCCCGCGTCGACGAGGCGATGGGCGGGGCGGGCTCGATCGAGACGATCTTCGTCGTCAAGCACACCGGCGAGGCCTGCGAGATGCAGGAGGGCCGCGACGTCTGGTTCGAGGACGCGATGGCCGCCGCCGCGGCGGAGTGCCCGGCCGAGCCGATGGGCGCCGAGGACCCGCTCTACATCCTCTACACCTCGGGCTCGACCGCGAAGCCGAAGGGGATCCTGCACACCACCGGCGGCTACCTGACCGGCGTCGCCTTCACCCACCGCTACGTCTTCGACCTGAAGCCCGAGGAGGACGTCTACTGGTGCGCCGCCGACGTCGGCTGGGTCACCGGCCACTCCTACCTCGTCTACGGCCCGCTCGCCAACGCGGCGACCAGCGTGATGTTCGAGGGCGCCCCCGACTATCCCGACAAGGACGTTTGGTGGGAGCTGATCGAGCGCTACGGGGTGACGATCCTCTACACCGCGCCGACGGCGATCCGCGCCTGCATGAAATGGGGCGCCGAGTACCCGGCCCGCCACGACCTCGGCTCGCTGCGGCTGCTCGGCTCGGTCGGCGAGCCGATCAACCCGAAGGCATGGCTCTGGTACCACAAGGTGATCGGCGGCGAGCGCTGCCCGGTGGTCGATACCTGGTGGCAGACGGAGACCGGCCACATCATGATCACGCCGCTGCCGGGCGTCGTCGCGACCAAGCCGGGCTCGGCGACGCTGCCGCTGCCGGGGGTCGACGCCGCGGTCTTCGGCGAGGACGGCGCGCCGGTCGAGTCCGGCGCCGAGGGGCTGCTCGTCCTGCGCCGCCCCTGGCCGGGGATGCTGCGCACGCTGTACCGCGAGGAGGACCGCTTCGTCGAGACCTACTTCTCGCGCTTCGGCGAGCAGACCTACCTGGTCGGCGACGCGGCGCGGCGCGACGAGGACGGCTACTTCTGGGTGCTGGGGCGGATCGACGACGTGGTCAACGTCTCCGGCCACCGGCTCTCGACGGCGGAGGTCGAGTCGGCGATCGTCTCGCACCCGAAAGTCGCCGAGGCGGCGGTGATCGGACAGAGCGACGAGGACAGCGGGCAGGCGATCTGCGCCTTCGTCACGCTCGAGGGCGACCTCGAGGGCGACGAAGAGCTGGTCGGCGAGCTGTCGGGCCACGTCGCCGAGCGGATCGGCAAACTCGCCCGGCCCAAGCGGGTGATCTGGTCGGGAGACCTGCCGAAGACGCGCTCCGGCAAGATCATGCGCCGGCTGCTGCGCGACATCGCCGAGGGTCGCGCGCTGGGCGACGTCACCACCCTGCGCGACCCAGACGTGGTGCACGAGCTGGAGGCCAAGGTCGGCAGCGACAGTTAACTCAATGAAGCTTCAACAAACGGCTTAAATGTGCTATAAAGCTGGTGGGCGTCAGGACCAGGTGGCCTTGTAAGGCGCCCACACCGATCGTTGTTTCGTCCGCCCGCCGCGCGGGTCGTGCTCTTGGCCCGCGCGACGGACGGGCAACCTCCATAGGGGGTCGCCCCGAACACCGGCTGGCCGCCGAGCATCTAGGAGACCCTGCGCGCCTTCTAGGGCGCGGCTCGCACCCTGCGCCCCCGGCGGGCTCAGCTGCCCAGCGGGCCGAACAGGGCGTGGTGAATGGCGCTGAGCAGGGCGTCGGTGAGCCAGGCGTCGCCGCCGGTGCGCACGGCCATGGCGTTCGGGTCGATCAAGGTATCGAGCCAGGCGTCGAGGCTGCCGAAGGCCCAGGCGTCGGCCTTCTGCTCGACGCCCGCCTCGCAGGAGACGACCTCGCCGCGCTCGATCCGCGCGGTGACGCCGCTGCGGGAATCCGGCTGCCGCCCGTCCGGCCTGAGCCGCAGGCTGCAGAGCCCGGAGAGCTCTTCGGGCAGCTCGACCAGCGCCAGCGCCATGCGACAGCCGGCCTCGACGTCGGAGCCCTCGACGGGGGTCGCCCCCTCCATGTCCTGGTCCCGCTCCAGCCTGGCGGCGACGATCAGCGGCGCGATCCCGCGCCGCAGCCAGTCGGTCATCGCGTAGAGCGCCTCGCCGCCCTCGCCCAGCGCCTCGATTAGACCGGCGCCCTGCATCGCCCTGAGCTGGCGCTGCAGACGCCGCCGTCCGAGGCCGTCGATCGCGGCGTCAAGCTCGGCGCTCGTCATCGGCTCGCCGGCCAGCGCGTGGATTACGGCCGCCGACCATCCGCCGAGCAGCGCCGAGACCGCCCGCCCGGCCGCCGCGCTCTCGAAATCGATCGGTCCGTCGGGCGCATCGCGCAGCCAGCGCTCGATCGTCGCCGATACGAAGAGCGCCTCCCGGCCCTCCTCGCTGAGCGTGTACAGCTCGCCGTCCATGTTCACGGTGCGGCTGGCCATCCCGCGGAGGATCCTGCGGTTCAGCGGATCGGCGGCAAGCGCCAGTGCCTCGCCGCCTGCCCGCGACCCACGCTTCAGCGCCTTGAGCCTCCCACTCGTCAAGGGACGCATTGTGGCACGGCTGATGTTCAATTGGGAATAGGCGGGAATCGCACGGCTACAGGCCACCTCGCCCCGCGGCGCGGCCGGCGTCTGGCTACTTCCGGCCCTCGACGAAGATCTCGAACTTCGGAGGCTGACAAGCCTCTGGCAGTTCCTAAGTAGACTCCAATCTGATATAGAACCATGCGGCACGGCGGTGGGTAGGAGGTGCCCCACCGCATCCTCCAGCAGTTGCCGGCGACCGCGGGGTCTCTCTGCCCTTCCCCGCGGTTTCCGGTTGGCTGGATCCGAAGCACCGAGGGCCGCGCGCGTCGCGGTCCTCGCCGTGACGCCGCGCTGCCGCCCGCTGCTAGCCCTGAGTTGTTTGGTAACAGCTGTCTTCTAATGCATCAGGTTCCTTGACAAATATGCGCTTGTACCAATAGATTCGACCTTCCGCCGAGATTGCGACTACAGGAGGAGAGTCGATGGGAGACGGCACGCGGGAGACGGGATCGTGACGAGCATCGCGGGAGGGCCGGCGACCTG
>DASSBJ010000054.1:0-19113 GCA_035698885.1 Solirubrobacterales bacterium
TCCTTCGTCTACGTCCCCGCCGGGGTCAAGGTCGAGATGCCGCTGCAGGCCTACTTCCGGATCAACACCGAGAACATGGGCCAGTTCGAGCGCACCCTGATCATCTGCGAGGAGGGCGCCGACGTCCACTACATCGAGGGCTGCACGGCGCCGGTCTACTCAACCGACTCGCTGCACTCCGCGGTGGTCGAGATCGTCGCCAAACCGAGCTCGCGGGTCCGCTACACGACGGTTCAGAACTGGTCGCAGAACGTCTACAACCTGGTCACCAAGCGCGCCGTCGCCGAGGAGAAGGCGACGATGGAGTGGGTCGACTGCAACCTCGGCTCGAAACTGACGATGAAGTACCCGTCGATCTACCTGCTCGGGCCCGAAGCGCACGGCGAGATCCTCTCGATCGCCTTCGCCGGCGAGGGCCAGCACCAGGACGCCGGCGGCAAGATCATCCACGCCGCGCCGCGCACCTCGTCCTCGATCTTCTCCAAGTCGATCTCCAAGGACGGCGGCCGCAGCACCTACCGCGGCCTGCTCGAAGTCGCCGACGGGGCGAGCGAATCGCGCTCCAAGGTGGTCTGCGACGCGCTGCTGCTCGACGAGGACTCGCGCTCGGACACCTACCCGACGATCCGGATCGGCGAGAACGACGCCGACGTCGGCCACGAGGCGACCGTCTCGAAGATCGGCGACGAGCAGGTCTTCTACCTGCAGAGCCACGGGCTCGACGAGGAGGAGGCCTCGAAGATGATCGTCAACGGCTTCATCGAGCCGGTCACCAAGGAGCTGCCGATGGAGTACGCGGTCGAGCTCAACCGGCTGATCGAGCTGCAGATGGAGGGCTCAATTGGCTGAGCTGGCGACGCTCCCACCCCTTCCCGACCAGAAGGCGAAGGGGTGGGAATTCACCGACCTCTCCCAGCTCGACCTCGACGCCTACTCCCCCGCCCCCGCCGGCGCCTCGCTCGGCGCGGCGGAGGGGGCGACGGTGCTGCCGCTGGCCGAGGCGGTCGACTCGCACCCGGCGCTGGTCGCCGACCGGCTGGGCGCGCTTGCGCCGAGCGAGGACCCGTTCGTCGCCCGCAACGAGGCCGCCCGGCGTGACGGCGTGCTCGTCCACGTGCCGGCCGGCGTGAGGGTCGCCGAGCCGATCCGGATCGAGCTGCCGCTGGACACCGACGGCGCCGCGGTCGCCTGGCGCACTCTCGTCGTGCTCGAGGAGGGCGCCGAGGCGGAGGTCTGGGAGCACAGCTCCTCGAGCGGCGACGAGACCGAGGCGCTGCTCAACTCGGTGGTCGAGCTGCACGTCGGCCAGGCCGCGACGCTGCGCTACGTCTCCACCCAGGACATCTCCGAGCGCGCCTGGATCTTCTCCAGCCAGCGCGCCCGGGTCGAGCGCGACGGGCGGCTCGACTGGACGGCGCTCGGCTTCGGCTCGGGCAACGGCAAGGTGCGGATGGAGACCAACCTCGCCGGCGCCGGATCCGAGGCGCGGGTGACCGGCGGCTACGCCGGCGGGCCGGGGCAGCACCTCGACTACGACACCCTGCAGGAGCACTCCGCTCCCAACACCTTCTCCGACCTCGCCTTCCGCGGCGTGCTGGCCGCCGGCGCGACGGCGGTCTGGCGGGGGATGATCCGGGTCGACCCGGGGGCCCAGGGCACCGACGCCTTCCAGGAGAGCCGCAACCTGCTGCTCTCTCCCGACGCGCACGCCGACGCGATCCCGGGCCTCGAGATCGAGGCCGACGACGTGCGCTGCACGCACGCCGCGGCGATCGCCCAGGTAGACCGCGAGCAGCTCTTCTACCTGACCTCGCGCGGGCTCGACCCGGCGGCGGCCAAGCAGCTGATCATCGAGGGCTTCCTCGAGGCGCTGGTCGAACGGCTCGCGGCCGGTCCGGTGCGCGAGGAGATCTCAGCCGCGCTGGAGCGGCGGCTGCGCGAGATCCTCTAGTTTCCGGCGCGCCGCCCTTGCTCATACACCGAGGCCACCGGGTGGCTGAATATCCGGCGGCCTCGGCACTGCTTACTTATTTACCTTGGGAGGGAGACGGGTAAGTCTCATGCGCAGTCAACCATTGCGACTACCCGGGAGCATCGGTAGAAAACCGCGCACCGGATGGGGCAAAGCCCCGCACGCCGCTCGCGATGCCGGTCACGCGTTCGCCACCGAGAGCAGGTAGAGGCCGAAGCAGGTGAAGGCGACCATCACGGCGAGCATCCAGTACTGCGAGCGCGTCGCCTGCCGGTAGTCGCCCCAGTAGGCGGTGGCCCGGTCGTGGGCGAGCGTCAGGCCGACGACGTGGCCGACCACCAGGGCGCCGACCTGGACGTACCAGATCGCGTTCGCGCTGAGCAGCCGGAAGTCGATTCCCGAGGAGGCGGTTCCGAAGAGATCGGTCGTGCCGGTCCCCAGCGGGTCCGAGAGCAGGTACGTGAACTGCGCCTGCTCCTGGAAGACGAAGAGGCTGAAGTAGTGGGCCACCAGGTAGGCGAAGGCGATCGGGATCAGCGTGTGGGCGAAGCCGGAGCGCAGCTTCTCGAACGACGGCGCCCCCGGCACTCCGGCCATCCCGCGCACGCCGATCAGGTAGACGAGCGCGACCCCGGCGAAGGTGAGCAGGATGAAGATGGTGTCGGTCGTGCGCAGTGCCGAGGTCGGGCCGAGGCCGGCGTCGACCAGATGGTTGAACGTGCTTTCGAGCGCGCTCTTGAACGCCCCCTCCTGGGCGCCGTCGAAGCTCGTGGTCGCGATCGAGGCGATCACCACCGCGGCCGAGCCGGGCACCGTCGCCCAGCTGGTCGCGGCGGCGAACGGCCTGCGCACGCCGAGCCGCCCGTCCTTCGCGCCGAAGCTGCCGAGCCGGCCGAACATGCCGAAGTAGACGGAGAAGACCTCCCCCGTGCGGCACCACTGCTCGACCCCGAACAGGCCCATCATCGCCAGCGTGTAGAGGCTGTAGGCGAGCGTCGCGACCGCCGCGGCGTGCGGGTCGAGCCCCACCGCGACGCCGCCGCTGGCGCCGTAGACGATCTCCAGCCAGACGACCGCGATCAGCCCGATCGCCGCCGGCCAGCGCCCCAGTCGCTCCGGGTAGCGCAGGTGCGCCGGCCGCTGCCCGGCGAGCGCCCTGAAGGCGCCGCCGGCGACGCGGCCGACTGCCCGCCACGGGTTGAACGGCCGGAAGACGTCGCCGAGGACGACGCTGAACAGCGGCAAGCCGAGCCAGGCGGTGACGTAGAGGAAGGTCAGGGCGAAGTTGCGGTCGGGCGCTTCGGTGCCGCGCAGGCCGGCGTAGATCGCCAGGCCCAGCAGGAAGACCCCCGCCAGGCCGCAGGCGATCTGCGCCGGCAGCGAGATCAGCGCCCGCGAGAGCCCCGCGCCGAGCGGGCGCCAGCCGTCGCGCTCGAAGCGGGGCGTGCGCCAGCCGACCGAGAGGGCGAAGAAGGAGACGATCAGGACGATCGACGCGCCCCAGGCGAACAGCCAGGCGGGGACCGGCAGGTCCTGCCTGGCGACCAGCGCGTGGGCGAAGGGCAGCCAGCTCACGGGTTGACGCGGATTTCCGCGATCTGCTCCCCGCGTTCCTCCAGCTCAACCTCGAAGATCCCTTCGATTTCCGCCGGGAAGGAGAACGAGACCGAGCCCCCGGCGGGGACGTCCTTCATCAGGTCGTAGCCGTGCACGTGGATCTCGTCGGCGACGTCGGAGTCGACGGCAAAGCGGACCTGGTCCCCGGCGCTGTATTCGAGCCTGCGCACGCCGCCGACCGGTTCGCCGTTCCTGACGACGATCTGCGCTGCGGACGCTTCGCTCTTGACGTTCCCGCCGCCCGTGTTCGGCGCGGTGCTAGTGGTGTCCGCGCCGCCTCCGCCTCCACCACAGGCCGCCAGGCCCGCGATCGCGACAACTGCCAACAGCGCCGATGCGGCTTTCCTCCGGTCGCCCATCGCCGCGCAAGCTAGCGCAGATAGGTTGCGGCAGCCTAAATGCGCCCCGAACGCGAGAACATCGCCGCCCCCGACCTGCCCGACGGAATCGAGTGGGTCGGCGAGGCCCCGCGCTCGATGCCGGTGGCGACGGCCGGCGGGCCGGTGCTCGTCCACTTCCTCGACTTCGCCCAGCTGAACAGCGTGCGCACGCTGCCCTACGTGAGCGAGTGGGCGCGGCGCTACGCGGAGGCCGGCCTGACGACGATCGGCGTGCAGGCGCCGCGCTTCCCGTTCGGCGCCGACCGGGGCCCTGTGGCGGCCGGCCTGGCGCGCCTCGGGGTCGAGTTTCCGGTCGCGATCGACTCAGACCGCCGCCTCTGGCACGCCTACGGCTGCGAGGGCTGGCCCAGCCTCTTCCTCTGGAAGCTCGGCGGCGCGCTCGCCTGGTTCCACTTCGGCGAGGGCGAATACCGCGCCACCGAGGAAGCGATCCAGGCCGAGCTGCGCGAGCAGGACGCCCTCCAGCCCCTGCCCGCGCCGATGGACCCACTCCGCCCCAGCGACGCCCCCGGCGCCAAGGTCATGCCCCCCACCCCCGAGCTCTTCCCCGGCGGCTCGTGGGAGCAGCCCTGGGAAGGCGAAGAGCTTGAGGTTCCTTACGAAGCCGGCGGCGCCTACGCGACCGTCGAGGGCACCGGCAAGCTCCAGCTAGCCCTTGACGGATCTGAGCTCGCTGCAATCGAAATCGACGGCCCAGCCCTGTACACGCTCACCGAGCACCCCAGCCACGAGCACCACCGACTGACCCTCTGCCCCAGCTCCGGCCTGCGGATCTGGTCACTTAGTTTCTCGGCCAGCGTCCCGTAGAAAAGGCTCCTCCCGCGGGTGGCGCGGGATGAGGGGGTGTTCGGCCGGGCGAGGCCGCTAACACCCCCTCGTTCCGCGACAGGACCCGCGGGCCACGAGCTCGGTCCCTACGCGACCTGAACCGCCCGAATCTCCTTCGGCAGCATGAAGCGCACATCCTCGTCGACCGTGCGCAGCTCGGAGACGTCGTCGCAGCCGCGATCGCGGAAGAGCGCGACGAGGTTCTCGACCAGCTCCTCGGGGGCGCTGGCGCCGGAGGTGATTCCGACCGTCTCGACGCCCTCCAGCCACTCCTCGCGCACCTGATGGTGGAAGTCGATCAGGTGCGAGGCGGCGCCGTGTTCGCGCGCCACCTCGACCAGGCGGTTGGAGTTGGACGAGTTGGTCGAGCCGATCACCAGCACCAGGTCGCACTCGCGGGCGAGCTGCTTGACGGCGATCTGGCGGTTGGTCGTCGCGTAGCAGATGTCATCTGACTTCGGGCTGACGATCGCCGGGAACTTCGCCCGCAGGGCGGCGATGATCTCCGTCGTCTCGTCGACCGAGAGCGTCGTCTGGGTGATGAAGGCGACGCGCTCCGGATCGGGCACCTCGAGGTCGGCGACCTCGGCGGCGGTCTGCACGAGGACGATGCTGTCGGGGGCCTCGCCGGTCGTCCCTTCGACCTCCTCGTGGCCCTCGTGGCCGATCATCACGATCGTGTAGCCGTCGGCGGCGAAGCGGCGCGCCTCGACGTGGACCTTGGTCACCAGCGGGCAGGTGGCGTCGATCGTGCGCAGGTTTCGGGCGGCGGCGTTCTCGTGCACCGCGGGCGCGACCCCGTGGGCGGAGAAGACGACCATCTCGCCCTCCGGCACCTCGGTCTCCTGCTCGACGAAGATCGCGCCGCGCTTGGAGAGCTCCTCGACCACGTGCTTGTTGTGGACGATCTCCTTGCGCACGTAGACCGGCGCGCCGTGGTGCTCGAGCGCGCGCTCGACCGTCTGCACGGCGCGGTCGACGCCGGCGCAGTATCCGCGCGGGGCGGCGAGCAGCACGCGCTTCGGCGCTGCGGTGTCGGTTGCGGACATACCGGTCAGGGTACCGGGGAGCTAGCCTTGAACACCCGATGACCGCCGACGGAGACCACCTGGAGCGCCTCAGCTCGACCGACGCCTCGTTCCTCACCAACGAGACCGGGTCGAGCCACATGCACATCGGCGGCGTGCTGATCTTCGAGGGGCCGCCGCCGCGCTACGTCGACCTGGTCGAGCACGTGCGCAGCAAGCTCGACCAGGTGCCGCGCTTCCGCCAGCGGCTCGTCGTGCCGCCGCTGGAGGCGGGCCGGCCGCTGTGGGCCGACGACGTCAACTTCAACCTCAGCTACCACATCCGCCACACGGCGCTGCCCGAGCCGGGCGGCGAGGAGCAGCTCAAGCGGCTGACCGCGCGGGTCTTCTCCCAGCAGCTCGACCGCTCCAAGCCGCTCTGGGAGATGTGGCTCGTGCAGGGGCTGGAGCGCGACCGCTTCGCCCTGCTGACCAAGACGCACCACGCCGCGGTGGACGGCATCGCGGGGGTCGACATCGGCACGGTGCTCTTCGACCTCGAGCCGATCCCCGAGCCGCCGCCGGTCGAGGACGGCTGGCAACCGCACAAGGCGCCGAGCACGACCGACCTGCTGGCCCGCGGCGCGGGCGAGCTCGCGGCGGCGCCGGTGAAGCTGGCCGAGCGGGCGCTGGCCGCCGTGCGCCACCCGGAGACCGCGGCGAAGCGCGTGGTCGAGGCGCTGGAGGGCGTCGGCGAGGTGGCGGGGGCATTTGCCGACCCGGCGCCGGACGTGCCGCTGAACCGCGAGATCGGGCCACACCGGCGCTTTGCCTGGGGGCGCTCGGAGCTGGCGACCTTCAAACAGATCAAGGACGCGCTCGGCGGCACCGTCAACGACGTCGTCCTCGCGGTCGTCACCGGGGCGCTGCGCAAGTGGCTGCACGCGCGGGGCCTGCGCACCGAGGGCCTCGAGCTGCGGGCGCTGGTCCCGGTCTCGATCCGCGCCGCCGACGAGCGCGGCGAGCTGGGCAACAAGCTGGCGGCGATGCGCGGCCCGCTGCCCGTCTACGTCGAGGACCCGGCGCGGCGGCTGCGGGTGGTCAGCGAGCAGATGGAGGGGCTGAAGCGCTCCAAGCAGGCGCTCGGCGCGGAAGTGATCTCGCGCTTCAACGACTTCGCCCCGCCGACCCTGCTGGCGCAGGCGGCGCGGATCAACTTCTCGACCCGGCTGTTCAACCTGATCGTCACCAACGTGCCGGGGCCGCAGTTCCCGCTCTACGTGCTCGGCCGCCAGCTGGAGGAGATCTTCCCGGTCGCCTTTCTGCCCCAGAACCACGCCCTCGCGGTGGCGATCATGAGCTACAACGGGCGGGTCTGCTTCGGCCTGCTCGCCGACTACGACTCGATGGAGGACGTCGAGATCGTCGCCGCCGGAATCGACGAGTCGCTGGCCGAGCTGAAGCAGGCCGCGGCGGCTGCCGCCGCCGTCTGAGCCTCTCTAGGCTGAAGCTGTGCTTCCGCTCATCGGGCTCTTCATCGCCGTGCCGATCCTCGAGCTCTACGTGATCGTCAAGGTCGGCGGCCTGATCGGCATCCTGCCGACGCTGGTGCTGCTGTTCGCCATGTCGCTGCTCGGCGCGACCCTGCTGCGCCACCAGGGCCGCGGCGCCTGGCAGCGCTTCAACCGCGCCCTGGGCGAGCGCCGCTTTCCCGGCCGCGAGGTGGCGGATGGCCTGATGATCACGATCGGCGGCGTCCTCCTGCTGACCCCGGGCTTCATCACCGACGCCGTCGGCCTGCTCCTCCTCATGCCCCCGACCCGGGCGATCGCCCGCCGCGTCCTCCAGGCCTGGGTGGCCCGCCGCTTCCTCGTCGTCGGCATCGGCGGCATGCGCGGCGCCCCGCCGCGGTACAGCCCAGGCCCGGGCCCCGCGAGCCGTCCCTACGACTTCGAGGGCACCGCGGAGGAGATCGACTCCGACGACCCCCAGCTCCCGGGCTAGGAGGCCCTCAGCCGGCGGCGCCCTGCTCGCCGGCGACCACGAGCGCCCGGTGCACTACAAGCGGCGTCAGCAGCTCGAAGACGAACACCGCGCCGAGCACGACGGCGGCGACCTGCTCGCCCACCTCGGCCGATCCGACGCTGGCGGTGCTGCTGACCACAAAGGACGCGAGGCCCACCGCCATCCCGGCCAGCGGCAGCTGCGCCGCGGCGCTCCAGCTGCCGTGGTTGACCTCGCGCCCCTCCCGCGTGAGGAAGAGCCCCAGCCGCCCGCCGGCCAACCGGCCGACCACGCGGAAGGCGATGAACGCCGCCCCCAGAAGCCCGAGGTCGGCGAAGCGACCGAGATGGGCGTCGGCGCCGGTCACGAGGAAGAAGACGAGGAAGATCGGCGGCTCCAGGAGGCGGACGTGCTCGAAGACCGCGGGCGGCGTGCGGCGGTCGTTGGCGGCCACCGCGCCCATGACCAGCGCCACGATGACAACCGACGCCTCCAGATAGCGCGCCGCGCCGACCGCGAGGATCAGCAGAACCCAGACGAGCAGGAACTGATGGTCCCGCGACTCGATGCGCGCCGCGAGCGCGGCGAGCAACCGGCCGCCGACGTAGCCGCATGCCAACGAGGCGCCGAGGATCTGCAGGAGCGCCATGCCGGCGGTCGCCGTGGCGGACTCATCGGCGATCCGAGCCAGCACGAGCGGCGCGCCGATCCCGAAGAGCAGCGCCGCACAGACGTTGTTGACGGCGGTGGCGGCCAGCAGGTCGTCGGTGAACCGGCCCGCGGCGCGCTGCTCTGCCACCAGGGCGCGGACCGTGACCGGAGCGGTCGCCGGGGAGAGCGCCGCCAGCAGGAAGGCCACCGTCGGCCGGCCGCCGACCGCGACGACCACAGAAAAAACGGCGACGAAGCTTGCGAGGCTGCCGAGGACCGCCATCGGGATCACGGTGCGCCGCACGCTGCGCAGGACCGCCAGCCGGAGGCGGTCCCCGAGCAGGAAGACCATGGCCGCCAGCGCAACGCTGGCGACGGGACGGAGCGCCTGGAGCCGATCCTCGTCGATCGCGCCGAACGCCTGCGGGCCGAGGGCAAGCCCGATCGCCAGGAACACGATCACCTCGGAAATCGGGAGATAGCGGCGCGTCAGCACCGCCCCGCCCAGCGCCGCGGCGCCGAGGGCGCCGACCAGCAGCACGGGGCCGGCGCTGAGTTCGGGGCTCACGGCTGCGATCGGCATCTGCGCCCCCGCGCTGACGACGGATTCGTTCGCACCTCAGCCCCCTACCCGAATCCACAGGCCGGCCACCGCACGGCCGGCTGCGACGCCCTTGAATCCCCTCTGTCCCCGCGATCCCTGGCTAGAAGCCAAGGGCGAACTTGGCGTCCTCGGTCATCATCTCCGGGCTCCAGGGGGGGTCGAAGATCATCTTTGGGTGGACGGTCTTGACGCCGGGGAGGTCGCCGACGAACTCCTTCATCTGCTCGGAGACCTGGGGGCCGATCGGGCAGGCCGGGGTCGTCAGGGTGAAGGTGACGTAGACGTCCTCGTTCTCGATCTCGACGTCGTAGACGAGGCCGAGCGAGACGAAGTCGAGCCCCAGCTCGGGGTCGATCACCTCCTCGAGCGCCTCCATCACGTCGTCTTCGGTCAGCACGTCGCTCTGGTTCTCGGGCATTCCAAAAGCCTAGCGATGCGCCGGCCCGACCCTCGAGACCGTTGGCTAGGCTGCCGTCGATGAGCGAGAACCGGGGACAGGTGCTGCGCCGGTCGATCGGCATCGTCTTCGACGACGGCGCGCTGCTGGCGCTCAGCGGCGAGCGGCCGCGGGGCGCCGGCGAGCACGGCGACGAGCGGTTGGCCACGGTGCTTCGCGAGCCTGACGGAAGCTTGAACGAGGTCTCCGAGACGCTGCTCTCGACCGAATACGGACCCGATGGCGTGCAGCGCCGGGCGACGCTGGAGCTGTGGACCGACCGCGAGGGAGGGCAGGCGTTGCGCGGTGGCGGGACGCTGATCGGCGCCAGCGAGGCGCGCGGGCCGGGCACCGTCTCCGAGGTCGCCTTCTTCCGCTGGGCGCTCGAGGGCCGCGAGGGGCTCGGCCACTACGAGCTGGTGCGCGAGGATGACTGACGCGGCGCCGAAATTCGAGGCGGTCGTCTCCGACTTCGGCGGCGTGCTGACGACGCCGCTGGTCGAGTCGTTCATGGCTTTCCAGGACCGCACCGGGATCACGCCGGAGTCCCTCGGCAAGGGCATGCAGGCGGCGGCCGAGGCGAACGGCGGCAGCAACCCGCTGTTCGAGATGGAGCGCGGCGAGATCAGCGAGGCGATCTTCCTCGAGCGCCTGACCGCCGGCCTCGAACCCCTGCTCGGCCACGCCCCCGAGATGCACAGCTTCAAAGAGATCTACTTCGAGGCGCTCGAACCGAATCCGCCGATGATCGAGCTGATGCGCGAGCTCAGGGACTCCGGCTACCGGATGGCGATGCTGACCAACAACGTGCGCGAGTGGGAGCCCTGGTGGCGGCCGATGCTGCCGGTCGACGAGATCTTCGAGACCGTCGTCGACTCCGGCTTCGTCGGCTGCCGCAAGCCCGAATCGAGGATCTACGAGATAGTCCTCGAGCGCATCTCCCTGCCGGCCGAGTCCTGCCTCTTCGTCGACGACGTGAAGGTCAACTGCGAAGGCGCCGAGAAGGCCGGCATGACCGCGATCCACTTCCAGGACACCGACCAGGCAATTTCAGATATCAGGCAAACCCTGGATGTCGGATAAATAGCGTCCGGCCTGGGCTAGTTGTCCGAGCCGGCGCGGTCCCAGACGTAGAGATCCACCGCCTCCGCCGCCAGCTCCATCAGGCGGGGCTGGGAGAGCAGGTCGAGGACCAGCTCGAGGGCGTCGTCTTCGGTGACGCCGGCGTCGACCGCCTCCTCGCCGCGGAAGCCGGCGGCCAGCTTGAGCGCCTCGCGGCGGTTCTCGCCGAGCGAGCCGAAGGCGCCCATGAGGAAGTCGCGGTTGGGGACCGGCTGACCGAGCTCGAGCGAGCCGTGCCAGGCGGCGAGCATCGAGAGGTCGTGCTCGTCGAGCTCGGAGAGCGCTTTCGCGTAGTGGACCTCGAGCTCGTCGTCGGGGATCTCGTCGACCCAGGCGCGGACCGCCTCGCCGAGCAGCTGACGACGGGCCTCGCGGCCGATCGAGTCGGCGATCGCGCGGATCGCGTCGGCGGGGTCTACGAAGCAGAGTGCCATTTGCTGCGCTCAATCTAGAGCCGGGCGTGGACGGCAAAGCCGGGGGCGGAAACTCGCCATTTGCGGCTTCCCGAGGCGGTTCCGCGGGGCCACCGGGCGCGCCGGACGGCGACCTATGCTGGGTCGCTTGCCCCTATGTCGATGAAGCTGATCCACGGACCCCCCAACTCCGGTCGCGCAGACCGGATCCAGGCGCTGTTCCGCGCGGCGCTCGACCGCGACCCGGTGCTCGTCCTGCCCACTCTCGACGACGTCTTCCGCTTCGAGCGCAGCCTCTGCGCCGGCGGCGCCGCGCTCGGCGGCTCGGTGCTGACCTTCGCCGACCTCTTCCGCGAGGTCGCCCGGTCGTGCGGGGCGCCGGCCGGCGGCGAGCTGACGCCGGCCCAGCGCCTCGCCGCCGTCTCGGCCGGGATCGCGGCGCGGCGCGGCGGGCTGGGACCGCTGCGGCGCTCCACCGCGCGGCCGGGCTTCGCGATCCCCTTCGAGCGGCTGCTCGACGAGCTGCAGGCGGCCGGCCTCGAGCCGGCGGCGCTGGAGTCGGAGGCGCAGACGCTCGAGTCCTCCGCCTACCTGGGCGACCTGACCGCGCTCTTCGCCGCTTACGCCGAGATCCGCGACGGGCTGGGGATGCGCGACGTCCACGGGCTCGCGGCGGCGGCGATCGAGGCGCTGCGGGCCGCCCCCGACGCCTGGGGCGAGCGACCGGTCTTCCTCTACGAGCCGGGCGAGCCGACCGGCAACCAGCGGCGATTGCTGGCGGCGCTGCGCGAGGCAACCGAGGTCACCGTCGCCCTCGCCTACGAGGAGGACCACCCGGGGCTCGCCGCGCGTGACTCGCTGATCGAGACGCTGAGCGAGCTCGCCGACGAGTCGGAGGCGCTGTCGGGCGTGGCGGAGCCGGCGCCGTTCGGCATCGACCCGCTGCTCGTCCACCTGCAGCGCGAGCTCGGTCGGCCCGAGCCGGCGCGGCGCCCGCCCGGCGACGCGCTGGTGCTGCTGCGCTCGGCCGGCGAGCGATCCGAGGCCGAGGCGATCGGCGCGCAGGCGGCGAAGCTGATCGACGCCGGCGCCGATCCGGCGGCGATCGCGATCGCCGTGCGCGACCCGGCGCGGCGCGGCCCGCTGCTCGCCGACGTGCTCGAGTCCTACGGGATCGCCGTCGCGCTGGAGGCCGAGGTGCCGGTCGCGGCGACCTCGGTCGGCGGCGCCCTGATCGCCCTGCTCGAGGCCGAGCTCGGCGCCGGCCGGGTCGGCGACCTGCTGCGCTTCCTGCGCGGCCCCTCCGGCGTCTCCCCCGCCCGGGTCGACTGGTTCGAGCGTGCCGCGCGGCGGCGTCGGCTGCGCGGCGCCGCCGACGCGCTGGAGCTGTGGGAAGAGCGCTACGAGCGGCTGCCAGGCGACCTCTTGGCCGTGCGCGAGGCCGCCGCCGAGGGGCCCGCGGCGCTGGCCGGGGCGCTGGCGCGGCTGGCTCCGACGCTCGCCTCGCGGCCGCTGCGCGGCGCGGGGGACGGGCCCGAGCCGCAGCGCGGCGACGGCCTCGAGCTGCGCGCGGCGGCGGCGATCGCGAGCGCGCTGGGCGACCTCGCCGAGCTGCCCGGGCTCGCGCCGGAACCGGAGGGCCTGACCGCCACCCTGCGCGAGCTGCGCTTCGACGCCTGGAGCGGCCCGGTCGAGGGCCGAGTGCGCATCGCCAGCCCCTACCGGCTGCGCGCCTCGCGCTTCGAGCACGTCTTCGTCGCCTCGCTCCAGGACGGCGAGTTCCCGCGCCGCGAGCGCCGCGATGACCCCTTCCTCGCCGAAGCGCAGCGGCTGGCGCTCGGGCTCGACCCGCGCCGCGATCCCGAGGCCGAGGAGCGCTACCTCTTCCACGCCTGCCTGGCGCTGCCGAGCAGGCGGCTCTTCCTCTCCTACCGCGACAGCGACGAGGACGGCGTCGCCGAGGCCCGCTCGCCGTTCCTCGACGAGGTCCGGCGCCTGCTCGACCCCCCGCCGCCGGCGGACGGCGAGGACCCGGTCGAGGCGGAGCTGACGATCGCCCGCGAGCTGACCGACGTGCGCCTGCCGCGCGACCTGCATCCATCGGGCGACCGCCTGCGGCGCGCCCGTCGTGCCGAGGCGGCGAGCCGCGCGCCCGGGCCGCTCGCCAACCCGGAGGTGCTTGCCGCGCTCGCCGCCGTGCCGGCCTACGGCGGCACGACGCTGGAGGGCTTCGACACCTGCTCCTACCGCTGGTTCGTCTCCCACGAGCTCGACCCGCAGCCGCTCGACCCGGCGCCCGATCCGCTCGTCCAGGGCGGGCTGATGCACCGGGTGCTGGAGCGCCTCTACGGCGAGCGGCCGGACGGCGACGCCCTCCCCCGCCCCGGCTCGCTCGCCGCCTGGACGGCCCGCGCGCGGCAGCTGGTCGAGGAGGAGTCCTCCGAGCGCGGGCTCGGCGCCCACCCCGCCGAGCGGGCGATCGCGCGCCGGGTCGAGGGCCTGCTGGAGCGCTTCCTCGCCGACGAGGCGGCCCGCGCCCCGGCAGGCTTCGAGCCCTGGCTGCTCGAGGCGCGCTTCGGCGAGGACGAGGGGGCCGAGCGCCCGCCGCTGGCGATCGACGGCTGGGCGCTGCACGGCGCGATCGACCGGGTCGACCGCGACGCCGAAGGTCGCGCGCTCGTCGTCGACTACAAGCTCTCACGCAGCGTCACGCCGCTGGTCAAGTTCGAGCAGCAGGCGAAGCTGCAGCTGCAGCTCTACCTGATCGCGGTCGCCGAGCACTGGGGCGCCGACGCGGCCGGCGGGCTCTACCACCCGCTGCGCGGCACCTCGGCCAACTCGCGGCGGCCGCGCGGCGCCGTGCGCGAGGACGCCGCCGCCGGGCTCGCGGCCTACGACCTCTACGACAGCGATCTGCTCGGGCGCGAGGAGTTCGAGGCGATGCTGGCCGACGCGCGCCGCCGCGCCGGTGAGATCGTCGCGCGGATGCGGCGCGGCGACATCCGCCGCGACCCCGGCCCGCGGCCGGGCCTGCGCGGCCACGACGTCTGCCCGGCCTTCTGCGACTTCGCGCCGATCTGCCGCCGCGACCGGGCGCCGGCCGGGGCCGACGAGGGCGAGTGGGAGGAACGGTGAGCGACCGGGCGCCGACTCCCGAACAGGCCGCGGCGATCGAGGCGGCGGGGCACGACGTGATGGTCGAGGCAGGCGCCGGCACGGGCAAGACCGGCGTCATGGTCGACCGCTACTGCCGCCTGCTCTGCGAGCTCGAGGTCTCCCCCGAGGCGGTCCTCGCCTTCACCTTCACCGACAAGGCGGCGAGCGAGCTGCGGCAGCGCATCCGCGCGGCGCTGGAGCTGCGCGCCGGCGCCGGCTCGAGCCGCGCCGGAGAGCTGCTGGCGGCGATCGGCGGCGCCTGGGTGACGACGATCCACGGCTTCTGCAACCGCCTGCTCGCCTCCCACCCGGTCGCCGCCGGAATCGATCCGCGCTTCCGCGTGCTCGATGCGCCCGAGGCCGAGCGGGCGGCGCGCGAGGCCTTCGACGACGCCCTCGCCGAGTTCCTCGCCGGCGGCGAGGAGGCGCGCGAGCGCACGGTGGCGGCGTTCGAAGTCGGCGGCCTGCGGGCGATCGTCAGCGGCATCCACGCCGAGCTGCGCAGCCGCGGCGAGGACCGGCCACGGCTGCCGGCGCCGCCCTCCCCCGACGTCGAGGCGGCACTGCGCCGGGCGGGCGCGGCGGCGGCGGAGGCGCTCGAGGAGCTGAAGCCGAACGACTCCAAGCGCGAGCTGCTCGAGCGGGCGCTGTCGGAGCTGCGGAGCGCCGGACCCGAGCCCGACCTCGACCGCCTCGCCGCCCTGCGGATCGACAGCAGGGCGAAGGCGGTGGCCCCCTACTGCGAGGCGATCGACGCGGCGGTCGCCCGCGCCGCCGAGGCGGGCGAGGGCGGCGAGGCCTACCGCCACCTCGCCGAGCTGCTGGCGCTCTTCGACGAGCGCTACGAGGCGGTCAAGCAGCGCCGCGAAGGGCTCGACTTCGAGGACCTGCAGCTGCGCGCCGTGCGGCTGCTCGAACGCGAGGAGATCGGCAACGCCTACCGCGGCCGCTTCAGCCACCTGCTGGTCGACGAGTTCCAGGACACCAACCGCCTGCAGCTGCGGCTGATCGAGGCGCTGCGCGGCCCGCGCACCGAGCTGATGACGGTCGGCGACGAGCTGCAGTCGATCTACGGCTTCCGCCACGCCGACCTCGACGTCTTCCGCGAGCAGCGACGCGCGGCCGAGGCGAGCGGCGACGCGGTCGCGATGGAGCTGAGCGGCAACTTCCGCTCGCGGCCCGAGACGATCGGCGCGGTCAACGCGATCGGCGAGCGGCTGCTCGGCGAGGCCTTCCGCCCGCTGCGCGTCGGCGCCCTGCCGGCGGCCCCGCAGCCCGCCGGCGACGGCCCGGCGGTCGAGCTGCTGCTGACCGCGCGGGACGGATGGGAGGAGGAGGGCATCGAGCTGGCGCCGGCGATCGACGCCGACACGCCGCCCGCCCACCTCGCCGAGGCGCGCTTCGTCGCCGAACGGCTGCGCCGCCTGCACGAAGGCGGCGTCGAGCGCGGCGAGATGGTGGTCCTGCTGCGTGCCTTCACCCACCTCGACGCCTACGAGGACTCGCTGGAGCGGGCGGGCCTGCGCCCCTACACGATCGGCGGCCGCGGCTACTGGTCCCAGCAGCAGGTCGCCGACGTCTGCGCGCTGCTGGCGACGATCGCCAACCCGCTCGACGACCAGGCGCTGTTCGGCGCGCTCGCCTCGCCGGCCTGCGCGGTCACGCCCGACACGCTGTGGCTGCTGCGCGCCGCGGCGGGGCGCCGGCGCCACGTCTGGCCGGCGCTCGAGCGTGCCGCGGGCCTGGCGCCCGAGGCCGAGCTGGAGGCCCCCGAGCGGCTCGAGCAGATCTCCCCCGACGAGCTGGCGCTGCTGCGCGAGTTCGCCGCCACGATCGACCGCCTGCGTCGCCACGGCGCGCGCCTCTCGCTTGCCGGCCTGATCGAGGCGGCGATCGGCGAGACCGGCTACGGGCTGGCGACGCTGCTGCGACCCGCCGGCGAGTCGCGCTTCGCCAACGTGCGCAAGCTGATGCGGCTCGCGGAAGGGTTCGAGGCCCGCGAGGGCCGCGACCTGCGCGGCCTGCTCGACTTCCTGTTCGCCCGCGCCGAGGCCGACGCCGAGGCGGAGGCGGCGAGCGCCGTCGAGGGACACGACGGCGTGCGGATCATGACCGTGCACGCCGCCAAGGGACTCGAGTTCGGCGTCGTCGCCGTGCCCAACCTCGCGCGCCGCCTGCTCGCCGGCACGCGGCTGCCGGCGCTGACCCTCGGCCACGAGCGCGAGCAGCCGCGCGTCGGCCTGCAGCTGCGCCGGCTCGGCGCCCCGTCGATCGACCTCTACGCCCACCGGGAGCTCTGCGAGCAGACCCAGGAGCGCGAAGCGGCCGAGGAGCTGCGCCTCTTCCACGTCGCGGCGACGCGGGCGCGCGAGCGGCTGATCCTCAGCGGCGTGGCGATGCCGAAGCCAGCCAACGGCGGCAGGCCCGGAACCCCGGTCGTCGAGCGCATCCTCGCCGGCTTCGAGGTCGACCGCGAGCGCGACTCGGAGATCGAGATCCCGCCGCCGCTGCCGCGCGCGGGGCTGCAGGCGCACTTCGAGCCGTCGCGGATCGCCGTGCGGGTCAGCCTGCCCTCGCCCGAGCGCGCCGCCGAGCTGACCGCGACGCGGCGCGAGCCCGCGGCCGAGACGACGGAGGACGCCGCCGCCCCGCCGCTGCTGGAGCGCCGTCCGCCGACCGTCCCCAACCGCCCGCTCTCCTACACCGCGCTCGCCGCCTACGGCGAATGCGGCTACCGCTTCTACATGGAGCGCGTCCTCGACCTCGGCGACCGCGGTCGAGATTCCGCCCGCGTGGCGGCGCAAACCTCTACCGCGCCCGCGGAGGCCCTCGGCGACGATCAGGCCGGACCCGGGCGGCGCAGCGAGGCGGCCGCCCGCGGCGCCGCCGTCCACACCCTGCTCGAGTGGAGCGCGGCGAACGGGTGGGCCGAGCCGCCGCGGGAGCTGGTCGCCCGGCACGCGGCCGCCGCGGGGATCGACCCCGCCGACGGAAGCGCCGAGCGGCTGCTCGGGCCGATCCGCGCCTGGCTCGGCTCGCGGCTGCTGCGCGAGCGGATCGCCGTCGACGGCGTGAGCAGCCGCGCCGAGGTGCCGCTGCTGCTCGGCATCGAGAAGGCGACCCTGCGCGGCTCGATCGACCTGCTGGTCGAGCGCGATGGCGCGCCGCCGCTGGTCCTCGACTACAAGACCGACCGCCTCGGCGGCTCCTCGCCCGCCGAGCGCGCGGGCGGCTACTCGGTCCAGCGCGCCGTCTACGCGCTCGCCGTCGCCGAGGCGCGCGGAGTGGATCGGGTCGAGGTCGCCTACGTCTTCCTCGAGCGCCCGGACGAGCCGGTGCTCACCATGCTCGACGCCGCGGCGATGGAGCAGGGCCGCGGCGACCTCGCCGCGGTCATCGCCCGGGTCGGCGCCGGCGAGTTCCCGGTCGCCCCGCCCGAGCGCCGCGACTGGGACCTCTGCCGCGGCTGCCCGGCATTGGGCCGTCTTTGCTCAGGCCCGCTCTAGCTTCGCTGCGAGCTCGTCCAGGTTGAGCTCTTCGAGGCCCTCGCTGACGGCGTCGAGCTCGGTCGAGCAGTAGGTGACCAGCTCGCGGCCCTCGCGGCAGAGCTCGAGCGTTTCGCGCAGGCCGGCCTGGCCGGAGTCGAGGCGGTCGATGATCTGCTCGAGCCGCTCGACGGCCGCCTCGTAGGACTCAGGCTTCTCGGACGCGGATTCGGCCATCGCTGAAGCGCAGGTTAATCTCATCGGCGGCCCGTGCCGCGGCGGCGCTGGTCAGCGGCTCCCCGTCGGGGGCCTCGGCGAGCGCGTAGCCGCGCTCCAGCGTGCGCTCGGGCTCGTGCGCGCGCAGGGCGACCGCCGCCCGGCGCAGGGCCTCGCGGCTGCTGTCGGCTTCGGCGCCGGCGGCGCGGCGCGCGGCGCGCGCCAGCACGACCGTCGCCAGGCGGCGCTGGAAGGCGCGGCGCTCGGCGAGGCCGCGCTCGGAGGCGGCACGGATCTCGCGCGTCTTCTGGTTCAGGGCGCCGCGCTCGCGGCGCAGCGCCCGCGCCGGGCCGCGGGCCAGCGAGACCAGGTGGCGGCTGCGACTGCCGACCGCCCGCTCCGCGGCGCGGCGCAGCCCGAGCGCGTCCCGCCCCAGCGCCTCGCGCGCCGCGTGGCAGTCGAGCGGCACGGCGGCCTCGGCGGCGTGGGTCGGGGTCGAGCAGGCGACCGCCGCGACGTCGTCGATCAGGGTCGAGTCCCGCTCGTGGCCGACGGCGCTGATCACCGGCACTCGCAGCATCGCCACGGTGCGGCAGAGCGTCTCGTCGCAGAAAGCCCAGAGGTCGGCGAGGCTGCCGCCGCCGCGGGTGACGACGATCGCCTCGACCTCGGGGGTCGCCGCCAGGTCCTGGATCGCCGCGCCGATCGCCGGCGCCGCGCGCCGGTCCTGCACCGGCGCGAACGCCCAGACGACCCTGCCGGCCCAGCCGCGTCGCTCGAGCCCGGCGAGCAGGTCGCGACGCGCGGCGCCGCGCTCCGCCGTCACGACGCCGATCGTCTTCGGCAGCCGCGGCCGCGCCAGCTGCTTCTGCAGCTCGAACAGCCCCTCGGCGCGCAGCTGCTTGCGCAGCGCCTGCAAGCGCGCCAGCAGGTCCCCCTCGCCGGCGAGCCGCAGGTGAGTGACGCGAAACGAGAAGGCGGGAGACGAGGTGGCGCTGCCGGCGAAGTAGTCGGGCCCGCCCGCGGCGACGAATTCCGCGCCGTCCCGCAGCGCGCCCTCCGGCAGCCGCAGGGCATCCAATTCGTTGGCCCAGATCGTGCATGGAACCGCGCCCTCGGCATCCCGGAGCTCGAAATAGGTCTGCTTCTGCGTCTGGCGCAGCCCGGTGATCTCGCCGATCAGCTGCACCCGCGCCCGCTT
>DASSBJ010000055.1:0-13508 GCA_035698885.1 Solirubrobacterales bacterium
CGATCATCTTCGAGGCCTCCTCCTCGTCGAGCCCGTGGCTCTGCAGGTAGAAGACCTGCTCGTCGCCGATTTTCGAGACGGTCGCCTCGTGGCCGACGTCGGCGTCGTTCTCGCCGATCCGGATCGTCGGGTAGGTGTCCGAGCGCGAGTCCTCGTCGAGGAGCAGCGCGTCGCAGACGACCTTGGAGCGCGATTCGCTCGCCCCGTCGGCGACCTCGAGCAGGCCGCGGTAGGTGCTGCGGCCGCCGTCCTTGGAAATCGACTTGGAGAAGATCGAGGAGGAGGTCTTCGGCGCCGCGTGGATGATCTTGCCGCCGGCGTCCTGGTGCTGGCCCTCGCCGGCGAAGGCGATCGAGAGGATCTCGCCGTGGGCTTCGCGGCCGAGCAGGTAGATCGAGGGGTACTTCATCGTCAGCTTCGAGCCGAGGTTGCAGTCGACCCACTCCATCGTCGCCTTCTCCTGCGCGACGGCGCGCTTGGTGACGAGGTTGTAGACGTTCTGGGACCAGTTCTGGACGGTCGTGTAGCGGACGCGGGAGCTCGGCTTGGCCATGATCTCGACCACCGCGGAGTGCAGCGAGTCGGTTGAGTAGACCGGCGCCGTGCAGCCCTCGATGTAGTGGACGTCGGAGCCCTCCTCGGCGATGATCAGCGTGCGCTCGAACTGGCCCATGTTCTCGGTGTTGATGCGGAAGTAGGCCTGCAGCGGCATCTCGACCTTGACCCCGGCCGGGACGTAGACGAAGGAGCCCCCCGACCAGACCGCCGAGTTGAGCGCCGCCAGTTTGTTGTCGTTTGGCGGGATAACGGTCGCCCAGTACTGGCGCACCAGGTCCTCGTGCTCGCGCAGCGCCGTGTCCATGTCGGTGAAGATCACGCCCTGGGCCTCGAGCTTCTCGTTGACCTGGTGGTAGACGACCTCGGACTCGTACTGGGCGCCGACGCCGGAGAGGAATTTGCGCTCCGCCTCCGGGATGCCGAGCCGGTCGAAGGTGTTTTTGATGTCGTCCGGGACCTCGTTCCAGTCACGGCTGTTCTTGTCCGAGGCGCGGACGAAGTAGTGGATGTCTTCGAAATCGATCTGGCCGAGGTTGCCGCCCCAGTTGGGCGTCGGCCGGCTTTCGAAGTGCTCGAGCGCCTTGAGGCGGAAGTCGCGCATCCACTGCGGCTCGTCCTTGTACTCGGAGATCGACTCGACCACCTCGCGCGAGAGCCCCTTCGGGGCTTTGTAGGCATAGCCGGTCTCGGGATCGTGGAAGCCGAACTTCTCCTTGTAGTCGGCGTTGATCCCAGCCAGATCTCTTTTCTCTGCGACTGCCTCGGGCGTTGCCATGTTCGATCAGACCTCCAGAACGATGGTGTCGTCCACGACGGCCGTCGTGAACGTCCGCACCGGAGCATAGGCGGGCAGCGTCTTCGGCCTGCCGCTGGTCAGGTCGAAGAGCGAGCCGTGGCGCGGGCACTCGACCGTGCAGGCGGCGGTGTCGAACTCGCCCTCGGCCAGCGGCCCGTCGTCGTGCGAGCAGCGATCCTCGATCGCGTACAGCGTGCCGTCGCAGTTGAAGACGCCGATCTTGACGTCCCCGTGCTCGACCAGGCGGCTCGCGCCGGGCGGCAGCTCGGCGAGCGGGCAGACTGATATCTGGGTTCCAGCGGTCTCGGTCATCGATCCGGGCGGCTCCTCCGCCAATGCCTAGTGCGGGTTGAGACTTAATCCTACTTCCGAGGTCGGATTTTAGCGAGAAGGCCCGCCGGGACGCGCTCGCGTATCCTGCCGCGGCCCGCGCGATCCCCGCCCGACCTTCCGCCGCACCTTTCGCCCGCCTCCATGGTTTGCCTGTCGACATGAGCGTCGCCACGATCCGGTCGAGGACGCGATCTGCGTCTGCCCCATGCGCGGCGCTCGCCGTCGTGCTCGCGCTGCTGCTCGCGGCGGCGTTCGGCGCCCCCGTCGCGGCCGCCGAGCCGCCGCCGAAGCCGGTCCTGCTGCTGCTCCACGGCGGCGGCTTCTTCACCGGCGACCCCGGCTACATGGACTACGCGGCGGCGATCGCCGCCGAGCAGGGCGAGTTCGCGACCCTGCAGCCGAGCTACCCGCTCGACGACCTGCCCGCCGCCTTCGCGCAGATGAAGGGCCTGGCGCTCTCGCTGCGCCGCCAGGGCCGCCGCGTCTTCGCCTACGGCGACTCGGCCGGCGGCGGGATCGCCGCCTGGCTCGCCTCGCGCGGCTACGTCGCCGCCGCCGCGGCCAAGGCGCCGCCGACCGCGCTGCGGGCCTGGAAATCGGCCTTCGCGCGCTACTACGCGAGCGCCGCCGCCGGCGACCCGCATTCGTGGCGCCACCTGCATGCCTCCGAGGCCGACCTGCGCACCTACTCCTCGGCGGGCCGGCCGAGCCTGCGGCCGCTGCTGATCTTCCAGAGCTGCGAAGACCGGATCGTCCCCTGCGCGATGAACGTCGGCTTCGCCGAGCGCGATCCGCGCGTCTCGCTGGTCGGCATCTGGGGCGCCCACGCCGACCCCGAAGCCAAGGACTGGTCCTTCCGCCGCGGCCTCGCCTGGCTCGCCGCCCGCGCGGCGGCCTGAGCGGGCTAGATCCCCTCGCGGGCCCGCTCGGCCTCGGGGTCGCCCGGCTCGCCCTCGTCCTCCCATTCGGCGGGCTGGCCGAGGCCGGCGCTCTTGACCACCTTGAGCCCGAGCATCGCGCACTTCATCCGCGTCGCCGAGATCTCGATCCCGAGCAGCTCGAGCACCTCCTCCTTCGGGATCGCCAGCAGCTCCTCGCGCGTCTTGCCGAGCAGCTCGTCGGTCAGCAGCGAGGTCGCGGCGGTCGAGATCGCGCAGCCCTGTCCCTCGAAGGCGACCTCGGCCACCCTGCCCTCGTCGTCGAGCCGGATCGTCACGCGCTGCTCGTCGCCGCAGAAGGGGTTGGTGTCCTCGAACTCGAGGTCGGGCTGCTCGACGCGGCCGAAGTTGTGCGGTCGCTTGTAGTGGTCGAGGATCTGCTCCCTGTAGAGCTGGTCCTCCATCAGAGGCCGAAGACCTTGCGCGCGTCGTGGAGCCCCTCGACCAGCCGGTCGATCTCCTCCGGCGTGGTGTAGACGCCGAAGCTGGCGCGGGCGGTGGCGGCGACGCCGAGGCGCTCCATCAGCGGCTGCGCGCAGTGGTGGCCGGCGCGCACGGCGACGCCGTGCCGGTCGAGGATCTCGGAGACGTCGTGGGCGTGGACGCCGGCGAGCTCGAAGGAGACCGGGCCGAGGCGCTCGGCCCCGCGCGGCGGGCCGAAGACGCGCAGGCCGGGGACGTCGGCGAGCCGCTCCAGGGCGTGGTCGGCGATCTGGCGCTCGTGCTCGCGCACCGCCTCCATGCCGATCGCGTCGAGCCAGCGCAGGGCGGAGGCGATGCCGACCGCTTGGGCGATCGCCGGCGTGCCCGCCTCGAAGCGGGCGGGGGGATCCGCGTAGGTCGTCCGCTCCCTGGTCACCTTGCGGATCATCGAGCCGCCGCCGAGGAAGGGCGGCATCGCCCGCAGCAGGTCGAGCTTCGCCCAGAGCACGCCGATCCCGGTCGGCGCGTAGAGCTTGTGTCCGGTCAGCGCGTAGAAGTCGACGCCGAGCTCGGCCACGTCGAGCGGCAGCTTCGGCGCCGCCTGGGCGCCGTCGGCGAGCACCAGGGCGCCGGCGTCGTGCGCCAGCCGGGCGATCTCGGCGACCGGGTTCTCGCTGCCGAGCACGTTGGAGACATGGGCGATGGCGACGAGCTTCGGCCCGCGCTCGAGCAGCTCCGCGTAAGCGGCCATGTCGAGCGCGCCCTCCTCGTCGACCGGCACCCAGTCGATCTCCGCCCCGACCCGCTCGGCGAGCTGCTGCCAGGGGACGATGTTGGAGTGGTGCTCCATCTCGGTCAGCACGATGCGGTCGCCGGCGCCGACGTTGGCGTCGCCCCAGGCCCGCGCCACCAGGTTGATCGCCTCGGTCGCGTTGCGGACGAAGATCGCCTCGCGCCGGTCGGCGGCGCCGAGGTGGTCGGCGACGGTCGCCCGCGCGCCCTCGAAGGCCGCCGTCGCCTCGGCCGAGAGCGTGTGCGAGCCGCGGTGGACGTTGGAGTGATGGGCGCGCTCGTAGCGGTCCACCGCCTGGATCGAGGCGAGCACACGCTGGGCGCTGGCGCCGCTGTCGAGGTAGGCGACCGGGCGCCCGTGGACCTCGCGCTCCAGGGCCGGGAAGGCGGCGCGGACCTTCTCGATCGGGAAGGCCGACGCGGGCGTGGTCGTCGTCGGCTCCATGCCCTCGAGGCTAGGCGCTCGCGCCCGCCTCCACCTCCTCGCGGATCCAGCCGTAGCCCTTCTCCTCCAGCTGTCCGACCAGCTCGGGGCCGCCCTCTTTGACGATCCGGCCCTCGAACATCACGTGGACGGAATCCGGCTTGACCATGTGCAGGATGCGCTGGTAGTGGGTGATGATCAGCACGCCCATCTCCGGGCCGGCGAACTTGTTGACGCCGTCGGCGACGACCCGCAGCGCGTCGATGTCGAGGCCGGAGTCGGTCTCGTCGAGCACCGCGAGCTCGGGCCGCAGCAGCGCCAGCTGCAGCAGCTCCATGCGCTTCTTCTCGCCGCCGGAGAAGCCGTCGTTGAGGTAGCGGCTGGAGAAGTCTTTGGGGATGTTGGCGAGCTCCATCGCCTCCTGGGCGACCTTGGCGAACTCTTTGATCTTGATCTCGCCCTCGCCGCGCGCCTCGCGCCGCGCGTTGAGGATCATCCGCAGGTACTTGCTGACCGAGACGCCGGGGATCGCGACGGGGTACTGGAAGGCCATGAAGAGGCCGGCGCGCGAGCGCTCGTCGGGATCGGCCTCGGTCATGTCCTCGCCCTTGAAGACGATCGAGCCCTCGGTCACCTCGAGCGAGGGGTGGCCCATGATCGCGTTGGCGAGGGTCGACTTGCCGGAGCCGTTGGGGCCCATCAGCGCGTGGACCCTGCCCTTGTCGACCTCGAGGTCGAGCCCGCGCAGGATCTCCTTGCCCTCGGCCTTCACGTGCAGGTTGCGTATCTCCAGCTCAGCCATTCGTCTCCGTTCCTGGGGTTTCGTGTTCAGACAGCGCTGCCGACCGGCGTCTTCTCGGCGTCAGCCGCTCCGCCGCCGGAGAACTCGACCAGCTCGGCCAGCGTCGTGCCGGCGAGCGCCTTGGTGACGCCGCTCTGCACGCGCGTCCACAGCAGCTTCGTCGCGCAGGCGCGGTCGCCGTCGCTCTCGTGCGAGCAGAGCACCTTGCCCTCCGGAGTCTCGTGGAAGCACTCCATCGGCGCGATCTGGCCTTCCAGCGCCTCGACCACCTGGTCGAGCGTGATCGTCTCGGCCGGCAGGGCCAGGCGGTAGCCGCCGTGGGCGCCACGGGTCGAGCTGACGAGGCCGGCGTTGCGCAGCTTCGCCACCAGGTGCTCGAGGTAGGAGAGCGGCAGCCGCTCGGCCTCGGCGACGGCGCTGAGCGAGACCGGGGAGGAGCCCGGCTGGCGGCCGAGCTCGACCATCAGGCGGACCCCGTACTCGGCTTTGGTCGAAAACAGCATCGACTAAATCCTACTGAAGGGGTCGGTTATGCGACGTGCGCGCGGGCGCTCAGGCCTCGATCAGCCCGCGGCGGATCGCGTAGCGGACCAGCTCGACCCGGTCGCGCATGCCGAGCTTGCGCATCGCGTTGGCGCGGTGGTTCTCGACCGTCTTCTCGGAGAGGTGGAGGATCTCGGCGATCTCCCTCGTCGTGTGCGCCTCGGCGACGAGCTTGACGATCTCCTCCTCGCGCGGCGTCAGCTCGCCGGCCGGGGCGGGGGCGGGGAAGGGCTCGCCGCGCTCGATCGCGCGGATCGCCGCGACCAGGTCGGCGTCGGCCTGGGTCTTCACCACGTAGCCGGAGGCGCCGGCCTCGAAGGCCTCGCTGAGGTAGCGCGGGTCGTCGTGCATCGAGAGGATCAGCACCGCGGTCCCCGGCGACTGCGCCCGGATCTCGCGCGTCGCCTGCAGGCCGGTCAGCTTCGGCATCTTGACGTCGAGGATCGCCAGGTCGGGCTTCTCGCGCACGGCGACGTCGCGCGCCGCCGCGCCGTCGGAGGCCTCGGCGATCACCTCGATGTCGGGCTGCCGTTCGAGCAGCAGCCGCAGCCCCGAGCGCACGATGCCGTGGTCGTCTGCGATCAGCACCCTCATATATGGAGTCTCACGGTAGTCCCCTGGCCGGGGCGGGACTCGATCGTCAGCTCGCCGCCGACCAGCAGCGCGCGCTCGCGCATGCCGCCGATCCCGAGGCCGCGCTCGGACTGCTCGAAGGCGAAGCCGCGACCGTCGTCGGCGACCGCGAGCTCGACGCCGTCGGCGGTTCGGCGCAGGGTGACGTCGACCCGCCGCGCGTCGCTGTGGCGGGCGGCGTTGGTCAGCGCCTCCTGGGCGACGCGGTAGAGGACGAGCTGCGCGTCGTCGTCGAGCTCGGAGAAGTCGCCCTCGGCGCGCAGCTCGGCCTCAAGGCCCGAGCGCCGCAGCCCCTCGACCTGGCCCGCGATCGCCGCGGCGAGGCCGAGGTCGTCGAGCGCCGTCGGCCGCAGCTGGCGGGCCAGCGAGAGCAGCTCGCGCATCGCCTGGCTGGCCAGCGCCCGGGTCTCGGCGATCTCCGGCTCGAGCCCCGGCGGCGCCGCTTCGCGCACCGCCTCGAGCCGCAGCAAGAGGCCGGTCAGCGACTGGTTGACCTCGTCGTGCAGGTCGCGGGCGACGCGGGCGCGCTCCTCCTCCTGGGCGCGCAGGGCGGCGGACCCGGCGCGCCGCCGCTCGGCTTCGAGGCGGCGCAGCATGCGCAGGAAGGCGAGCTCGATCCGCTCCACCTGCTCGGTCTCGCCGACTCCGTCGATCGACTCCGGCAGCGCCGCGGCGGGCCGGTTGAGGTCGACCTTCTCCATGTCCTCGATCAGCTGGTCGAGCGGCGCGAAGCGTCGTCGCTGCCGCAGCAGCGCCGCGGCCAGCGCGACGACGGCGAGGGCGAGAACGACGATGGCCACGGTCGCCACAGGGCGAGAATAGGGGCTGGCACCCATAGGCGGATCGGCGTTCCCCCGCAATACTTGGAAGCCGGTTCAAACCGACGACAGGAGCGAATGCGATGACGACGACCAAGCAGTCCACCTTCGGCGCCACCCTGAGGACGACGATCCTGCTGGCGTCCCTCTCCGGCCTGCTGGTCGTGATCGGCGCCCTGATCGGCGGTCCCTCGACCGCCGCCGTCTTCCTCGGCATCGCCCTTTTGATCAACCTCGGCTCCTACTTCTTCAGCGACAAGATGGCGCTGGCGATGAGCCGCGCCAAGCCGATCGAGGAGTCGGAAGCGCCGCGGCTCTACCAGATCGTGCGCGAACTGTCGACCCGCGCGGACCTGCCGATGCCGCGCCTCTACATGATCCCGCAGGAACAGCCGAACGCCTTCGCCACCGGCCGCAATCCCAAGCACGCCGCGGTCGCCGTCACCCAGGGGATCACCAAGCTGCTCTCCGAGGACGAGCTGCGCGGCGTGCTCGCGCACGAGCTCGCCCACGTCCAGCACCGCGACATCCTGATCCAGTCGGTCGCCTCGGCGATCGGCGCCGCGATCACCTACCTCGCCTACATGCTGATGTGGTTCGGCGGCGACGACAACAACTCGCCGGTCGGCCTCGTCGCCTCGCTGGCGCTGGTCCTGCTGGCGCCGCTCGCGGCGACGATCATCCAGCTCTCGATCTCGCGCCAGCGCGAGTACGCCGCCGACGCCGGCGGCGCCCAGATCTGCGGCAACCCCGAGTCGCTGGCCAGCGCCCTGCTGCGCCTCGAGCAGGGGGCGGAGGCGATGCCGATGCAGGTCAACCAGGCGGCAGAGCCGCTCTACATCGTGCGCCCCTTCAAGGGCAAGGGAATCGCCGGCCTCTTCTCGACCCACCCGCCGATCGAAGAGCGAGTCAAGCGCCTGCGCCAGATGCGCCCCAGCCTCGGCTAGCAATCGTCAAAGACAGGCGGCCGGCCCCGCCGGCCTCGTAGCTCTACTCGGACGTTCCCAGACGCGAACGCCCGCCTATCAGGGAACCCCCTGAGTTTCGCAACTCGCGGGGCCCCTAAAAGTACCTGCAAATTGACCTCTTTTCGAGGATTACATGTGCGTACCTTGACAACCCGGTACGTCTGTGTTTACCTCGCACCCTGTCTTCTTCTGGGAACGAAGACGGTATAGCCAACCAAGTACCCGAAGCAGGGAAACAGGGACAAGCAGAGCTCCAAGGGGTCGCCGAGGCGGCCGGCAGAGGGGCCCGAGGGACAAGGAGAGAGCTACGTGAGAAGCCACGCGAAGGCAGCGACCGCGGGATCGACCAAGCGCCAGGCAGGCCGCCTCGGCCGCATCTTCCGTGGAGCCCTCGGCACCCGTGCGTCCTCGCCCGGCGACCCCGGGAGTGGTGCGTCCGCAACCAGGCGCCTCGTGATCCCCACCGCCGTCCTCGCGGCGATCGTCGCCGGACTTGTGCTGCTCGCCGGCCTCGCCGCCGCGGCGACCAGCGCGATCACCGAACCGGCCACCAACATCGGCGGCACCCACGCGACAATCAACGGCGTCGTCAACCCCGAAGGCGTCGAACCCGAAGAATGCTTCTTCGAATGGGGCGAAGGCTTCTCCGGCGCTTACACCGAAACGACCCCCTGCGCGGAGACCCCGGCCGAAATCGGCTCCGGCACCAGCCCCGTCTCCGTGCATGCCGACATCACCGGCCTCGCCCCGCAGGGCACCTACTACCACTTCCGCCTCGCCGTCGTCAACAGCCCGAGCGAAACGCTCTATGGCACCAGCAAGTACTTCAGCACCCTCTACACCGTCGTCACCGAACCGGCGACCGACATCGGCGGCACCCACGCGACGCTCAACGGCGCCGTCAACCCCGAAGGCGTCGAACCCGAAGAATGCTTCTTCGAATGGGGCGAAACGAGCCCCTACGCCGAAACGACCCCCTGCGCCGAGACCCCGGCTGAAATCGGCTCCGGCGCCAGCCCCGTCGCCGTGCACGCCGACATCACCGGCCTCACCCCGCAGCACACCCGCTACAACTACCGCCTCGTCGTCGTCTTCAGCCCAAGCGAAACCCTCCAGGGCTTCAACAGGGAATTCAATACGCCCAACACGGTGATCACCGAAGCGGCCACGGGGGTCACGCCGACCGAAGCGACCCTCAACGGCTCGGTCAACCCCGACGGCGCGACGATCACCGAATGCGTGTTCGAATGGGGCCCGCCGAAGAGCTCGACCGAATCGATCCAGCCGTACCCCGAAACCGTGCCCTGCGTGCCCGGTCCCGGCTCGATCACCGGCACCAGCCCGGTTGCCGTGCACGCCGACATCACCGGCCTGCACACGGGCACGACCTATCACTACCGGCTCAAGGCGACCTACTCGGGGTTCGGCACCTTCGCCGGCGCCGACACGACGGTGCTCACGACCGGCCCGGCGATCGAAGCGAGCTGGGCCGAAGACGTCGTGCTCGGCGAAGCGACCCTGAAGGCGAAGATAAACCCCGAGGGCTCCGCCACCACCTACCGCTTCGAATGGGGGACCGACGCCTCCTACGGCAGCGAAAGCGCCGAAAGCTCCGCCGGCTCGGGCGGCGCCAGAGAAGTCAGTGCCTTCATCGCCGGTTTGCAACCCGGCACGACCTACCACTGGCGAGCCGTCGCCGAAAACGCGAATGGTGTGAACGACGGGCCCGACCACGTCTTCGTCACCTACGCGCCCACCGTCCAGAACGCCGCCTGCCCCAACCAGGTCTTCCGCACCGGCCCGGCGGCGAAGCTGCCCGACTGCCGCGGCTACGAGATGGTCAGCCCGGTGGAGAAATTGGGCGCCGACGCCTACCTGTTTGGGCGTGAGCTCACCCAGAGCTCGGTTTCGGGGAACAAGCTCACCTACACGGCCTACCGCGCCTTCGGCGACGCCGAAAGCGCCCCCTACGGCATCCAGTACCTTGCCAGCCGCGGCCCGGGAGGCTGGAGCACCGACGGCATCTCGCCGAGGAAAGACGGCTCGTTCAACGGTATCCCCGTTCCGGCTACGGAATTCGACTACTTCTCCCCGGATCTCTCGACCGCCTGGCTGCGCAACGAATCACTCGAGCCGCTCGTGCAGAGTGCGCCCGCCGGACAGCGGAACATCTATCGCCGCGACAACCTGGACGGCAGCTACACGCCGGTGGTCACATCCGAACCGCCGACGTGGGAACCAGGGGTCGACAGCATCTTCTACGCCTTGTTTGAGGGCGCCTCGGTCGACGGCGGCCACGCCGCCTTCACCGCCAGCGACAAGCTGACTCCGGATGCGCCCAATATCAACTATCACAACGACGAAGTCGCCTACGAGTGGGTCGAAGGCCAAATCCGTCTCGTTGCGATCCTGCCCAACGGAGAAGCCTTCAGCGGCGCGTCGTCCATAGGAACCCCCGCCGCCGGCAGCAATTTCAATGGCCTCCCCGGTATCAGTGGGCCCAACGCGATCTCGGCCGACGGCTCGAGGATATTCTGGACCGCGGCCTTCGGGCCTGGTCGAGTCTTCGTCCGCATCGACGGGGAAAGGACCGAGGCGGTTTCCGAATCGGTCTCGACCCAACCGGCGCGGTTCTGGGCCGCCAGCGCCGACGGCTCCAAGGCGATGTTCTCGATCAACAAGACCGGCTTTGGCCCCAACGCCGTCAGCGACCTCTACGAGTTCGACGTCGACGCCGAAGCACCAAGCCTGATCGCGCATCAGGTGAGCGGCGTTCTCGGCACCAGCGAAGACGCTTCGTATGTCTACTTTGCCTCGCGGGAAGCGCTCGACGCCGGCGCGACCGAGGGCGAACCGAACCTCTACCTCTTCCACGGGGGCGACTACACCTTCATCGCGACGCTCCCAGACAACGAAGAGGTGGATTCCGAACCCGACGTATTTCACACGAGTGTTCCCCATCCGCTCGCGGCGAGTCCGACGCGGCACATCGCCCGCGTGGCCCCCGACGGGGAACACGCCGTGTTCGTTTCGCAGGGAAGCCTGACCAACTACGACAATACCGTCGCCTCCAGCGGTAAAGCCGCCGCTGAGGTCTATCTCTACGACGCCGGAACGGGCCAGCTGAGTTGCCCGTCGTGCAATCCCTCGGGGGGGCGGCCGCTCGCAGGGGGCGCCCGCGAAGAAGGCGCCTCCGAAACCTACCTCGCGGCGGCGAGCATCAAGCCCTGGAAGAGTTCCGCTTACGAAGGACGCAATCTCTCGCCCGACGGACGGCGCCTCATCTTCGAAGCCTACGACGCGCTGGTTCCTCGTGACACCAACGGCAAGCAGGACGTCTACGAGTGGGAGGCGCCGGGCAAGGGCGACTGCACCGAAGCCAGCGCCTCCTTCAGCCACCTGAACGGAGGCTGCGTCAGCCTGGTCTCTACCGGCGCCAGTCCGCAGAACTCCGAATTCATCGACGCCACGCCGAGCGGGAACGACGCCTTCTTCCGCACCGAAACCAGCCTCGACCCCCGCGACCCCGGCCTGCTCGACATCTATGACGCCAGGGTCGGCGGTGGCTTCCCATACACCCCGCCGGCGGAAGGCTGCTCGGGCGACGGCTGCCAGACCGCGCCCGAACCGCCCCATGACCCGACCCCGGCGAGCGCCAGCTTCCACGGCGCCGGCAACCCGACTGCGGCGAGGGCCAACGGCTGCCGCGCCCAGGCCCGCCGGGCGCTGAAGCTGAGTCACAGGGCCAAGCGCCTGCGCAGGGCGGCGAAGCGCTCTCACTCGGCGAAGCAGGGGAGGCGCATGCGCCGCCACTCGGCCCACCTCGCTCATAGGGCGAAGGCTTTCAGCAAGCGGGCTACGCGCTGTAGGCGCGCCAAGCGGAGGGCGCAGCGATGAAGCCCTCTGCCGCCGCACAGCAGACCGCGATCCCGCCCGCGAACAAGGAGACCGAGAAGATGAAGCCAAACGCAACCCCATCCCGCCCGCGCAAGGCGTCCTTCGCGGTGCTCGCGACCGCGATCGCGCTCCTCGCCGGCGCGCTAGGCGCCGCCCCGGCGCAGGCCGAATTCGGGCTCAACAGCTTCGATTTCTCCTTCACCGAACCTGACGCGACCTTCGGCACGCAGCTCTCAGCGGCGACGCAGGCGGGCTCGCATCCCTTCGCCCAGACGACGAGCTTCCGCATGAACAGCCACGCCGAAGGGGGGCGGGAATTCCCCGACGAGGAAGCAAAAGAAGTGCTCTTCGATCTGCCCCCGGGTTTCGTCGGCAAGCCCAACGTCGTGCCGCACTGCTCGACCGCTGAGTTCCTCGAAATCAGATTGTTTGAAAATGGCTGCCCGACCAAGACGGCTATCGGCTTCGTCGTCTATAGCGCGGCCAACGGCGGCTATGTCTACAACGCCACCGCTCCCGTGTACAGCCTGCCGCCGGCGCCAGGGGTGCCGGCGAGGTTCGGCTTCACCGCGATCACGGTGCCGATCGTGGTCGACGTCGGGGTCAAGCAGGAACCGCCATACAATCTGGTGGCGGCGAGCCGCAGCATCCCCCAGGCCCTGGCCTTCTTCGGCGCGCAGCTGACGCTGTGGGGAAACCCCTCCGATCACGCCCACGACGAATTCCGCGGCAGTTGCATCTTCCCCTACTCGATCTCCGAAGGCAGCGAACCGCCGGTCTTCTTCTCGACCGGCAGCTGCCCGGTGGAAATCCCCGAAGAACCGTTCCTGACGATGCCGGCGCGCTGCGACGGGCCGCTGCAGGCCACCGCGACGGCCGAATCGTGGCAGGAGCCGGGCAAACCGGTAAGCGCCACGACCTCCACCCACGACTTCGCCGAACCGCCGAACCCGCAGGGGCTGACCGGGTGCGGCAAGTTGAACTTCACGCCGAGGGTCGAATCCGAATCGACCACCAAAAGCGCGCAAACTGGCTCGGGGCTCGACTTCCACGTCGGCTTCGACGACCCGGGCCTGACCAGCAGCTCGGGCCTCGCCGAATCACAGATCAAGAAGGCCGAAATCACGCTGCCCGAGGGGATGACGGTCAACCCCTCGATAGGCGAAGGCCTGGGTGTCTGCACTCCGGCGCAGATCGCCCGCGAGACGATTCACTCCGAACCGGGCGAAGGCTGCCCGCAGTCCTCGAAGATCGGCACCGTGCACCTGCAGACGCCGCTGATCGAAGAAGGGATCGACGGCTCGGTCTTCCTCGCCCAGCAGGACGACCCGGGCACGACTGAACACGGCGCCGAGAATCCGTTCGACTCGCTGATCGCCTTCTACATCGTGCTCAGGAACACCAACCTCGGCGTGTTGGTCAAACTGCCAGCCAAGGTCGAGCCCGATCCGAGGACCGGGCAGCTGGTGACGACGCTCGAAAACGTCCCTCAGCAGCCATTCAGCAGCTTCGACTTTCACTTCAAGGAAGGCCAGCGGGCGCCGCTGATCACCCCGGCGACCTGCGGCGAATACACGACCAAG
>DASSBJ010000056.1:0-2756 GCA_035698885.1 Solirubrobacterales bacterium
TGCTTCAGCGTGCCGGCGCCCTCGATCTGCTGCTTCGCCTCGTTGGCGACAGCATCCCGGGCCGGGGCGTCCTGCCCGGGGTCCAGCATCAGGACGAGCTCATATTCGCGTGGTGCGGCCAAAACGGCGTCGCACTATAGCGGCGCATCAATGAGGAGCGAACTCGGCTGAGCCGTCATCTGGCGGTTCCGGAGGTGGCTGGGGTGCAATCGGCGCGGGTTCGGCCGGCGGCGCAGGTGCTTCTGGCGCAGGGACGACGGCCGCGGCGGGCGGGTCCTGCCGGGGGGAGGGGGTGTCCGTGTGGGGCTGGGTTTTTCGCCTCGAAGACGCCGACCGTCCGAGATCGTGGTTGGGGCGAAAAAGAGGACGCCGCCCCCCACGAACACCCCCTCCCCCCGTCACCCGCCCGAGAGATCGCTTGCGCGAGTGCCCCCGCTCCGGCGGCCACGTCTGTACCCGCGGCAATCCCACATCGGGCGGCAAGGGCTGCGGAGGAGGCGGCTTCAGCAGGCCCGGCGCAAGCTCCAGCAAGACCAGCGCCACCACCACACCGGCAGCTCCTCTGGCGACGAGCTTCCACTGGACCCGCAGTCTCACAAGCTTCTAAGGGTTCAGCGCCCGAAGTTCGCCCCCCTCTGGAGTTGAGAGGGCGACGCCCGTCTACGCCACAGCTTTGCGCAGCTCGGCGATGTCGCGCAGCTGGTCGTCGACCCAGTCCCCAGGGTTGCGCGAGTAGATGATCTCCTTGAGGTGCGTGGCGCGCAGCCGCCGCTCCTCGGCCTCCATCGTCAGCGCCCGGTGAATCGCATCCGCCTGCTCCTGGATGTCGAACGGGTTGACCGAGAGCACGCAGTCGGCGAGCTCCTCGTGCGAGCCGGTGTTCTCGGAGAGCATCAGCACGCCGTCGCGGGTGTTGACCGCCGGCGCCTCCTTGGCGACCAGGTTCATCCCGTCGAAGATCGAGTTGACCATCAGCAGGTCGAACTGCTTGTAGCGGGCGACCGCCTCGGGGAAGTTCTCGTAGATCTTCAGGTCGATCGGCATCCAGTCGGTCGTCCCGTGGCGGTGGTTGACAACCGCGACCAGCGCTTCGATTTTCTCCAGGTACTCGGCGTACTCGGGCACGTCCTCGCGCGAGGGCTGCAGGTGGGCGATGAAGGTGACCTTTTCGAGGAACTCCGGGTGCTGGGTGAGGAAGATGTCGAAGGCGGTGAAGCCGCGCAGCACGTTCTTCGAGAGGTCGGCGCGGTCGACGCGGATGATCAGGTGCTCGCGCCGCCGCTCCAGCACCTCGCGCTCGTACTGCTCCACCTCGGGCGACTCGGCCGCCCGGCGCAGTCGCTCGGCGTCGATCGAGAGCGGGTAGGCGCGGGCGCGGGTCTCGCCGCCGTCGTGGCGGACCAGCAGCTGGTCGTAGTCGACGTCGACCTCGAGCAGTTCGTCGCAGCAACGGATGAAGTTGATGCAGTGCGTGTGCGTGTGGAAGCCGATGATGTCGTTGGCGAGCATGCCGCGGAAGAGCACCTCACGGATCCGCCCCGGCAGGACCCGCCAGCTGTCGGGCTGCGACCAGGGAATGTGGACGAAGTGATGCAGGAAGACGTCCGGGCGCTCGGCGCGGATCATCCCCGGCGCGGTGTAGAGGTGGTAGTCGTGCAGCATCACCAGCGGCCGCTCGCGCCCCTCGATCTGGCCGAGCACGGCGTCGGCGATGTCGCGGTTGACCGCCTGGTAGCCGTTGTCCCAGGCGTCGAGCTCCTCCTGGCGGATGTCGGGCGCGTTGGAGAGGTCCCAGAGGTAGTGCTGGATGAACCAGAGGATCGGGTTGGCGATCACGTTGTAGAAGCCGTCGTAGGCCGTCGGGTCGCTGCCGACCAGCAGCACCCGGTAGTCGATCCCGTCGATCGAGAGCTCGACCGGGCCGCCGCGCTCCTCGGAGACGGCGACGTCCTCGTCGGTCATCGCGGAGGCGATCCAGAGCGCCTCGCGGTGGGAGACCAGCCCGGAGAGCGCCGTCACCAGGCCGCCGCCGCCGCGCCGCACGGTGCGCTCGCCGGCCTCGTCGAGCTCGAACTGGGCGGGCCCCCGGTTGGAGACGATGATCAGCGGGTCGGACTCGGGCATCGGGCCCTCAGCCTACCCCGAGCGCTCGTGCGCTACGCGTCCAGCTTGCCGATCAGCTCGAGCCAGTCGCGCAGCAGCCGCGGCGAGAGGAACTCGCGGCGGGCGTGTTCCTTGCCCGCCCGCCCGAGCCGCTTGCCGAGCTCGGGATCGCGGAGGATCTCGAGGCAGCGCCGGGCGCACTCCTCCGGCGAGTCGACGAGGAAGCCGCTCGCCCCGTCCTCGATCTGCAGCGGGATGCCGCCGACGTTGCCGGCCACCGTCGGGCGCCCCTTCCAGAGCGCCTCGGTCACGGTCAGGCCGAAGCCCTCGCGGATCGACTTCTGCAGGCAGACGTCGGACTGCGACTGGAAGGCGTTGACCTCGATCGCGCCGACGTTGTTGAGGTTGTTGAGGATCTTGATGTCCTCGTCGCCGTCGGCGTATTCGACCGTCTGCTGGAAGAAGTCCCAGCCCTCGGGATCGTCGGTCGCCATCGAGCCGACCAGGGCGAGCTGCACCTCCGGCATCTGCGCCGTCACCTTGCGGTAGGCGTCGATCACGCCGATCGGGTCCTTCCACGGGTCGAAGCGCGAGACCTGGGTGATCAGCGGCCGGTCGACGTCGATGCCGAACTGGTGGCAGACGAAGGCGGC
>DASSBJ010000057.1:0-2208 GCA_035698885.1 Solirubrobacterales bacterium
CGACGAAGCTGAGCTGGACGAGTTCGAGTCGCTGGTGGTGGACGCGATCGACCGGTTGCCTGGGGAATTCCAGGAGGTTCTGGCGAAGGTGGCGGTTGTGGTCTCCGACCGCGGGCGCGAGGTGCGTGCCTACGGCCAGTATTTCGGCGACGGGGTGGCGCGGGACAACTTCGAGGACCGGATCGTCATCTACCGCGACACGCTCGAACACGACTTCGGCCACGACAGGGAGCTGCTCGCCCGGCAGGTCGAGCGGACCCTGCGCCACGAGCTCGCCCATCACCTCGGTTGGGGCGAGCGCGGCGTGGGCGGACTGGGCCTTTGAGGCCGCCGGCCCGGCGCCGCCGCTACTCCGCCTTCTGCGCGACCACGGCAATGTAGTAGAGCGGCTCGCCGTTGACCGAGACCCGGTGCCGGTAGCGGTGGCGGGCGTGCTCGACCAGCTCGCCGCTCTCGAACAGCCGGTCGAGCAGGCGGGAGAAGCCGCTCGCGTCGCCGTTCTCGAGGAACTGATCGCGGATGTTGAAGGCGATCCAGCCGCCCGGTGCGACCAGGTCATAGGCGGCGCGGAAGGCGTCCGGCGGCATGTCGCCGAAGCCGAGCGCGGCGACGCAGGTGAGGCAGTTGAATCCGCGCCCCTCGAGTTCCTCGCGCACGTCGGGCTCGAGCTCGGTCAGGTTGAGCGCGTGGTAGGCGTCGTATAGCCCCGGCCGGTCGCGTTCCGCGGCCTCCTTCGCCTCCTCGAGCAGGTCGACGCCGACGATCTCCTCGGCCCCGATCCGCGCCAGCTCTTCGGCGACCATCCCGTTGCCGGCGCCGAGGTCGACTGCGCACAGCTCGCTCGGGTCTTCGTCCTCGCGCTCCAGCGTCTCGTCGAGCAGGTCGACGACGACCTGCGGCGAGCGGCAGCTCAGCACCTCGGCGAAGATCCGCTCGTAGAGCCCGGGGACGGAGTAGATCTCGCCGTAGTCGTGGCAGCGGAGACGCCGGCGCTCGCCGTCCTCCTCGATCTCGAAGAACTCCTCGTCCTGCTCTAGCCCAAATGCGCCGGCGCGCGGCAGATGAACCTTGAGGTCTTCCTCAGATAGCGTGGACATGCGCTCCTCTTGTGTCGTTGCGTCGCCGGTGGCGACCCCAGCAAGTGCGTACCACGCCGTGAGGGGCGGACGCGAACAACACCCGGTCGACGCGACTCTCGTCAAGGCCGCCGAGCGAGAGGCACGCTATCGAGATTCGACCAGGTATGCGCAGCCACCCACCTCTACCCACCCCCGCCCGATCGGTAAACAGCGGAGTACAGAGCCGTTTCCCTGGTGGATGACCAGTGGACGGCCGAGTCGCGCGCAGAGCCCGATCGCCGCCGACCCCGTCGCCTCGTCCTCGGCGATACCCGCCTCGGGGACGAAGCAGCGCGCCCGGACCGTGCCGGCGTCATCGTCGATCCAACTCCAGGCGTAGGCGTTGGCCTCGAACTGCTCGGGTTCCAGCGCCCGCACGTCCGCGGGGCTGCCCAGCCGCCGGTACTCGAACGGGGGCGCCCACTCGGGCCGCGCCGCGACGTAGGTCTCCGCGCCGGCGTGGCGGACCGCGACGTCGCCCGCGGGCGTGCGCAGCGCATCGACCGGAGAGCCTTCCCGCGCCAGCAGCCAGGCGGTTCCCACGGTGGGGTGTCCCGCGAACGGCAGCTCGACCCGCGGCGTGTAGATGCGCATGCGACCCGACTCGCGGTCGTCGACGAAGACGGTCTCGCTGAAGCCGAGCTCCGCGGCTATGCGTTGGCGCTCCGCCTCCGGCGCCGCGCCGCCGTCGAGGAAGACGCCCAGCGGGTTGCCCCATTCGCCGTCCTCGTTGACGAAGACGCGCAGAACGTGCAGAGTGGACATCGGTCGAGCTTAGAGTCCATCCATCCACCGAGAGGAGCCCAAGTGTCCGAAGAGAAGCCGATGCGAGCATGGGGGAGACGAGTGCCGGCGCTGCTTGTCGCCCTGTCGATTGCAGGCGCCGGCCTCGCCTGGGCCGGTTGCGGCGGTGACGACAGCACCGGCGAAGCCCAAAAGCGGATCGAAAAGGGCGCCGAAGAAGCGAAGCAGGGGATCGAAAAGGGCAGGGACGAAGCCCAGAAGGGCATCGAAAAGGGCAAGAAGGAAGCCGAAAAGGGGATCGAAGAAGGCAAGGCGGAAGCCCAGAAGCGGATCGAAGAAGCCGAAA
>DASSBJ010000058.1:0-23434 GCA_035698885.1 Solirubrobacterales bacterium
CGATCGCGCGGCGCGGGCTGAGCGACATCCGCTGCGTCGCCACCTCGGTCGCCACCGAGCGGCAGGCGCGCGAGCTCGGCATCCCGGTCGAGGAGTTCAGCTCGCTGCGACGGCTCGACATCGCGCTCGACGGCGCCGACCAGGTCGACCCCGACGGCTGGCTGATCAAGGGCGGCGGCGCCGCCCATCAGCGCGAGAAGATCGTCGCCGCGGCGGCCGAGCGCTTCGTCGTGATCGCCGACTCGAGCAAGCCGGTCGAGCGGCTGACGCCGCCGGTGCCGCTGGAGCTGATCGCCTTCGGCCTCGCCTCGACGCTCGCCCGGCTCGGCCCGGACGTAGCTCTGCGCGACGTGCCCCACAGCCCCGACGGCGGCGTCATCGCCGACTACCGCGGCGAGCTCGGCGACCCGGCGGCGCTCGCCGCGCGGCTCGAGGCCGACCCGGGAATTTCCTCGCACGGTCTCTTTCCGCCGAGTATGGTGAGCGAGGTTCTGGTCGGGGCGGGCGACTCGGTGAACCGCACGACTCTCGGTTGAGTTTTCCCCGAAACGCACCAAGACTCGGCGAGGCCTAGTCGGCTACCGGACCAGCGCCTTCAACCTCCCCACCGCCGGATCGTCGTCGCCGACGAGATCGGCGATCGTTCCAGCTGCCGCCTCGATGTCCTCCGGCGTTGCGCCCGAGATCGCATCGAGGTCGGCCCAATCCTTGGGACGATCGAAGAACGCCTTGAAGATCGCCAGCGACGCGCAGTCGAGCACGGGGATGTCCCGGCCCTCGAGCGAGACCCAGACGACCGACGAAGCGACGGCGTCATGCAGCGGGATGTTGTTCAGGAAGACGTCGATCGGCGTGTCGTCCCACCAGAGGCGTGCCTGGCCATCGCGCTTGACCTGGGCAACGTCCTTCTGCCGCACGCGTACACCGCCAGGAAGCGAAGCGAGCACCGACTCCGCCTCAGATGCATCGATGAAGATGTTGACGTCAAGATCGCGCGTGCCGCGTGGCTCCTCGACGCAATAGGCAAGCGCAATCGCACCACCGAAAGCATGCGCCAGACCCGCATCCGTCAACGCGTCGTGGATCGTGAACAGCTTCTCGACCAGCTCGCTCATGTCGCGTCCGCCCCTTTCGCAATCCGATCGGGAAGTCGCGGATAGCCAAGCTCGGGTTTCGGGCGGTACGGGAGTGCCTCCGCCAGCTCCAGGACCTGCACGAGGATCCTGCTCGCCCGCTGGACATCGACCGGTGGCCTGCGCGGAGAGAGCGTGAGATCGAACCCCCCAGCTGCAGCCAGTCGCGCGAGTGCGTCAGACCCAGGCTCGCGCTTGCCGCGCACATAGGCGTTGACGACCGACCGTGGCATTCCAGCCCGCCGAGCAAGCTCGGCCTGGCTGAGGCCGCTCCTGCTGACGATGTCGGCTACGAGCACCGGTCCATGTTAGCGGATACGCAGACGCGTCGGCCAGGCCGCCGCTCATCCGGCCGCGCCGCCGATCGCCGCCTCGTCGCAGACGAGGACCATGTCGTCGTTCCGCACCCGCCCGGCGGGGATCGAGGTGTCGCCGGCCAGCAGCTTCGCGAGCGGCTCGCGTGCCTTCTCGCCCAGCACCAGCCAGAGGATCCGGCGGGCCGCCGCCAGCGCCGGGTAGGTCAGCGTCATCCGCAGATGGCCTTCGTAGGGCTCCCCGGTCATCGCCACCCGCCGGTCCTCGACTTCGAGCACCGAGTCGCCGGGGACGAGCGAGGCGGTGTGGCCGTCGGGCCCGATTCCGAGATGCACGAGGTCGAGCTGCTCGGGCACGTGGACTTCGTACTCGGCGGCGGAGAGTTCGAGGTCGCGGCTCGTCACCGGCATCGGCCGCAGAGCCGCCTGGTGGTCGATCGAGAGCATCTGCACCAGATGGGTGAGGTTGCGCTCCTCGTCCCCTGGCGGCGCCACCCGCTCGTCGACCTGGAAGATGTTCGCGTCCTCCCAGGGCATCTCGTCCATTTCGCCGAGCAGGCCGACCATCGCCCAGGGGGTCTTGCCGCCGCTCAGCGCGAGGTCGAACTGACCGCCCTCGTCGACCGCGGCACGGCCGGCGGCGGCGACGAGCTCGGCAGCGGCGCGCGAGGCCGCGTCCGCGTCGGGGAAGACCCTCGTCTCGATCGGAGACATCGCAGTCGGCTACCCGGCCGGGGCGCTACGAAGCCTTCTCGTCGTGGCCGCCGAACTGCTTGCGCATCGCGGAGAGCACCTTGTCGCCGAAGTCGTCGAGGCCTCGGGAGTAGAAGCGCTCGTAGAGCGCGGTCGTCAGGACCGGCGCCGGCACGCCCTCGTCGATCGCCGCGATCGAGGTCCAGCGGCCCTCGCCGGAGTCGGAGACGCGACCGGCGAAGTCGGCGAGGTCGGGCGATTCCCGCATCGCCGCCGCGGTCAGGTCGAGCAGCCAGGAGCCGATCACGCTGCCGCGCCGCCAGACCTCGGCCACCTCGGGCAGGTCGAGGTCGTACTGGTAGTACTCGGGCTGCTCGAGCGGCGCCGTCTCCGCGTCCTGCTCACGCTGCGCCTTGCCCGCGTCGGCGTTCTTGAGGATGTTGAGGCCCTCGGCGTAGGCGGCCATCACGCCGTACTCGATCCCGTTGTGGACCATCTTCACGAAGTGCCCGGCGCCGTTCGGTCCGCAGTGCAGGTAGCCGTTCTCCGAGGGCGAGGGGTCGCCCGAGCGCCCGGGCGTGCGCTCCGCCGACTCGACCCCCGGCGCCAGCGTCGCGAAGATCGGGTCGAGCCGCCGCACCGCGCCGTCCGGCCCGCCGATCATCAGGCAGTAGCCGCGCTCGAGGCCGAAGACGCCGCCGCTGGTGCCGCAATCGACGAAGTCGATCCCCTGCTCGCGCAGCTTCTCGGCGCGGCGGATGTCGTCGCGGTAGTAGGAGTTGCCGCCGTCGACGATCGCGTCGCCCGGCTCGAGCACCGCGGCGACGTCCTCGATCGTCTTCTCGGTGATCTCGCCCGAGGGCACCATCACCCAGACCGCGCGTGGCGCGCTCAGCTTGTCGGCGAGCGCCTGCAGCGAGGAGGCGCCGTCGGCGCCCTCCCCGGCCAGAGCGGAAACCGCGTCCGGGTTGACGTCGTAGGCGACGATCCGGTGCCCGTCGCCGATCAGGCGGCGCGCCATGTTCGCACCCATCCGTCCTAGCCCTACTATTCCCAGCTCCATGGACCCCACCCTATCTGCCGACGTCCTGGTCATCTTCGGGATCAGCGGCGATCTGGCGAAGAAAATGACCTTCCGGGCGCTCTACCGGCTGGAGGCCGGCCGCAAGCTCGAATGCCCGATCGTCGGCGTCGCGATCGACGACTGGGATGAGGAGAAGCTGCGCAGCCATGCCCACGACGCGATCCACGCGACGGTCAAAGACCCCGACGAGGAGGTGTTCGGGCGGCTCGCCGCTCGCCTCTCCTACATCCAGGGGGACTATGCGGACGCGGCGACGTTCGAGCGCGTCGACGAGGCGATCGGCGACGCCGAGCGGCCCGTCTTCTATCTGGAGATCCCGCCCTCGCTATTCGCCACAGTGGTCGACGGCCTCGGCAGGGCCGGCCTGACCGAGCACGCGCATGTGGTGATCGAGAAGCCCTTCGGCCACGACCTCGAATCGGCGCGGGCGCTGAACGCCGAGCTGCACGAGGTGCTGCGCGAGGAGCAGATCCTGAGGATCGACCATTACCTCGGCAAGGAGCCGGTGATGGACATCGCCTACCTGCGCTTCGCCAACTCGCTGCTCGAGCCGGTCTGGAACCGCCAGCACGTCTCTCACGTCCAGGTGACGATCGCCGAGAACTTCGGCGTCGAGGACCGCGGCCGCTTCTACGACGCGGTCGGGGCGATGCGCGACGTGATCCAGAACCACGCCCTGCAGGTGCTCTCGCTGGTCGCGATGGAGCCGCCGGCCGGCAACCACGCGGACTCCGTGCGCGACAAGAAGGTCGAGCTGTTCCGGGCGATGCGCCCGGCCGACCCGAAGCGCTACGTGCGCGGCCAGTACGACGGCTTCCTCGAAGTGGAGAACGTCGCGCCCGATTCGACCACCGAGACGTTCGCCGCGGTCGAGCTGGCGATCGACAACTGGCGCTGGAGCGGCGTCCCCTTCTTCATCCGCGCCGGCAAGAACATGCCGGTCAAGGCGAGCGAGGTCAACGTCGTCTTCCGCCGGCCGCCGCGGCTCGGGGTCGGCAAGGGCAAGCTGCCCGAGCCGAACCAGATGACCGTGCGGATCGAGCCGAAGCCGGGCGCGCGGACGCGGATGTGGGCGAAGAAGGCGGGGGTCGAGGAAGTCGAGCCGGCCGACCTCGAGGTGCTGTTCGAGAAGGTGCCCGGCGAGGATCCCGAGCCCTACGAGCGGCTGCTCGGCGACGCGCTCGCCGGCCGCCACCAGCTGTTCACCCGCGAGGACGCGGTCGAGGAGACCTGGCGGGTCGTGCAGCCGCTGCTCGACGAGCCGGGGCCGGTGCACCCCTACGAGCGGGGCACCTGGGGGCCGAAGCAGGCGGACGCGTTGACCCGCGGGATCAGCCAGTGGTACGAGCCGTGGCTGCCCTGGGGGGAGGACTCAATGCCTAGCGGCGTGCTAGGTTTTTAATCCTGCAGTTAGGGGACCCTAATTAGGGTCCCCAGACAGTCCACCCGAAAGGCAGTCTAGCTCGGATGATTCCAACCCTGGTGATCGCGCTGCGCGAGGGCGTCGAGGCCTCGCTGATCGTCGGCATCATCGCCGCCTTCCTGGTCAAGGAGGGCCGGCGGGACAAGATCAGGCAGATGTGGGCCGGGGTGGCGGTCGCGGTGGCGCTCTGCGTCGGCATCGCGGTGCTGCTGCGGGTCGTCGGCCAGCAGCTGCCGCAGCGCGAGCAGGAGGGTCTGGAGACGGTGATCGGGCTGATCGCCGTCAGCGCCGTCACCTACATGATCGTCTGGATGCGCCGCCACGCGCGCGGGATCAAGTCCGAGCTCGAAGGGCACGCCGCCAGCGCCCTCGCCGCCGGCTCCGGCCTGGCGCTGGTCGCGATGGCCTTCCTCGCCGTGCTGCGCGAGGGCTTCGAGACCTCGGTCTTCCTGCTCGCCGCCTTCCAGGACGCGAGCGACACGGCCGCGGCCGGGATCGGCGCCGTGATCGGCCTTGCCGCGGCGGTCGCGATCGGCCTCGGCATCTACCGCGGCGGCGTGCGGATCAACCTCACGCGCTTCTTCCGCGTCACCGGCCTGATCCTCGTCTTCGTCGCCGCCGGCCTGCTCGCGACCTCGCTGCACACCGCCCACGAGGCGGGCTGGTTCAACGGCCTGCAGGGCCAGGCGATCGACCTCTCGTGGCTGGTCCAGCCGGGCACGATCTCCGGCTCTCTGCTGACCGGGATGCTGGGGCTGCAGCCGCAGCCCACCGTCGGCGAGGCGGCGGTCTACCTGCTCTACGCGGTGCCGATGGCGCTCTATGTGGTCTGGCCCGACCGGCTGCGCCCGAAGCTGCGCGGCAGGCGCGCCTCACGCCCCGCCCGCCGCGGCGCCGCATCACCGGCCGAGATCCCCGCCTGACTTCGAGCCGACCGCGCCATTCCGACTGTGCCTGTCGGTTTTTGTTAGGGTGCCCTAACTCTCGTCTCTCACCGACCGATAGGAGCAGCTCAGATGCAGGGAATCGCCGTCCGCACCTCCTTCCTCGCCGCCGCGCTGGGCGCGCTTGCGCTCGCCGCCGCCGGCTGCGGCGGCTCGAGCGAAGACACGCCCGCCGGAGCGAAGAAGATGTCCTTCGCCCTGACCGACGCGGGCTGCGAGCCGCATGACGCCAAGGCCCCCGCCGGGCCGGTGGTCTTCGAAGTCGAAAACACCGGCACGTCGAAGGTCAGCGAGTTCGAGGTCCTCGACGGCGACACGATCCTCGGCGAGAAGGAGAACCTCGCCGAAGGCCTCTCGGGCAGCTTCTCGCTCGACCTGGAGGCGGGCCGGTACACCCTGTACTGCCCGGGCGGGGCCGACGAGCGGGGCACGCTGACGGTGGGCTAGGGGCGGTCCCCCCTCGAGGTCAGTCCCTGCAGGACGACCTCTATCGGCGAGCGGTGCCTGCCTCCGTTCGACGACTCGCGGGCGCGCTTCAGCTCGCCCGCGAGCTCGCCGAGCTGGACGCCGAAGTTGCCGACTTCCCTGGCGGCCTTTGCGACGTCAGCCGACTTGACCTTAACCTGGGGGCGCCGCGGCAGCGCCTTGGCGATGCCCGTCCCCCGGCGTGCCTGTCGCGCGCCGAGCGCCACGCCACCGGCCGCTCCGGCGATCGCCGCCCCGCCGGCCAGCAGCGGCACCTTCGCCTTGCCCACGGCACTGGTGGCCTTTCCGGTCGCGCTGCCGACCGCGTTCGTGGCCCTTCCGGCGACCTCGCCGGCCGTGGCCATCGGGCCGTTCGGCGAGCTCGACGATTTGCTCGCTTTGCTGGATTTGCTCGCTGACCCCCGCGAGCGCGCCTGGGCTTTTTTCGAGCTCCCAGTGCGTTTCGCGGAGCGCTTCGCTTTGGTTTGAGCCATGGTCCTCTCCTGGATCGAGAATCTCTTCTAATTCCCTGCCGCGGCGAGATCGAAACCCGCCGGGCAAACGCATAGCCTGGGACGGATGGAGGGCCAAACCGAATTGACGCCCATGCGGGCTGGCCGGGCCGACGAGCTGCTTGGAAAGCTGGGGTTCACCAGCTGGCGCCCCGGTCAGAAGGAAGCGGTCGAGGCGGCGCTGGAGGGGCGCGACTCGCTGATCGTGATGCCGACCGGCGGCGGCAAGAGCCTCTGCTATCAGCTGCCCGGACTGGCGACGGAGGACCTGACGATCGTCGTCAGCCCGCTGATCGCGCTGATGAACGACCAGTGGCGGCGGCTGAGCGGCGCGGGGCACCCGGTGGCGATGGTGACCTCGGCGATGAGCGAGGAGGCGGTGCGCCAGGCGCTCGCCCAGGTGCGCGGCGGCGCCGCGCGGATCGTCTACTGCTCGCCCGAGCGCTTCGCCTCTGGCGTCTTCCTCGAGGCGATCGGCCGGCGCCGGATCGACCTGCTGGCGGTCGACGAGGCGCACTGCGTCTCCGAGTGGGGTCACGACTTCCGGCCCGACTACCTGCGGCTGCCGGAGATCGCCGAGCGGCTCGGGCGACCGACGGTGATGGCCTGCACCGCGACCGCGACCGAGGCGGTGGCGCGAGAGATCGCCGCCCGCTTCCAGATGCGCGAGCCGCTGCAGGTGCGCTCCGGCTTCGACCGGCCGAGCCTCTCCTTCGACGTCGTGCGGCTCGAGGGCAAGGGATCGAAGGCGCGGCGGGCGGCGCTTCTCGAAGCCGGCCTCGCCGACCCGGCCAACCGGCCGGCGATCGTCTACTGCGGCACCCGCCGCGACACCGACGAGGTGGCCGCCACGCTGCGCGAAGCGGGCCTGCGGGCGCTCGCCTACCACGCCGGCATGGAGGCCGAGGACCGCGCCGGCGCCCAGGGCCGCTTCATGGCCGGCGAGGTCGACACGATCGTCGCCACCAATGCCTTCGGCATGGGCGTCGACAAGGCCGACGTGCGCTCGGTCTGGCACATGGCGATTCCGACCAGCCTCGAGGCCTACTACCAGGAGGCCGGGCGCGCCGGGCGCGACGGCCGGCCCGCCCGCGCCGTGCTGCTGGCGATGAAGGCGGACCTCGGCCGGCTCGTGCGCTTCAACCAGCAGCGCGCCGGCGACCCCGCGCTGGCGATCGCCCACGAGCGCGGCTGGCGCGACTACCACACGATCAAGGACTTCATCTACGGCGACCGCTGCCGCCGCCGCAGCGTGCTCGCCCACTTCGGCGACGACGCCGCCGGCCGGCCGCTGGGCCGCTGCTGCGACGTCTGCGACCGGCAGGACTGGCTGCCCGATCCCGAGACGATCGCGGTCCGCCGCCCGGCCGGGGCGAAGCAACCCGCCGCGCCGCCGCCCGAGCTTGCCCCCGCCGACGCCTCGCTCTTCGAGCGGCTGAAGGAGTGGCGCCTGCGCGCCGCCGACGGCAAGCCCGCCTTCACCGTCGCCCACAACTCCACCCTGCAGGCGATCGCCGCCACCCGCCCGGCATCCGAGGGCGCCCTGCTTGCGATCAAGGGCATCGGCCCCAGCTTCGTCGCCAAATACGCGAGCGAGGTGCTGGCGACCGTCAACGGGGCCGGGTAGGGCTCAGACGTCGTCGCGTCCGAAGTTGGCCAGCGCCACCTGTTCGGCCAGCTTCAGCAGGCCGAGGGTCGAGTGCGGAGAGGAGGCGGTGCTGCGCATGCGGACGTGCGAGCCGTGCGGGCCGCGCACCTCGACGATCGTGCAGATGTCGCCGACTTCGCAGTCGTCCCCGTAGTCGGCTTCGATCGCTTCCATCTGCGATGCGACGTGCTGCCCCACTTTGCTCTGGTCAAGCGGCATCTTTTCCCATCCCTCCACCGTTGTCGGATCGATCGTCGGCTTCCAGTGTTTCAGGCATTGGCGACCTTCCCGTCCCATACAGGGAGAAACTCGCCAGACGAATTGCATGGCCGGGCGCGGCCGTTTGCCAGCATCCCCCGCTTGCTCGGATGAGGACCGCACGCGACAGGCGAGCCGTGAGCAGCGCGATCTTCGCGCTGGCGGCGCTCTGCCTGCTCGCCGCGGCGCCGGCCGCTGCCGGCGCCTCGCTCGTGCCACGCGGCCACAACGTCTTTTTCGGCATCAGCGACACCGGCGACCCGGCGGACTTCGGCCAGTTCTCCGATGCTCTGCGCAAGCACCCGGCGCTGATCGAGTCCTTCCGCACCTGGGGCTCGGAATTCCCGGACACGATCCAGCGCTGGCAGATGGCGCGGGCACGGCCGATCCTCCACATCACCACCGCGGACAACCAGGACGGCCACGAGGTGATCAGCCCGCGCGGGATCGCCACCGGCGCCGGGGACGGCTATCTGATCCGCCTCAACAAGCTGTTCGCGAAGAAGAAGATGCGCGCCTACATCCGGCCGCTCGGCGAGCCCAACCGCTGCCTCAACGTCTACGCCGCCTATGACTGCGCCGGCAAGCCGCGCGACGGCGCTCACAGCGCGCTCTGGTACAAGCGCGCCTTTCGCCGCATCTACGTGATCGTCCATGGCGGCGGCAAGCGGCGCCAGCTGAACGCCCGCCTGCGCAAGGCGGGCGTGCCGCCGCTGCGCAGCCGCCTCGGCGGACTGCCGAAGTCGCCGGTGGAAGTGATCTGGAGCCCGCTGCCCGCCGGCTCGCCGACCAGGCCGCAGAACCGGCCGCGGCACTTCTACCCCGGCAGCCCCTGGGTCGACTGGGCGGGGACCGACTTCTACTCCGACAACCAGGACTGGAAGGCGCTGAACGGGCTCTACGAGAAGTTCGCCGGCAAGCCCTTCGCGATCGCCGAGTGGGGCGTCTCGGGCGGCGACGACTCGGGCTACGTGCGCAAGCTGATGGCCTGGGTCAAGCGCCACCGGCGCGCCAAGATGCTCGTCTATTACCAGGACTTCGGCTCGGCCAGCTCCTACCGGATCCAGAACTGGCCGGCCAGCCTCGGCGTGCTGCGCAACAAGATCCACAACGGCCGCTTCCCCTCCTACGCGCCCTTCCCGCCGCAGGCCCCGCCGCCCCCGCCGGGCGGCGTCGCGCCTCGCAAATAGCGCGAACCAACCGTGGGCGCGGGAGAGGTTTGGCCCGCTATGCGATCGTGACCTCTACCGCGCCCGGCGGGCGGGGATGCGATCGGCCAGGCCCCGCCGGTACCTGAACGGCTGCAGGGCGTTGATGCTCGAGTAGCCGGTCAGGTAGATGCGGTGGCCGTCGGAGATCACCGGCGTGTAGGCGCCGGTCTTGTAGCGGAACACCGGGCGGCCGCTCTTCAGCGCGAAGCCGGTCGTCGTCGTGTCTTCGAACTCGGCCGCGTAGACGATGTCGCCGACGACCGAGAGCGAGCCGATCACCGGCCCGCCGGCGGAGTGGATCCAGCGCGGCACGCCGTTCTTCGCGTTGAGCGCGTAGACGTTGCCGTCGAAGGAGCCGATGTAGACGGTCGGGCCGGTGTGGCGGGTGTTGGCGACCGCCGGGCCCGAGTAGGCATAGCCGCCGGTCGAGTAGCTCCAGGCGAGGGTGCCGTCCTGCTGGTCGAAGCTGTACACGCGGGTGTCGTTGTTGCCCGCGTAGACCCGCCCGTAGGCGACGGCGGGGGTCGAATAGAACTGGCCTGAGGTGCCGAACCCCTGCCCGAGCGAGCCGCTCTGCCAGAGCAGCTTCCCGTCGCGCGCGCGGACCGCGTTCATGTTGCCGCCGTAGTCGCCGACGAAGAGCACGCCATGCCGGTAGGCCGGCGCCGCCTTCACCGGCCCGCCGAGCGGCGTCGCCCAGCGCAGATGCCCGTTGCGGGTGCTGAGCGAGTAGAGGTTGCCGTCCTCGCAGCCGAAGTAGACGCTGCGACCGACGACCAGCGGCGAGGACTCGGCGCGGCCCGGCAGCGAGCGTTTCCACAGCACGTGGCCGTTGCGGGCGTCGAGCTTGACGATGTGGCCCGGCACCAGGTTGACGATGTAGAGGCGGTGGCGGTGGTAGGCGGGCGAGGAGGCGTTGAGGCGGCCGACCCGCCGGTGCCAGAGGCGCTTGCCGGTGTTCGCGTTCAGCGCATGGGCGTTGCCGTTGTTGTCGACGAAGTAGAGCCGCCCGGCGGCGTAGACCGGCGGGAACTCGAGCAGCGGCTTGTTGCCGTAGTGCCAGAGCAGCCTGTAGGGGGGCCTGACCCGGTTGGCCGGCAGGAAGCGAGTGCGAGCCGGGTTGAGCCCGAAGATCGGCCAGTTGACGGTCCTGCGCTGCGGCTTCGGCGGTTTCTGCGGGGTGAAGGTCGCGTTCGGGTTGTGCACGTCGGGCGGCCGCTTGAGCAGCTCGTAGGCGAGGATGCCGCCGCCGGCCAGCAGGACCAGCGCCGCCGCCCCGGCCGCGAGCACGAGCCGCCGATGCTCGCGCCAGAACCAGCGCGGGTGGCGGAGCAGGCGCCAGGCTGCGCGCAGGGCCCGCCGCGCTCGCGATCCGTCGCTCACCGGCGCAGCTCCCACATCTCGACGACGCCGAGATCGCGGAAGCCGAGACGCCGGTAAGCGGGCGCGCCGGCCTCGCTCGCGCGCAGCGAGGCGGTCCTCATGCCGCGCTCGCGGGCTTCGGCCAGGGCCCGCCGCAGCAGCCAACCCGCGATCCCGCGCCGCTGGAACTCGGGGACCGTCGCCACCGCGGTCACGCAGCAATCGTCGCCGGCGTCGATCGTGCCCAGGCAGCCGACCGGCTCGCCCTCGGCCCAGGCGCCGTGCAGGCGCGCCGCGGTCTCGCCGGCGAAGCCGGCGCGAAAGGCCTGCTCGTCGCCGAAGCCGTAGGCGCGATCGTTGAGCGCCGCGACGACCGAGGGCTCGACCGGAGCCGCCTCGATTCCGGCCGGCTGCGGCGGGCCGGCGGCCAGCTCGCCGAGATCGAGCGCCATCGCCCGCGGTACGCCGTCGAGGACGTGGCCGCGGTCGGCGAGCAGCTCGGCGGTGGCGCGATCCTCGGCCGGAACCCAGACGGTCCAAGCCTTCACGCCGGCGCTCTCGTAGGCCTCGACCAGGGCCTCGTACCCGCGCGCCGGCGCGCCCGGCTGGTCGTAGAAGACCGAGTTGAAGACCGAGCGCTGCGGACAGGCCGGGACGATCGCCGCGATCAGGCCGTCGCGGCGGAGCAGGCGCGAGCCGGGCGCGGCGCCGCCGAAGGCTTCGACCTCGCGGCGCACGCTGTCGTGCGCCCTGCGGCGCAACTCCGACTCCTCGATCGCACCGCCCATCGAGCCGGTCAGGCCCCGGCCGGGGCGTGCCGCTCGGCCTCGGCGGTCACACCGTTCAGCAGCTGCTCTATGCCTCGCTTGACCACGGCGACCACGAGCCGGCCGCCGAGCGGCACGGTGGGCGTCATCCGCACCGAATAGGTCAGCCTGGTGCCGTCGCCGCGGGCGGCGAGCTGGACGGTGCCGAGGTGGTCGCGGATCGGCGCGCCCGAGAGGACCTTGTAGGAGAAGCGCCGGGGCCGGTCGTAGACGATCACCTCCTCGCGCAGCGGCGGCCCGAGCGAATGCAGCACGCGGATCGCGCCCACCCCGTTCGGCGCCGGCTCGCCCTCGCGCTCGAGCTCCGAGCGGCGCAGCGGCGTCATCTCGACATAGCGCCGGTGGTCGGTCAGCACGTCGAAAACCGTCTCGGGCGGCGCGTCGATCTCGCGCACCAAGGTAAAGCTGGCCACGACGCGGCAGCCTACCGAGGCAAGCGGGCGGTCACCTGACCAGCCGCCAGCGCCGCGGATCGGTTCCCTCGACCGCCTCGACCTCGCCGAGCGCCGCCAGGTGGTCGAGCGAGGAGAGGACGATCTGCAGCGCCCAGACGCTGGCGATGCTTTTCTGGCCCTCGGGGCCGATCAGGTCTCCGACGACCTCGTAGGCGGTCTTCTCGCCTTCGCCGAGCGAGCCGCGGACCTTGCCCAGCAGCTCGTCGACCTGCCTGCGCGCCTCGGCGATCTTCGCCTCGGGGTCGCGGAAGGTGCGACCGTGCCCCGGCAGGACGAGGTCGACCTGCAGCGGCTCGACCTGCTCCAGGCTGCGGAGGAATTCGCCGACCGGATCGGGGCTGTGGCCGTGGTCGAAGAAGAGCACGGTGCGGCCGAGCAGGTGGTCGCCGGAGATCAGCAGCCTGCGCTCGGGCTGGTGCAGGACTACGTGCGACGGAGCGTGGCCCGGCGTCTCGTAGACCTGCCAGGCGCCGAGGTCGGTCTGCACCTCGACCCCGGGGACGAGCTCGCGGTCGGGCTCGACGATCGCGTCGATGCCGTTGTCGTCGTCCTCTTCGCGGCGTTCGCGGAAGCTCTCCAGCGAGGCGAGCGGCACGCCGCTCTGGCGCCCGACCTCGATCCGCTGCTCGAGCGCCGCCCGCGGGTCGTCGGCCATCAGCCGCACGTGCTCCCACTTCGGGTGCATCCAGAGCTCGCAGCCGGCGCCCTCGACGATCGGCGCCGCGAGCCCGTAGTGATCGGTGTGCGAGTGGGTGCAGACGAGGAGGCGCACGTCCTCGAGCCCGAAGCCGGCCTGCGAGAGGGCGACGTCGAAGCGGCGCAGCCCGCCCTTGCCGCCGATCCCGGTGTCGAAGAGGACGATCCCGCCGTCGGCCGCGACCGCCCAGACGTTGCCGTGCGGGACGCCCGGCCAGGGCAGCGGCAGGCGCAGCCGCCAGACGCCGGGCAGGACCTTCTCGGCGCGCGGCTGCTCGGGACTCTTGCGCGCGTCCGCCATTGGCGGCATCCTCTCAGGCGGTGAGCTCGAGCGGCGTGACCACTGTCAAGCGCGGGGAGCCCGCGCCGCCGATCGCCTCACGCGGTCCGGAGCGGGCCGGACTCGTGCTCACGGCGCTGATCCTCGTCGCCGCCGTCGCCAATCTCAACCTCGCGGTCGCCAACGTCGCCCTGCCCGACATCGGCAAGGCCTTCGGCTCCGGGCAGACGACGCTCAACCTGATCGCGGTCGGCTACTCGCTCGGGCTCGCGACCTCGGTCCTCTACCTCGGCGCGCTCGGCGACCGCTACGGGCGCAAGACGATGCTGCTGCTCGGCATGGGACTCTCGATCCCGGCCTCGCTGCTCGCCGGACTGGCGCCGAGCGACGGCGTCCTCTTCGTCGCCCGCGTGCTCGGGGGCGTCGCCGCCGGCATGGCCTTCCCGACCACGCTGGCGCTGATCACGGCGCTCTGGGCCGGCGAGGCGCGCACCCGCTCGATCGCCCTCTGGTCGGCGATCGGCGGGGCGATCGCCTCGCTCGGGCCGCTGCTCTCCGGCGCCCTGCTCGAGCGCTTCGATTGGGGCTCGGTATTCCTCGTCACCCTGCCGCTCGCCGTCATCGCCCTCTACCTCGCCTGGCGCCACGTCCCCGCCCACGTCAACGAGACCAGCGATCCGGTCGACAACCTCGGCGGCGTCCTCTCGATGCTGCTGGTGGCGGCGCTGGTGCTCGGGATCAACCTCGCGCCGGTGCCGGGCAAGGGCGCGCTGGCGGTCGGGCTCGGCGTCGTCGCGCTCGCGGCGACCGGGGCCTTCGTCCTGCGCCAGCGCCGCGTCGCGTCGCCGCTGTATGACCTCGGGGTGGCGGCGCGGCGGATCTTCTGGGTCGCGGCCTGCGCCGGGATCATCGTCTTCGGCTCGCTGATGGGGGCGATGTTCGTCGGCCAGCAGTTCCTGCAGAACGTGCTCGACTACTCGACCCTCGACTCGGGCCTGGCGATCCTGCCGGCGGCGGCGCTGATGGTCGTCGTCGCTCCGCGCTCGGCGAAGCTGGTCGAGGCCCGCGGCGCCCGCTTCACGCTGCTGCTCGGCTACGTCTTCTGCCTGCTCGGCTTCCTCGCGATGCTGCTGCTCTGGGACCAGGGCGCCGCCTACTGGAAGGTCGGCCTCGGCTACGCCTTGATCGGCGTCGGCGTCGGCTTTGCCGGCACGCCGGCCTCGCACTCGCTCACCGGCTCGGTGCCGGTGCGCCGCGCCGGCATGGCCTCCGGCACGGCTGACCTCCAGCGCGACCTCGGCGGCGCGATCATGCAGTCGATCCTCGGCGCCCTGCTGACCGCCGGCTACGCCGCGGCGACCAGCGCGGCGATCGCCTCATCGCCGAACGCGGGCAAGGTCAACGAACAGGTCGAAGGCGAGCTGACCAAGTCCTTCTCCAGCGCCGCCGACCTCGCCGAACAGTACCCCGGCCACTCGACCCAGATCGTCGAAGCCGCCAGGTCCTCGTTCCTCCAGGGCGACAAATGGGCCTACACGGCCGGCATCGTCGCGATCGGGCTCGGCGCGGCGCTGGTCTTCTTCCTCTTCCCCAAGCGGGACGAGGAGCGGGCGCTGCTGTCGCAATACGCTGCCGAGGATGCCTCGCGCAGCGACGGCGAGGGCCGCGTCCGCGTCCGCCAAGCGACCTAGGCGAAGCTCGCCGGGTCGGGGCCGATGCGCTTGCCGACGTCGAGCGCGGCGATCTCGGTCATGTCCCCGTCGCTCAGCTCGAAGTCGAAGAGCGCGAAGTTCTCGCGGATCCGCGCCGGGGTCGCCGATTTGGGGATGACGACGTTGCCGAGCTGCAGGTGCCAGCGCAGGATCACCTGCGCCGGCGTGCGGTCGCGGCGCGAGGCGACCGCGGCGACCGTCGCATTGGACAGCAGCTGCGCCTGGGCGAGCGGGCTCCATGCCTCGGTGGCGACGCCGCGGTCGGCGTGCCACTCGCGCAGCTCCGCCTGCTGCAGGTGCGGATGCAGCTCGATCTGGTTGACCGTCGGCAGGGCCTCCGCCTCGCGCTCCAGCATCTCCAGATCCTCGACGCGGAAGTTGGAGACGCCGATCGTGCGGGCGCGGCCCTCGAGCTGAATCCGTTCGAAGGCGCGCCAGGAGTCGAGCGCGCGACCCTCGGCGGGCACCGGCCAGTGGATCAGGTAGAGGTCCACGTGGTCGAGGCCGAGCCGGGCGATGCTCTTCTCGAAGGCGCCGAGCGCCGGCTCGTAGCCCTGGCTCGAGTTCCACAGCTTGGTGGTGACGAAGATCTCCTCGCGGGGGACGCCGGCTGCGGCGATCGCCGCACCGACGCCGCGCTCGTTGCGGTAGGCGGCTGCCGTGTCGATGTGGCGGTAACCCACCTCCAGCGCCCGCTCGACCGTCTCCTGGGTCTTCTCGGGCGGCACCTGGAATACGCCGAAGCCGAGCTGGGGTATCCCGACGCCGTCGTGAAGCATCACTGTGGGGACGGAGGTTGCCTGGGTCATCTCCTGCTCCCTTCCGGTTGCGGGACTGGGAAACCGCAGACAGCGGCTACCCGGCGGACTCCCGATTATGCCTGGCGCGAAGCGCTAGCTGGTCGCCAGCCCGATCGCCAAGAGCGGGAAGGCGAGCATGACGCCGAGGAAGGCGCCGATCGCGAGGCCGGTGAGGGTCGGGGTCGTGCGCGATTTGGCGCCGGAGACGAGGCCGACCAGGAGGAAGAAGGCGGCGATTCCGAAGCCGATCCAGAAGACGTCGGGCATGGGCCGCGGCAGCCTATCGAAGAACCGGCAGGCAAAGCGCCCGAGCTGGATGAGCAGTACGAGGCGACGAGCGTGCAGACGGTGCTCGAAGACAACCCGGCGGTGACGCTGACCGAAGCCGACTCCGGCGGCGATGGGGGCGGGCGGTCGAGGCCCCGGCGCCCGCTCGATAGGTTTCGTGGCGTGAAGCTGCTCGCCTTCAGCGACCTGCACCGCGACCTCGGCCAGGCGGCGGCGCTGGTCGAGATGTCGGCCGAGGCCGACGTGGTGATCGGCGCCGGCGACTTCGCCTCGGTGCACGAGGGATTGGAGGAGACGATCGGCGTGCTGGCGGCAATCGAAAAGCCGACCGTGCTGGTGCCCGGCAACAACGAGACCGAGCAGGCGCTTCGCGAGGCTGCAGCCGGCTGGGACGCGGCGACCGTCCTGCACGGCGACGGCACGACGATCGACGGGGTCGAGTTCTACGGCCTCGGCGCCGGCGTGCCCGTGACCCCCTGGGAGTGGAGCTTCGACCTCGACGACGAGTCGGCCGCGGCGAAGCTCGCCGCCTGCCCGCAGGGCGCCGTGCTCGTCCTGCACTCGCCGCCGCGGGGCCACTGCGACGAGGCCGGCGACGGCAACCACTTCGGCAGCCCGGCCCTGCTCGCGGCGATCGAAGCCAAGCGCCCCCGCCTCGCGGTCTGCGGCCACATCCACGAGTCCTGGGGCCGTCAGAGCCAGATCGACGAGACGCCCGTCCGCAACCTCGGCCCGAAGGGCGCCTGGCTCGAGGTCTGAACGGCGCTCAGTCGGGCTGCGGGGCGTCGCGGTGCCAGACAGACGCCTGCGGAAAGGGGATCTCGATGCCCTCCTCGTCGAAGGCGCGCTTGATCCGCTCGCGCAGCTCGCGGCTGATCCGCCACTGCTCCGACGGCGTCGTCTTGACCACGAGCCGCAGCACCACGGCGCTGGCGCCGAGCGCCTCGACGCCCCACATCTGCGGCTCCTCGAGGATCGCGTCGTCTTCCTCCCAGAGCGCGTCGGCGACCCGCTTGACGACTTCCTTGGCGAGCGTGAGGTCGGTGTCGTAGGCGACTTCGAGGTCGAGCAGCGAGCGCGACCAGTGCTGGCTCATGTTGCCGACGCGGCGGACCTCGCCGTTGGGCACGTACCAAACCGTGCCGTCGACGCTGCGCAGCCGGGTCGTGCGCAGGCTGACCAGCTCGACCACGCCCTCGGTCTGTTCGTCGAGGCTGACGATGTCGCCGACGCCGAACTGGTCTTCGACCAGGATGAACATGCCGGAGAGGAAGTCCCGCACCAGCGACTGCGAGCCGAAGCCGAGGGCGACGCCGATCACCCCAGCGCCGGCCAGCAGCGGCGCCAGGTTGACCCCCAGCTCGCCGAGGATCATGAAGGCGGCGATCAGCCAGACGGTGAAGGTGGCGATGCTGCGCAGGACGCCGGTCAGCGCCTCGATCCGCTGCTCCCCGCGCAGGCTCGTTTCCTGCGTCGCGCGCAGGGCGCTGGGGACGCCGCGCCGCATCGCCGCGACACGGTTGCGGACGGCGCCGCCGTGCAGATGCCGCAGCGTGTGGCCGATCGCCCGCCGCAGCAGCCAGCCGGCGAGCGCAGCGATGACGACGATCAGCAGAATCCGCGCCGGCACGTCGAAAGCCCAGCGCGCCACTTCGGCCCCGCCGGCGCTGCCGGTCCAGTCGAAGACCTTGTGGCAGAAGAAGCCGGGGTCTTCGCCGCAGGCCTGCGTCAGCTTGTCGCCGGAGGCTTGGGCAAGCGGAAGCATCAGCTGCGCGGCTCGCGCCACATCGCCCACATGGTCGGCCCGCGGGGCAGCGAGATCTCGCCCGTGACGCGGAACCCATGACGGGCGTAGAAGGCGATGTTCGACTCCTTCGAGGACTCGAGGTAGGCGGGGACGCCGTCGGCGTCGCAGATCTCGAGCACCGGCTGCATGAGGCGTGAGCCGAGGCCCTGGCCCTGCGCGGCCGGCGATACCCCGAGCGTCGCCAGGTAGAAGTGCGGCGGGTCCGGCGGGTGCGCCCGCTCGAGCCCGAGCAGGCCGTGGGCGACGATCGGCGCGCGCAGCCAGTGGCGCGGGTGGGCGAAGGCGCGCATCAGCTGCAGGTCCTGTCGCGGGGTGGTGCGCCAGGTCTTCGGCGGCGCCCAGACCGCGGCGCCGGTCCGTGCCTCGTCGGTGTAGACGAAGCCGGCGGGCAGCTTGTGGCCGAGCTGCGCGCCGAAGAAGCGCCGCAGCACGCCGGGCCGGGCGCCGTCGTGGGGGCTCGCCCAGCTGGAGACCGGGTCGTCCCAGAAGGCGTCGGCCAGGCTCTGCGCCAGCGCCGCGCGGTCGTCGTGCGAGGCGTCGCGCACCTGCCAGCTGCTCGAGTCGATTTCCGTCCCCGCCATCGTCCCGGCAGGATTGCACGGGCGTCCGCGGGCCGTTCCGCCGCCGGATCGGAGAAAGGCCCCAAGACTGGCCAGCCAGCCAGTATGATGCGCCGGGCGTGGCCGACCAGAGCGAGATCGCAGCCGGAAAGGGCGACATCGAGGACGCGCTCGTGCTGGAGCGCGAGCACTGGGTCGACGGGCCGCCGCTCGAGCTGTTCAAGCGGATGCGCGGCGAGTGCCCCGTCCACTGGACCTCCGAGGTCACCGAGCTGCCGCAGGCCAAGGGCTTCTGGTCGGTGACGAAGGCCGATGACGTGCACGCGGTGAGTCGCGACTGGCAGACCTACTCGTCCGAACTCGGCGGCGTCGTCGTGATCGACGAGGTCTTCCCGATCGAGCTCGCGCGGGCGATGTTCATCGGCATGGACCCGCCCAAGCACGACCGGCTGAAGGCGCTGTTCCAGGCGGGCTTCACGCCGCGGCGGATCGCCGCCCACGAGGAGGCGATCCGCGAGATCGTCGTCGGCGTGCTCGACCGGCTCGAGGGGCGCGAGACCTGCGACCTGGTCACCGACGTCGCCCAGCCCGCCGTGTCGCGGGTGATCGGCAGCTTCATGGGCATCCCCGAGGAGGACGACAAGGTCTGGGCCGACCTGATGAACATGGCGCTGGCCGCCAACGACCCCGACTACAGCCCCGACGTCGAGGACGTAGAGGGGACGATCCAGAAGGCGATCGAGCAGATCTTCGCCCGCTGCAGCACGCTGATCGCCGAGCGGCGCGAGAACCCGACCGACGACCTGACCAGCGTCCTGGTCCACGCCGAGGTCGACGGCGAGCAGATCGAGGAGCACGAGATCGTGATGGGCTTCTTCCTCCTCGTCGCCGCCGGCAACGACAGCACCAAGGCGACCTACAGCAGCGCGATGCGGGCGCTGATGGAGCACCCCGACCAGCGCCGGATGCTGGTCGAAGACCCCTCGCTGATCCCCGGAGCGGTCGAGGAGTCGCTGCGCATGTTCCCCGCCTTCGCCCACTTCCGCCGTACGGCGACCAAGGACACGGAGCTGAACGGCCAGAAGATCAAGCGGGGCGAGAAGGTGGTCATGTGGTACGCCTCCTCGAACCGCGACGAGACGCGCTACGAGGACCCCGACCGCTTCGACGTCCTCCGCAACCCCGAGCACCAGGCCTTCGGCGCCGGCGGGCGGCACTTCTGCCTCGGCACCGCCCTCGCTCGTCTCGAGCTGAAAATCCTGCTCGAGGAGACGCTCGCCCGCTACCCCGAGATGGAGATGACGGGCAAGCCCGCCTTCGTCGAGTCGGGCTTCCTCAACCAGCTGAAAACGCTGCCGGTGCGGCTCAAGCCTCCTGTGGCTGCGGATCCGGCCTGATCACCACGGTGTCGGCGACCTCGAGGACCTCGTCGGCGGGCATGCCGACCCGCGTCGCGTGCTCGCGCACGGCCTCGACGCCGCTCGCCTGGTAGATGCAGACGGTTCCCAGGGTGCCGCCCGGCTCGGCGATCACGTAGCTGCGAATCCAGCGGATGTCGTCGGGGAACTCGTCCGCGGCGACCTGCTTGGAGCGCTCGGCGGCGACTCCCAGCTGCTCGGGTCCCTCCCAGGCCTTCTCGCGGCGGATCACGTAGGTGTTCATCTCTCTCCTTCGGTCGTGCAGGGTTACAGACTGTCTGTCGGTAAATGTAGTCTCCCTGTTCGTGGCTGTCAAACCGAAACGGCGCCCGGGGCGCCCGAGCACCGGAGCGAGGGAGCGGGTCGTCGCAGCCGCGCGGGAGCTCTTCCTCGAGCACGAATACGACGAGGTCTCGACCGAGCAGATCCTCGCCCGCTCCGGGGTCAGCCGCGGCGCCCTCTACCACCACTTCCCGACCAAGCTCGAGCTGTTCCGCGCGGTCTACGAAGCGAGCGAGCGCGGCGTGCTCGAACGCGTCGCAGCGAAGGCGATCGCCGCCACGGATCCCTTCGAGGCCCTGCTCGCCGCGGCGTCCGCCTACCTGAAGCTCGCCGAAAGCGACGAAGAGCTGCGACGCATCGGCCTCACCCAGAGCCGCGCCGTCCTCGGCTGGTCGGGCTGGCGCCAAGCCGCCACCGACCTCGGCATCGGAGTCGTGCGAGCCATGGTCAGCGCCGCGATCGACGCCGGCCAGCTGAAGCCCCACGACCCCGACACCACCGCCCAAGTCCTGCTGGGCGCCCTGATCGAGGCCGCGATGCTGATCGTCGTAGCCGACGACCCGGCGAAGGCGCGCCAACAGTCCGAAGCCGTGATCGGCGACCTACTCAGCGGGCTCCGAACCACAGGGTGAGCGCGTTGACGTCCGCGCGCCCCCAGCGTCAGACGCCGGGAGATATCGTGCGCAACCCGGCGAGTCGCGCAGCGGCGGCCTGGCGCTCGTCGTAGGTCACGAACGCCTCGATCGGATCGAGGGCGACGGCGGACGCGACATGGATCGCGTCGAGGGCGCGCAGGGCGGGCTCGGCAAGCGCCCCCGCACCTTCCAGCAAAACCCGATCGAGCGGAAGCAAAGCGAGAACGTCGATCAGTTCGGCAGTGCGTTCGAGCAACAGGTCGAGCGGCAGTGCAGGGTCCTGTGCGATGGCGCGGCGTGCGGCTCGAGGGATCTCCGTGAGGACCAACTCGCTGCTAACCAGATCCGCGCCATCGAGATACGCCCGCAAGGCACCGGACTCCGCCTCCTCGCGCACGAGCTTGACCAAAGCTGAGGCGTCCGCGTAGAGGACCGCCACGTTCAGCGATCGCCGCGAACGTCGTCAAGCGCCCTACTCAGAGCCCGCGGATCCCCCGTCAGCTCCAGCGGCGCCGGCAAGCTAGAGCGCCTCGGGCGCGACACCCGACCCTCGGCGATGAGCCTGTCGAGATCCGGCCCGGTGCTCGGTGCCGGACCCAGCTCGGCAACCGGGCGGTTGCGATCGGTGATAAGCAGCCTCTCCCCGCCGCTCACCCGACGCAGGTAGACGCTCAGATTCTGCCGCAACTCCGCAACGCCGACCGACTCGCTCATGTACATAAAAGTAGCAGGAAGCAACTGGGCAACCCCCTGCGGCGGCTATCGGAATCCCGGACCATCCGCAACGTCGCGGGACACACAGCCGGCATCCAACCCGCTGCGCTGCTCGATCTGGTCGCCTTGTCATCCCAACCCCAGAACTCGACCGAGCCAGCTCCGACCAGATCGAAGTGCACGAGGCTACGTGGAGATCGGCTGGAATCCGTGGGGCATGTTGCCCCAGTAGTTGCCCCAGGAAACGGCACCGAGCTACGCCAGCGATCCGTCCGGGACCATCCATCGGTGGTGCAGATCGGTGACACCGGCGATCCGTTCGTAGTCTCGGTCGTAGTGAACCAGCGGGACCCCTGCTGCCTCCGCTGCGGCGGCGAGCAGCAGGTCGGCCGGCGGGACGCGGCGATGGTCCCCTTTGGGAGCAAGGAGGAGCTGGACCTCGCGCGCGCGACTCCAGAGCTTGCTCGGCATCGACACCGATTCGAAGGCGTCAAGGCGCTCGGCTACTCCACGCGCCCGGTCCTCATTGGGGGCGAGGCGCGTCAACTCGAGCACCACCAGATCACAGACCAGCACCCGCCCCGCCTCGACCTGGGCGTTGAACCACTCCGCAAGATGCGGAAAGCGACGGTCTCGCGCCCACGTCCAAACCCCGGTGTCGAAGAGCGCCGGGCCGTCGAGCTCGACCGGCCTCGCCGCCTCGTTGGCGCTCAGAGTCGCTCCCGCCCTTCCCGAACCTCCTCGGGAGTCCCGTCGATGTCGCGCCGCACGTCGAAGCCCCGGAGCACCCGTCGCCGCGTCGCCTCGCGAAGCGCGGCGTTGACCGTCTCGCTCAGGCCCTTCGTCCCCAACTCCCGGCGCGCAGCATCAAGCGCCAGATCATCGACATCAACCGTGGTGCGAGTCATGCACATCATCATAGCGCATCAAGTTCAGATTCTCGGCCGCCGCGAGTTCGTCAAGGACGTGTCGAGCTTTGCCTTCGCCCCTGCCATGTAGGGCGACAGGCTGGCCTCGGTGACGACATCCACCCGGATCCCAAGCGGGATTCAGCGAACGCGCCTGACAGGATTCGAACCTGTGACCTTCGGTTTCGTAGCCCGGAGAGCGCCCGCTTGACAGAGCCGTTTGCGGTGATTCTGCGAGCAAAATGCGACTTGTCCGGTGCGGTCGTTTCGCCCGAAGGTCAGGCGCTTGGCCGGCTAATGCGGGACCAGCTCGCGCGAGACCTCGTCAGAGAGGCCGCGCTGCTCCAAGCTGCCGAGCAGGACTCGCTGAGCCTGTGCCGTCAGACCGATGACAACGGGACGCAGCGCTTGATGGTCCGCCTCGTAGCGAGACGCGAACACACCGATCAGCTCGTCCGCGAACGAGTAGCTCACCGAGCGCACGCCCTCGAAGTCGATCAGGACATCGCGACCGCCAGCTGCGAGCTGCTCGATCTCGGCTCGAATCTGCTCCGCTCTTGCGCGGGTCGAGAAAGCCTGGCCGTGGCGCCCCAGCACGTATCGCGGTGACGCCGAGGATCGTGGGATGTCGTTCTCTAGCGTCGTCATGGATGCGAGGCTACGCCAACGCTCGGACGCATGCAATCACCGATCCGGCCTTGCGATCGTCGTCCAGTCGCAGGCGATCCAAGTCCCCTGCGTGGACGGCGTTTTCCAGCCATGGTCCTTGACGCTCGCATCGACGATCTCGCGCTGGAAGGCTCCCTGACCGGCCCGGATGAACATCTCGGCCGAGGACGCAGCCGAAGAAAGGGTTTCCCGGAGAACCCAGAAAAAGCCGTAGCCCCGGTCTGGCCGCTGGGTGCCACTCACTCCTGCCTCGAGGGCCTGGCCGATCGCATGCTCGTCAACCACGAACTCGGGGTGTCCGCGGCGAATGTGCTCGGGGATCCCGACCCCGTAGTC
>DASSBJ010000059.1:0-4693 GCA_035698885.1 Solirubrobacterales bacterium
GGGGAATCGACTCGGCCTGGGGCGGAGGAAGTCGGTGCGGAGGAGGAGATGCGGCGGGTGCTGCCGGTGATCGAGGGGTTGGCCGGGGAGGCCACGGTCTCGATCGACACCTCGAAGGCGGAGGTGGCGCGGGCGGCTCTGGACGCCGGGGCGTCGATCGTCAACGACGTGACGGCGCTGCGGCACGATCCGGAGATCGGGGCGCTCTGCGCGGAGCGGCGGGCGACGCTGGTGCTCATGCACATGCAGGGCGAGCCGCGGACGATGCAGGAGGACCCGCGCTACGGCGACGTGGTCGAGGACGTCAAGGCGTTCCTCGCCGAGCGGATGCAGGCCGCGGTCGCCGCCGGGGTCGCCGAGGATCGGATCTGGCTCGACCCGGGGATCGGCTTCGGCAAGAACCTCGACCACAATCTCGAGCTGCTGCGCCGGCTCGGCGAGCTGCGGGCGCTCGGCCGGCCGCTGGCGATCGGCGCCTCGCGCAAGAGCTTCATCGGCAAGATCGACGGCTCGCCGGTCGAGCGGCGACTCGGCGGCACGATCGCCTCCTCGATCCTCGCCGCCGCCGAGGGCGCCGACGTGCTGCGCGTCCACGACGTCGCCGAGGCGGCGCAGGCGACGAAGGTGGCGAGCGCGATCCTCGGATAGGTTCCGTCTATGGACGAGCCCGAAGGCAACGGGATCGAGACGCGGGTCGAGGTCGACCTGCGCGGGATCTCGATCTACACCCATCACGGCGTCAGCGACGCCGAGCAGGAGGTCGGTCAGCGGCTCGAGTTCGACCTCTCCTTCGACGTCCCCGACTGCGACGCGGTGCTCACCGACCGGATCGAGGACACCGTCGACTACGCCGAGGTCTGCGACATCGTCGCCCTCGCCGCCACCGAGCGCAGCTACCGCACCCTGGAGCGGCTGGCCCAGGTCGTCGGCGGGCGGCTGATCGAGCGCTACGGCTGCGAGTCGGTGCGGGTCCGCGCTTCCAAGCCGGAGCCGCCGCTGCCGCTCTCGATCCAGGAGGTCGGCGTCGAGGTCACCCAGGAGCGCGCCGCCGAGGACGACGAGGACGAAGCCGAGGAGTCGTGATCGGCTACCTCGGGCTGGGCTCGAACGTCGGCGACCGCGCCGGGCACCTGCGGGCGGCGATCGCGATGCTGGGCGAGCGGGGGGTGGAGGTCGAGGCGGTCTCCTCGGCCTATGAGACGGCGCCGGTAGGCGAGCTGCTCGAGCAGCCCGACTTCCTCAACGCGGCGATCCGCGTCCGCACCGAGCTGGAGCCCGAGGCGCTGCTCGACGTCTGCAAGGCGGTCGAGGCCGAGCGCGGACGCGACTTCGAGTCGCCGCGTCACAGCCCGCGCCCGCTCGACGTCGACCTCTTGCTGCTGGGCGATCTCGAGCTCTCGAGCGAGCGCCTCACCCTGCCGCACCCCGAGGTGACCCGACGCCGCTTCGTGCTCGAGCCGCTGCTCGAGCTCGATCCCGACCTCGCCCTGCCCGACGGCAGGCGCCTCGCCGACGCGTTGCGGGCGCTCGGCCCGGGCGAACGCGTCGATCAGGCCGCGGCGGTCTCGCTGCGCAGCGGCTGAAGCCAGGCGGGCGGCAGGACCGGCGGGCAGTGGCCGGGATAGTCCGGGACGAGGCGCAGCGCAAGCTGGCCCGCCGGGCGCGGCTCGATCGCCGGGCGCAGGTCGTCGAGCGTCATCGCCAGGCGCAGGCTGGTGGCGATCTGCAGGTCGGCGACGTTGGGCTGCTCGCCGCCGATCACGCCGGCCTCGATCCAGTCGTCGATCTTCTGCAGCATCGCCGGCAGCGCCGCCAGGCCGCGGCGCACGTTCTCGTCGCTCGCCTTGTTGAGGCGCGCCGCCGCGGCGACGATCGGCGCCGCGGTCTTCAGCGCCAGCCCGATCGGGATGCCGAGCTTCGCTCCCTCCGAGTAGCTGCGCAGCGGCGCCCGGTCCTTGCGCAGCGCCCACCAGAGAATCTCCCGCACGGGCTCCTGCAGGTCGGTGTCGCCGAAGCTCTCCGCCTGCTCGACGGCGGCGCGCCGCTCGGGGTCGGCCGGGACCAGCTGCGGCTCGGGGCGCAGCCGGTCGAGCTCGCGGGCGATCTCACCGGTGCCCTGGATCCTGCGGCCGTCGAGCTTCAGCGCCGGCACCGTGGCGCCGGGGAAGCCGAGGGCTCGCAGGGCGCCCTTCGAGATCACGGGCATCAGGTCGGTGCGCTTGTAGGGGATGCCCTTCGCCTCGAGCATCAGCCGCGCCGCCATCGAAGGATGGGATCCGGGGATCACGTAGAGCCGCGCCTCCACGGTGAGCCATCATAGACTCGCGTCGCAGATGCTGCTCGCGGTCGACGTCGGCAACACCCAGACGCACCTCGGCGTCTTCGATGGCGAGCGCCTGGCCGAGCACTGGCGCTTCCAGACCCGCTCGGGGGCGACCGGGGACGAGCTGGCGGAGAAGATCGCCGCGCTCTTCGGCCTCTGCGGCATGGGCCTCGCCGAGCTCGACGCCGTCTGCGTCTCCTCCGTCGTGCCGCCGCTGGGGGTCCACTACGAACAGATGGCCGAGCGCTACCTCGACGCCGGGTGCCTGACGATCGGGCCAGGGGTCAAGACCGGGATGCCGATCCGCATCGACAACCCGCTCGAGGTCGGCGCCGACCGCCTGGTCAACTCGATCGCCGCCTACGAGCGCTTCGGCGGCGCCTGCGTGGTCGTCGACTTCGGCACCGGAATCAACATCGACGCGGTCTCGGCGGAGGGCGAATACCTCGGCGGGGCGATCGGGCCCGGACTGGAGATCTCGCTCACCGCGCTGATCGACCGCGCCGCCCGCATCGGCCGCATCGACCTCGAGGAACCGGAGACCGCGATCGGCCGCTCGAGCCGCGCCGCGATCCAGTCCGGCTTCGTGTTCGGCTTCGCCGGGATGATCGACGGCGTCGTCGGCCGGATCGAAGAGGAGCTGGGCGACGCCGACGTGCTTGCCACCGGCGGCCTCGCGCGCGTCGTCGTCCCCTTCGCGGAGACGATCGACGAGGTGGACGAGATGCTTACCCTGAAGGGCCTGCGTCTCATCCATGAGAGAAATCGATAGAAAAGCGCAGCCACCTCTGACGTCGCCGTTCTGCATTGGTGGCGTCGAGATCCCCAATCGTGTGCTGCTGGCGCCGCTGGCGGGGATCGGCAACTGGTTCGTGCGCCTGCAGGCGAAGCGCCACGGGGCCGGGCTCGCCGTCTCGGAGATGATCTCCAGCTTCGGCCTTCACTACCGCAACGAGCGCACGCTGCGGGAGCTGATGCGGATCCATCCCGACGAGCACCCGGTTTCGGTGCAGCTCTTCGGCCACGACCCCGACGTGATGCGCTCCGGCGCCGCGGTCGCCGCCGAGGCCGGCGCCGACCTGATCGACATCAACATGGGCTGCCCGGTGCGCAAGGTGCGCAAGACCGGCGCCGGGGTCGAGCTGCTCGCCGACCCGGAGCTGGCGCTGGCGCTGCTGCGCGGCGCCCAGGAGGGCAGCGGCCTGCCGGTGACGGCGAAGCTGCGCTCCGGCCTGCGCCCCGGCGACCGCTCCGGCTTCGACCTCGCGGTGCGCCTCGCCGAGCAGGGCGGGGCGGCGGCGATCGGCTTCCACCCCCGCGCGGCGACGATCAAGCACAAGGGCAGCCCCGACTACGCGCTGACCCGCGAGCTGGTGGAGCGGATCGACGTTCCGGTGATCGTCTCCGGCGGCCTCGACGACGCCGAGTCGGCGCGCCGCGCCTACGAGGAGTCCGGCGCCGCCGCGGTGATGCTGGCGCGCGGGTCGTTCGGCAACCCGTGGCTGTTCGAGGAGCTGACCGGGCGGCGAAGCGAGCCGCCCTCGCGTGAGCAGGTCGTCGGCGAGCTGCTGTGGACGGTGGATCGCGCCGAGGAGCACCTGGGACCCGAGCGCGCGGCCCGCTACCTGCGCAAATTCTATCCCTGGTACGTGGAGGCGATTGGCGCCTCGGAGGAGGTCGCGCAGGAGCTTCAGCGCAGCGCCGACCTGCCCAGGGCGCGGCAGCTCATCGCCGCTCAAGTACCGACCAAAAAACCCCTGAGTGCCGAGCCGGCGCCCTCGCTATAATCCCGCGACTTCCGGCCCAGGTGCGGCGTCGACAGGCGTCGTTCCCGGGCATTTTTGGTCTACGGGGCCAATTAGAAACCCTCCACGAAGACGAAGCGAGGTCCAGCGCAAAGTGACTCGTCAAGCCGTAATCACCCCCGAAGGGCTGGAGAAGCTCAAAGAGGAGATCGAGTACCTGTCGACCGTCAAACGGCGCGAGGTTGCGGAACGGATCAAGGAGGCGCGCGAGTTCGGCGACATCTCCGAGAACGCCGAGTACGACGACGCCAAGAACGAGCAGGCGCTGCTCGAGGGGCGGATCGCCCAGCTCGAGGAGCGGCTGCGGCGCGCGACCGTGATCGACGAGAAGGAAGTCGACACCGACGCGGTCAGCTTCGGCTCGGTCGTCCACGTCAAAGACCAGAAGAGCGGCGACTCGCAGAAGTTCCAGATCGTCGGCTCGACCGAGGCCAACCCGGCCGAGCAGAAGCTCTCCAACGAGTCGCCGATCGGCAAGGCGCTGCTCGGCCACAAACGCAACGACGTGGTCGAGGTCGAGACGCCCAGGGGTCCCAAGAAGAAGCTCAAAATCACGAAGATCGAG
>DASSBJ010000060.1:0-18902 GCA_035698885.1 Solirubrobacterales bacterium
GGCATTTAGAAGCCGCGTGGACATGCCACCAGGATAGACGGGCCGCTCCACACCAAAACGGCCCGGCAAGGATGCCGGGCCGTCTCCTCAGAATCGCGATCGAGGGCTCAACGCACCCCGCTGCTGCGCGCCACCCGCGCCCCCCCGCGCCTTGCGGTGATGGCGCTTGTGCTTGCGGTGGCGCCCGCAGCGCACCTGCATCAGCGGCTTGCTGCGGAACTGCTTGCCGTTCTGGCCGAGCCCGACGACATTGGCGCGGTTGTGGTTGCGCCCGAGGCAGATATTGCGGGAGTTGACGATCAGGCCCTTCTTGCCGCCCTGCATGCGCAGGATGACTCGGGAGATCGGCGCGTCGGGGGCGTCTTCGACCGTCGCCCTGATCCCGCCCTTGAAGGAGTCGATCCTGGTCGCCACCTCGACGTTCACGAGCCCGCGCAGGTCGAAGACCATGTCGGGCAGCTTGTGGTCTGAGCTGCGCAGCCACACCGGGCCCTGCAGCGGTTCTTCGAGCAGCGGGGTCCAGGCCTTGATGTAGCCGTAGCGGGCTGCCTTGGGGCAGTTCTGCGCCGCGTACTGCACCCGGGTGCAGATCGTGCGGATGTGGCCCTGTTCGAGGAAGGCGCTCCTCGGCAGGCGGACGACCAGGCCCTTGACGTTGGCTTCGCCCGGCTTCGGGCTGTAGACGGCCTTCAGGCCCGGGTAGGAGCCCCGCCTCGTGCCGCCCTTCAGGTGCAGGCCGAGGTGGGGTTCGAAGCCCAGGTTCAGGCAGTTGGCCGCCTGGTAGCGGGTGCTCAGGTCCACCGGGACGTCGTCGGAGGGATCGAAGACGTTCAGGTAGGCGCCGAACAGGGTCGCTTTGGCCGTGGTCGGGTCACACGAGGTCGGGTTGAGGATGAAGTGCTGGCGGTCGACGTAGACGCGCAGGTCCCTGACCTTCAGCGGGATCCCTTTGAGGATGTGGGGGATCGGGTCCGAGGAGGCGCCGTCGACTTCGACTTCGGCGGTCCTCGGGTTGAGGTTGAGGGCGATGTGGACGACCACGTCGCCGGCGTCGAAGGGCCCGGCGACGGCCGGGGTGACCGAGATCACCGAGAGCGGGTCGCCGTGGTAGGGGCCGCCCAGGTAGACCTTGCCGGGCACGTAGGTGAGCGCCGGGCCGACGCCCGCCCCGGCCTTGGTCGTGCCGATCTGCGAGTTGGCCGGACAGCTCGGGTGGGCGAGCTCTTCGCGGCCGGTCTTCGCCCTCGCGGCGGCGATGTCGGCATCGGAGCATTTGGTGACACCGGAGAGGTTGCCGACCACGCCCGGGGGCAGGATCGAGCCGAACTTGGTCATGTCCTGTTCGCCGTCGTGGCGGATCAGGCGCATGTCGAAGGGCGAGTAGCTCGCCGCGTTGTTGTTGATCGACCCGGCTTCGAAGTCGGGGTGGAAGGGCGGGATGCCGCCCGGCGGGCAGGGGCCCTGACCTATGCCACCGGTGATCTCGAACGTCGAAACCGCGGTCAGCGTCTGGTCGGGGTTTGCCCAGGGCGTAAGTTTCGCAACCGTTTCATACGAGCCACATGCAGGAGGCGTGGTGAGCGCCGAACGCTTGCCTTCGCGGAAGTGCAGGTTGAAGTGGCTAAAGGGAAGCTGCGGGATGTTGTCCACCATGGTGATCAGCTGTCCCGTCCTCGGATCCGGTTCAACTTTGGCCGGAATCTTGACGAGGAGGTGTTCCTGTTCGCTGCGCAGGATGATGTAGAAGGCGATGAGCGAATCGAAGGGGTTCTCGAGTTCTGGAGTTGCCGGATCTCCCTGCTGGGCCAAGTACAGGGAGCCTTCGACCGGATTTTCGATCAGCGGTGTTTCGACCTTGACCGATCCGATCTTCGACTCGTCTGGGCAACCTTCTCCTTCGGCGATGTCTAGGCTTTCCCGTTCGTAGTCCGCCTTCGAGCAATAGCCCAGGCCTTCACCGATCGAGGGGTTGATCGTCACGCCTTCCGGCAAGGTGACCACGGTCTTCTTAATCGTCGACTGAGCGATTCCACCGGGACTGGTCAACCCGTCCTGGTTGAAATCCAGATTGAAATCCAGACCGGTTGGACTCTCTGCCGAGGCACTGCTCGGCTGGGCCGAGATTTCAGGCTCGAACGGCACTTTCTCGCAGCCAGTGAAACGCTGCGGATTCGGTGGTTCCGCGTTGTCGTGCGTGGTGACGCTGCCTTTGATCCAGAATTCCGGTTCCCACCAGGAGTTCGCTTCATAGTTGGTCGTAAGCGGTTCGGCGCAATCGCCGGGCAGGGTCAGGAAGGGCTTTTCCTTCGATTCAACCGGGCAGCTCGCCGGCCCAGCCGAGCCATGCACGAATTTGACTTCGTCGAAGGTCGCGGGAAAGAGCAGATTGGACCCACATCTCCCCCGGATATCATCGTGCGATGGATCGGCCGGGTTGCCCCAAAGCTGAATAACCGCACCGAAGAACCTGACCACCTGGGGGATATGGGGCGTCGATGCAATGACGTTATAGTCGCCGCTGTTCTTGACACCGACGTCAATGACTACGGGAACGGCTTCAACATCGAAGCCGAGCCGCACCTGCACGCCTGGCGGCGGTTCCAAGTTGTAGACGGGGACAGTGAACCAGGCAATCGGTGCAAGAACGGCTGCGGCATTGATGCCTACGATGGTGTTTTCAGGGCACGCCGTTAGCCCGTTGTGGAACGTTTCACCCCCGACGACCCTCGCGAAGTCCTCCCCTTTGCAGCGTGGCATCGCGGTTGCGTCGCCGACGAAGCCTTTGATCTGTTCGACGTTCAGGTTATCGGTCGCGCCGCTGAGTTTCCAGACCGGGAATTCGATCAACGTGTTGTTCACTTCGAAGCTGGTCGTGACGGCATAGGGATGGCTGCCGGCCTGCGTGGCCGGCGTCCCGTCCTGGTTCGTAAATTGGACATCGAAGCCGTTGAGCCCATATTGAGCCCGGGCGGGCGATGCACCGCTAAACGCAGCCAGCAACGACACGCAGGCAAACAGGACGGCGAGCATTCGACGCCGCGGGGCGCGATTTCCAGTGCGCTTCATCTCGGTGGTCTCCTTGTTGAATGCGGGGGTCCTCTGCTCTCCGGGACGTAGCGATGTCATCGTCCGGCCCTCCGGTTGGCCCGCCTACAGCGCTTGGCACTGACTCTCAGTCGCCTTGCCCGCTTGGCGACCACGCCCGCGCGGCGGTGGAGGATCCGCCTGCGTCGCCTCAATGGCACCCTGTGCGCGACTCGCCGGATTCGCCTGGCCCGCCGGGAGAGCCTCCCGGCGCGCTTTGCCGCCGCTCGGCAGTTTGCCCTCGGCTGCAGGTTCCCGGCGCCTCTGAAGGTGGAACTCGACGGAGTTGGCTCGACCGGCGGTTCGGGGACGTTCTGGCAAGCATCGCCGACGCACGGCGGGGGCGGCGGGGGCGGTGGGGCGAAGCCTCCGTCCACCCTTGCGTCGTAGATGTCCATCAGCCCGGGGTCGCGCGCGTCGATGCTGCTTTCGGTCCGGATGAAGACATCGGAGCCGTCGGCGCCAGCATCGACTATCTCCGAATACCCCGGGCTCTTGCCGGTGGAGATAAGGCTGATGCAACCGTTGTTCGCCTTGAAGTAATTGGTGTTTCCGACGCGGCAGTCACCCGTTCCGACCGCCTCCCACTGATAGACGTCCTGCACCCCGTTGACGTCCTGCGGCAGCAACGCATCTCGGGCGTTGAAGAACAGGCGGTTGCCATCGTTCGAGAGCACCTTCGCCTCGTGCAGTTCGCGTTCCCACGGCGGGATCCACGCCGCGGTGCGCCAGTTGCTGCCTTCGACTTCAGGGCTTCCGGGCTTGTACCCTCCTTCAGCGGTTCCGCCGCCGTGCGGGCGAGCGCCGGTGGGGTTGCAGGACACGCAGCTGAGCTGGTCCGAGCTCGCGCTATATACGTAAACCTCCGTATCCGCTTTGCCATCGACCGCGTCTGTATTGTCGTAGCCGGTAAGGCTGCGTTGCGACATGAACGCCAGGGTTCGGCCATCGGGGCTCACTCTCACGGCCTGCTCACGCGGACCGGACCCGAAGAGACCGGCATAGCTCCGATTGCCGTCGGCCGGACTCACCGTCGCGATGAACTTGACCGCGCCGTCGTGCCTGACGTAGAGGTTTTCCTCGCCGGGAGTCGCGCCGCCGGCGAGCACCGCGCGGGAGGTGAAGTAGAGGTAGCTGAGATCGTCGCTGGCGCCGAGAACGCCGTGGATGTCGTGGGCGATCAGCGTCGGTGTTTCGGTGGCGACGTCGAATTCGTAGAGATCGCCGGGCACCCCGCTCGCGGTGCCGGTGCCTTCGGGGTCGAAGCTGAAAACCACCTTCGAGCCGTCGGTGCTGGCGGTCCAGAAGCGTGCCCTGTTGGTGGTAACCGATTCTGACACCGGCACGGTCGTGCTGTCGTCGATCCGCACGTAGAGCCTCCCAGTACCATAGAGGCCTTCGGCAGACGTCCAAAAGACGTGCGAGCCGTCTTCGGAGACCGCACGATCGGCGAACAGGTCAACATAGGCGACACCAGGCGCAGGCTGAACGCCCACCACCGCACCTCCCGGGGTCGTTTCGCCTCCTGGCAGGACGCTGATCAGGTGCAGTGCGCCGTCCGTCGAGTCGTAGATCTGCATATTCGAGTGGTTAGGCTGCGCTTCCGGGGTCAGCTGTGCTCGCGCTTCGAAGATGAGGTGGCTGCCGTCCTTCGCGGCGCCCACGACGCCATGGAAGATGCCGAGCACCCGTCCCTGAGAGTTAAAGTCGATTTCTTCTTCGTCCCAAGCGAGGGGGGCGCTGGTTATCGCCGGATCGCGGTAGGTGCCAGTGGTGTTGTCGCGCCGGTAGAGGTTGACGAACCCTGGATACGCCCCGGATGCGAGGGGGACTATGTTGCTGTCTTTCAGCCAGGCTTGGGACAGGTCGTCCGAGAAGAGCTGGAACTGCGTGTCGAAGACCCAGGTGGTGATGAGCGAGATCCCGGTGAGGACCGCTTCGTCGCGTGGGGCCGATATGCCTTCCGTCGCCCAGCCATCCGCGCTGCGGGTCGACATGTACTGGTTTGCTCGGCGGTTGCTCGGCTCCCCGGCGAATACGTACTGGGATGTATAGGTGACTTTGTCGCCGTTCACGGAGGCCTGGTCGAACGACCCGCGATTGGAGCCTTCCCCTAGGAATCCATTCCCGGCGATGATTCCGCCGCCGCCTTTGTCGACCGGCGAGACCATCTCGTAGCCGCGGCAGTCGGGAAGGAACGCCCCGGGCCCGCTGCGGAGGGCTTGGTTGGGGCAGGTCGTATTGAGCACTGGGACGTCATAGGTGGTGAAGGTGCGATCCGCTCCTTCGTTGATGCCGTCGGCATTGGCGGCGACGACTCTGTAGTGGTAGGTGGTGCCTGGTTCGAGTTTGTCCAAAGGTAGCGACACGACGTGCGGGGAGCTGTCAGAGCCCACGCTGCTTTCGGCGCTTTCCGCTTCGTATGACGCCGTCTTGCCCCATTCGAAGCGATAGCTGGTGGCGACACCCTCCGGATTGATTTCGGCTTTGAGGGTGGCTTCGGTGCGCACCACATCGTCGCTCCAGGCTGCTGCGATCACCGGGCCGAGCGTTAGCACGGTTTCGTCCGCTCCAAGGATCGGGCCAGTCGGATAGGTCGCCTTCAGCCGGTAAACGTATTCCGTCCCCGGCTGCAGGCCCGAGAGGTCGGCGTGCACGGCGACCGGGCTGGTGCCGGTGATCGAACCCGGTCCGGGCACACAGGGCGATGTTTCGGGGTAGTGCTGGATCGCTTCCCCTGCTTCCTTCAGCGGTCCCCATTCGAAGACGCAGGCGCTGATCGTCGCCGTGTCGGGGTTTACCGTGCCGTTCACGGTCGCTTCCGTCAGGGTGACGCCCGAAGCGGCGATGGTGACCACGGTGTTCGGGGTGACGAATTCGCGATTGGCGCCGTCGACTGTCGCGTTGGGATTCTTGGCAACGAGGCGATACTCGTAGCGCCCGGGGTCGCCAAAGGTGCCACTTTGGCCCTGCGGCACGAGGCCGCTGATATCGGCGTGCACGGCGACCGGGGTGGTGCCGGTGCCGATTTCGGCTGGCGTCTCCGCGCAGGGAACCACGTTCCCGTAGACAGGTGGGCCAGGGACGTTTTCGCCCCATTCGAAGAAGCATTCTTCGGGTTCGACGCCTTCGGGGTTGACGGTACCGGCCAGCGTGGCGCGGGTGCCGGTGTTGGAGGTGGGCGGTTCGGTGACGACGTCGTAGAGGGTGCGGAAGTACCTGTTGGCGCCGTAGAGCGTTTCGCTCGGGCTGTTGACGACGGCGAGGCGGAAGTGGTAGTAGACGCCCTGCGGTTTGAGGCCGGTGATGTCGGCGTGCACGGGGACGGGGCTTGTGCCGGAGCCGATTTCGGCCGGGGTCTCGGCGCAGGGGACGGTTTCGGTGTAGGGGCCGGAGTAGCTTTCGCCCCATTCGAAGAGGCATTCTTCGGGTTCGACGCCTTCCGGGTTGACGACGCCGTTGAGCGTCGCGTGGGTGCCGCCGATGCTGGTGGCCGGTTCGGTGATCGCGCTGGTCGCGGCGTTGGCGAGACCGGCGAGCAGGACGAGGGCGGCGACGATCGCGGCCAGGACGGCGGTGGGGAGGGCGAGGCGCCTGGCTTTGGGCGCACGTCCCCCTGGGCCGCGGCTCGAGGACGCACGGGTGGCGAGGGCTCCACGGAAGATGCGGCCGAGGCGTCCTGCCCGGCGCTTGGTCGATCCCGCGGTCGCTGCCTTCGCGTGGCGTGTCACGTGGCTCTCTCCTTGTCCCTCGAGCCCCTCTGGCGACCGCTTCCCTCAGCGGCCCCTTGGGCTCCGTTTCCCTGTGGGTGCTTCCCTGCCCGCCTTGAACGAGCTTGGCGGGACTGTAAACAGTGACCTTTTTATTGTCAAGGAGATTGTTTCTGAAGAAAAGCGCGTTGTTTTGGCGCAAGCCGATGGTGCGGGCCGCAAGCCGCACAGGAATGGGAAATGCGCTTGGGTACCCGGTGGGTATACGAGTGCTGCTCAGCCCCGGTCGGGGCGGTCCGGGTGGATCTCGTCGATCGTGACGAGGGCCCGGTAGGGGGCGGCCGCTGCCGCTTCTATGGCTTCGCCGCCGCCGGCCAGGCGGTCGACCACTGCGATGACGGAGACGGGCTCGAGGCCCTGCTCGCGGATCCGTTCGATCGCCTTCACGGTCGAGCCGCCGGTGGTGACGGTGTCCTCGACGACCAAGACCTTGTCCCCCTCCTCGACCGGGCCCTCGACCCAGCGCTGGAGGCCGTGCTGCTTGCGCTCGCCGCGGACGAAGAAGCCGACGAGGCCGGCGCCGGCGGGCGCGGCGAGGGCGGCGCAGCTGGGCGGGATCGCCGCCGTCGCCGGACCGCCGACGGCGTCCGCCCCTGCCTCGACCGCGGCGGCGGCGATCAGCTCACCCGCCGCCCTGAACCCGGCCGGCCGCAGCAGCGCCCGCCGAGCGTCGACGTAGTACTGCGCCGTCGCCCCGCTCGCCAGCGTCACCTCGCCGAGGATCAAGGAGTGCTCGCGCAGCTCGGCGAGCAGGGTGCGCTTGGCGGCCTCGAGGTCGGCCACGTCAGAAGACGAAGAGCGGCTCGCCGTACTTGAGCTGTTCGTAGATCCGCGGCTGGTCGGCGATGAAGGTGCGGACGCAGCCGTGGCTGGCGGCGTAGTCGGGGACTTCGGCGTAGCCGTGGACCGCGTAGCCGTTGTAGAAGTAGAAGGAGTAGTACATGCCGTGCGAGTTGTAGCCCGGTTCGCGGCGGATGAAGCTGAACCGGCCGGTCACCGTCGGGGTCGAGGGCTTGCCGGTGGAGACCGGGTAGACCGCGAAGGGCTTGTCGCCTTTGGCGAGCACGAGGATCTGCTTGTCGAGCGGCACCTCGGCGTGCTCGCCGGCGTCGGGATGGCGCACGCGGTAGCCGCCGCGACCGCCGAAGACGCGCTTGACCACGCCCGCGCCGGCGTGCTGGTTGCGCGACATCCCGTTGACCTTGCGGTAGGCGAGCACCTCGCGGCCGAGCCGGTCGCTGAAGCAGGAACCGCCGCCGGAGGCGTAGCCGAGCTTGCGCATCGCCCGCTTGAAGCCCTTGACGACGCGGCCGCAGTCGCCGGCGCCGAGCGCCGGGAAGCTGACCTTCCAGCTCTTGCGCACGGTGCGGTCGCCGAGCAGCGAGCCGCGCGCCGGCAGGTGGGCGGAGGCGGCGTACTTGCCGTCCTCGCGGACGAGCACGGCGGCGCGGAAGACGCCGAGGTCGCCCTGGCCCTTGCGCACCTTGACCTTGCGCGCCAGCAGCTTGCGGCCGTCGACGTAGAAGGTGACCTCGACCTTCTGGCGCGCCGCGAACGGCTCGACCGTCCCGACCACCGGCACGGTCGAGTAGATCGGCGCGCGGCCCTTGCGCAGGTGGCCGATGTTCGTGATCCTCACAGTCGCCTTCTGCGGCGCCTGCGGTTTCGCCGGCTTCTGCGGCTTCTGCGGGGCGGCGCTCGCGACGGCCGGCGCGGCCAGCGCCACGCCGAGGATCGCGCTGAGGACGAGGCGCTTCACAGCGCGGAATCCTACTGCCCGATCAGGGCGACGGAGTTGTTCAGCATGTGCAGCAGGATCCCCGGCAAGATCGAGCCGGTCTCCTCATATAGGAGCGCCAGGAGGAAGCCGAAGAAGATCAGCGGCGGCACGGCGCTGATGCCGGTGAGCGCGTGCAGGGCGCCGAAGATCAGGGCGCTGACGAAGGCGGCGGCATAGCGCGGCATCCGCGTGCGCAACCCGCCGAACAGCATGCCGCGGAAGCAGACCTCCTCGCTGACCGGCGCCGCGATCACGATCAGCAGGACCTGCACGGGCAGGGCACCGAACGATTCGGCGATGTCCTCCTGTTCGGGGGCGCCGAAGACCGCGCTGTAGACGGCGGCGAAGACGAGGTAGGCGCCGACCGCCGCCAGCATCCACTTGATCGCGCCCGGCCGGAAGCCGCGCAGGCCGAGCCGCCGCAGCGCCTGGCGCCACGAAGCCGCCCGCCAGCCGCTGGCGACCGCCAGCGGCACCAGCAAGAAGCCGAGCGCGGTGGCCAGCTGGACGGCCGCGTTGGCGCCGCTGCTGAGGTCGCCTTCGCTCGGGTTGTCGAGGATCACCGCCGGGATGCCGAGCACGATTCCCAGGCCGAGCGCGATCAGCACGCCGCCGATCGCCATCTGCACGCCCCAGGTCGCGTACGGGAAGCGGGGGGTCGGCGCCGCCTCGCCGAAGCGCTCCGCCGGTAGGTCGCTGGCCTCCATCGGGGGCGCAAGTCTCACAGGTCGCGCGAAGCGCTGAGTACCCTCAGGGCGTGACGCAGCGCAACCGTCGTCGCCAGCGGCACCGGGGAGGGGCCGGGGGCAAGCTCCTGCTCGTCGCGCTCGGCGTCGCCGCGCTGCTCGCGATCGCCGCGGTCGGCGTCGTCTCCTGGGTGGTCGACGTCGCCGCGGATGCGCCCTCGCTCGCCTCCTGCAAGCCGGTCGACAGGCGCGGCAACTCGACGATCTACGCCGCCGACGGCAGCAGCCTCGGCCGGATCGAGTCGGACGTGGCCCGCATCCCGGTCACGATCGACCGCATCCCGAAGACCCTGCGCAACGCCACCGTGGCGATCGAGGACGAGCGCTTCTACGAGCACGGCGGAATCGACCTCGAGGGAATCGCCCGCGCGGCGCTGAAGAACCTGGAAGCCGGGCACACGGTCGAGGGCGGCTCGACGATCACCCAGCAGCTGGTGCGCAAACTCTGCCTGCGCAACCCGGCGCGCGACATCGAGCGCAAGATCGTCGAGGCGAAGCTGGCGATCGAGTACGCCAAGCGCCACAGCAAGCGGCAGGTTCTCGACGCCTACCTCAACACCGCCTCCTACGGGACGGTCGGCGGCGCGACCGCGGTCGGCGTCGGCGCCGCCTCGCGGATCTGGTTCTCGCGCCCGGTCTGGAAGCTGAACCTGCGCCAGGCGGCGCTGCTGGCCGGGCTGCCGCAGGCGCCCTCGCAGTACGACCCGCTGCAGCACCCGGAGGCCGCGCGCGCCCGCCGCGACGCGGTGCTCGGCCGGATGGCCAAGCTCGGCTACGTCGCGCACGCCCGCGCCGCGCGGGCGAAGCGGCTCGGTCTGGGGCTCGACGTCGACCACGGCTACTTCGCCAAGCGCGAGCCTTACTTCTTCGACTACGTCGAAGCGAAGCTGATCGACGCATACGGGGCGAACCGCGTTCGGCGCGGCGACCTCGAGGTCCAGACGACGCTGGAGCCACGCCTGCAGGAGGTCGCCCGCGAAGCGATGGCGTCGGCGCTCCCCTACTCCGAAGACCCGGCGTCGGCGCTGGTCTCGATCGACCCGCGCAACGGCGAGATCGCCGCGATGGCGAGCAGCACCGACTACGAAGACAGCAGGTTCAACCTCGCGGCGCAGGGCCACCGCCAGCCGGGCTCGACCTTCAAGGCCTTCGTGCTGACGACGGCGCTGAAGCAGGGGATCGACCCCTACAGCACCTACTACGTCTCCAAGCACCTAGACCTGAACCTGCCCAAGTGGGGGCACTGGGAAGTGAGCACCGCCGACGAGGGCTACCTGGGGCGGGTCAACCTGCAGCAGGCGACGGTCGCCTCCGACAACACCGTCTTCGCCCAGCTCGACCTCGACGTCGGCCCGGCGGCGGTCAAGGCGACGGCGAAGTCGATGGGGATCGAGAGCCCGCTCGACGGGATCCCGGCCGAGGGGATCGGCGGCCTGCGCGTCGGCGTCTCGCCGCTGGAGATGGCCGACGCCTACGCGACCCTGGCCGCCGGCGGCGTCCACCGCGATCCGATCGCGGTGCGCAAGGTGGTCTTCCCGGGGGGGAAGGTCGGACGGCCCGAACGAGCCGAGCCGCGTCGCGTCGTCGCCGCGCCGGTCGCCTACCAGGTCTGGCGCCTGCTGCACGACAACATCGTCGAAGGCACCGGCACCGCCGCCTACACCGGCTGCCCCGGCCAGGGCGGCAAGACCGGCACGACCGACAACTTCACCGACGCCTGGTTCGCCGGCATCCAGCCCAACCTGGCGAGCGTCGTCTGGGTCGGCTACCCGCAGTCCAACGCGATCGAAATGACCAGCGTCCACGGCCAGACGGTCTACGGAGGAACCTTCCCGGCCGATATCTGGCACTCGCTGTACAGCGGCGCGGAAGTGCCGTGCGAGGAGTTCAGCCAGCCGAAGCAGAAGATCGGCTGGGCGCCGTTCTACGGGCGCTACACGGCCGGCGCCCCGAGCCCGGGTAGCTCCGACTTCAAGGCGAAGAAGGGCGCCGGCGGCGCCGAAAGCGAAGCCGAACGGCTGGGCAGGGAAGCGACCGGCGGCTATGACCCGAACGCCTACGCGCCCGGGGTCGGGCAGGAGCCGACGCACGTGCCGTCGCCCGGGCGGGGCGGCGGGGGCGCCGCGGTCGAAGGCGGCAAAGCCACCGGCGGCGCCGGGACCGAATAGGCCCGAGGCATCGACCTGCCAGCCGGGCCCGACAAGCGTGCGATCCGCCTGCGCTGGACCGCGATCGCCGTCGTCGTCGCCGGCTTCGCGATCGCCCCGGTCCTGCTCTCGCACGACGTCTACAGCTACGTCGACTACGCGCGGCTCGGCGTCCTCCACGACCTCAACCCCTACGTCCGCTCGCCGGCCGCCGAGCCCTTCGACCCGGCCTACGCCCGCGTCACCTGGATCGACGCGACCAGCGCCTACGGCCCGCTCTTCAGCCTCGCCACCTACCCGCTCGCCTGGCTGCCGGTCTGGTGGGCGGTCGCGGCGCTGAAGGCGACGGCGGCGCTCTCGGTGCTGGCGATCGCCGCCCTCCTCGCCCGCGTCGCCCCCAGCCGCGGCGTCTCCCCCCTCGCCGCCGCGGCCTTCGTCGCCCTCAACCCGCTCGTCCTGATCCACGTCGTCGGCGGCGCCCACAACGACGGCATCGCGATGCTCATCGCGACGCTCGGCGTCGCCGCGATGCTCTCCGCCCGCGAGGCAAGCGCCGGCGCCGCCTTCGTCGCCGGCTTCGCGCTCAAGGCCCCAGCGGCGATCGCCGCCCCCTTCGCCCTGGTCAGCGCCACAAGATCGCAGTCTTTCCGCCTCCTGGCCGGCGGCCTCGTCGCCGCGCTGGCGATCGGCGCCGCCGCGTACGCCGCCTTCGGCTGGCACTGGCTCGACGCGATCGGCCTGGCGGGCGAAAACCAGCACCGCACCACCCACATGAGCATCCCGATCACCTTCGCCCGCCTGACCGGCCTCGACCCCACGGCGGTCCGCGCCACCGCCCTAGCCCTCTTCGCCGCCGGCTTTCTCTACCTCCTGCTCAAGACCTGGCGCGGCATGGACTGGCTACGCGCCGCAGGATGGGCAAGCTTCCTCCTCCTCCTCGCGACCGCCTGGCTCCTCCCCTGGTACGTCATATGGAGTCTCCCCCTCGTAGCCCTATCCCGCGACCGCCCCTTGCAGCTCCTAACCCTCGCCCTAACCGCCTACCAGCTCCCGGCTCGTATACCCCTCTGAATCCCAACGGCCAGGAGCTTCGCAGCGGCCGACCCTGTAAAGGAGGCCCGAGGTAGGTCCGGATGAGCCTCGCGAAGCGGCGCCCCGGCGGGCTATCCGGGGCCCGCGAAGCGGGCAGCAAATTCACGAGCGAGCGCAGCGAGCGAAGTTAGGCTCAGCCGGGCCTACCTCGGGCCTCCTCCCTCACCGGGCGCCTACAAGATCTCCGGCGTATGAATCGGCGTCTCGCTGGGAGGCGGCGGCCCCTCCGCCTCCTCGGCAGCCGACGGATGAATGACCCCGGTCGCCACCGACCAGCCCTGGCGCCGCCCGACCGCCGTCACCAGCCCCACGTAAACCAGCTCGACCACGGTCATCACCCCGCGCAGGGCGATCGCGATCAGCGATCCGAGCGCGAAGCTGTTGCCGGGCAGGGCGCCCTTGACCGCCCAGGCGAAGGCGGCGTCGCGGATGCCGAGCCCCGCCGGCGCCACCAGCGTGAGCAGCGCCGCGACGAAGCCGACCGCCTGCGCCGAGCCGACCGTCAGCACTTCGCTGAACGGGATCGTCGTCACCGAGCGGGCGACGCAGTAGACGCCGATCGAGACGACCCCCCAGACCAGCGTGTAGAAGACGATCAGCGCGAGCACCCCGCGCAGCGGGATCACGCCGGGCAGCGGCTCGCGCCCGAAGGCGCGCAGGACGCGGTCGGCCAGCGGCCCGAAGACGCGCGGGTGGAGGATCGCGATCGCGACCGGGATCACCAGCAGCACCGCCCAGCGCAGCGGCTGCCCCTGCAGGTCGGGGTGGCTGATGATGAAGTAGGAGGCGAAGGCGACGCCGGAGGTGGCGGAGATCGCCTGCTCGTAGACGATGCTGGCGATCGTCAGCCGCCGCGGCACCCCCGCCCGCTCCGACAGCAGCACCCGCCCGAGCACGTAGAGCACGCTCCCGGGCACGTAGCGGGCGAGCAACGGCTGGCCCCAGGCGACCTGCGCCCGGCCGACGCCGATCGGGTGGCGCAGGAAGCGCAGGATCAGGTCCCAGCCGAGGGCGCTCATCACGTAGAAGGCCGGCAGCGCGACGAAGGCCGGGATCAGCCAGACGACGTGGAAGTGGACGCCCTTGTCCTTGATCTCCGCCCACTGCTGCACGACGGTGAGGACGAGGAAGCCGAAGATGACGATCGCGATGCCGAGCTGGATCGCCAGCCGGACGCGCTTGCTGCGCGGCGGTCGCGTGCCGAAGCGCGCGCCGGCCTCGCCGATCCTGTGCAGTAGCGGTCGATCCTCTGCCACGTCGGTCGCACCTTAGAGCCATCGGGGCTGCCACCGGGTACCCGCAGCGGCGAGAATGATCGCGATGGGCGAGTTCGAGCTGATCGAGGCGGTCAGGCGGCGGCTGCCGGCGGGCAGTCCGCGTGTCGTGCTCGGCAGCGGCGACGACGCCGCCGTCACCCTGCCGGAGGGCGCCACCGCGACCTCCGTCGACGCGCTGGTCGACGGCGTCCACTTCCGGCGCGAGTGGAGCAGCCTGGCGCAGATCGGCCACAAGGCGCTGGCGATCGCCCTCTCCGACCTGGCGGCGATGGGCGCCGAGGCGGGCGAGGCCTACGTCGTCCTCGGCGTCCCCGAGGATCTCGACGAGGAGGGCTGCCTCGAGCTGCTCGACGGGATGGCGGCGCTCGCCGCGCGGACCGGCACGACCCTGGCCGGCGGCGACGTCACCCGCGCCCCGGTTCTGACCCTGGCGATGACCGTGGTCGGCCACGCGCCGAGCGCCGGGGACCTCGTCACCCGCGCCGGCGCCCAGCCCGGCGACGCGCTCGTCGTCAGCGGCGAGCTCGGCGGCGCCGCGGCGGGCCTGCTGCTGCTCGAAGAAGGCGGGGACCCGTCGTCCCCGCTGGTCGAACGGCAGCTCGAACCGAAGCCGCGCCTCGCCGAGGGCAGGGCGCTGGCGGGGGCGGGTGCGACGGCGATGATCGATCTCAGCGACGGGCTCGGAGGGGACGCCGGGCACGTCGCCGAGGCCAGCGGGGTCGCCCTGCGCATCGACGCGGCCTCGCTGCCGCTTCAGGACGGCGTCGCGGAGGTCGCCGAAGCCGCCGGCCGCGACTCGCTCGAGCTGGCGACCGCGGGCGGCGAAGACTACGAGCTGCTCGCGGCGCTCCCGGCCGAGCGGCTGGACGAAGCGGCGGCGGCCGTCGAGGCGACCGGAACGCTGCTGACCGCCATCGGCGAGGTCGTCGCCGGCGAGGGGGTCGAGATCAGGCTGCCTGGCGGCGGGACTCTCCCGCCGGCGGGGTTCGATCAGCTGCGCTGAGCGGCCCCCCGGTGAGCAGCGCGCGCACGCCGCGGCGGCGCAGCATCGCCTGCGCCACCAGCTCCGGCTCGGGCCGGTAGCTGCCGTTCTCGACGAGGCTCTTCAGCTGCTGTTGCTGCATCGCATTGGTCATATCGGCCCTCGTCGACGGAACCTTAGTTCTTGGTACTCGCACATACGTCCAAGGCCTAAGTCCCGCCGATGTGCTCCGCGGATATGCAGGAGTTCAGTTCGACGGGGGATACGATTTCCCTATGCCTAACGGGTCTACTCGGATTCTGCTCGTCGACGACGAGCAGTCGGTGCAGACCCTGCTCAGCTACCCCCTGCGCAAGGACGGCTACCACGTCACCTCGGCGCTCGACGGGCGCGAAGCGCTGGAGCGCTTCGCCGAGGCGCGCTTCGACCTCGTCGTCCTCGACCTGATGCTGCCGAAGCTCGACGGGGTCGAAGTCTGCCGCCAGCTGCGCCGCACGAGCCAGGTGCCGATCATCATGCTGACCGCGAAGGGCTCGGAGACCGACAAGGTCGCCGGCCTCGAGGTCGGCGCCGACGACTACATCACCAAGCCCTTCTCGATGCGCGAGTTCCGCAGCCGCGTGAAGGCCGCCCTGCGGCGCTCGCGGATGGCGACCGAGGCGCCGGACGAGGAGCCGATCGAGCAGGGCGAGCTGCGGATCGACCCCGAACGCCGCCTGGTCACCCTGGGCGGCGAGGAGGTTCCCGTCACCTACGTCGAGTTCGAGATCCTCGCCGCACTCGCCCGCTCGCCCGGCAAGGTGCTGAGCCGCGAGACGCTGCTCGAGCACGTCTGGGGCGACTCCGACTACCGCGACCCGCGCACCGTCGACGTCCACATCCGCCACCTGCGAGAGAAGATCGAGGCCGACGCCAAGCAGCCCGAGTACCTGTTCACGGTGCGCGGCGTCGGCTACCGATTCCGCGAATGAAGCGACTGCGCCTCACCCCGCTCGGCAACCGGATCACGACCACGGCTCTGTCGATCGGCGTCGGGACCTCGGTCGTCATCTACGTCTGGGTGGTCGCGGTCGGCGGCCACGGCGAGGCCCGCGGCGCGATCCTCGTCGGCGGGCTGATCGCCAGCCTGATCGCCCTCGTCCTCGGCTTCTACTACGCCCATCTCGTCACCCGCCGGGTCAAGCGCATCGAGGACGCGGCGCGCGCCGTCGCCGACGGCGACTTCGCGGTCCGCATCCCGGTCGACTCCAGCGGCCAGCTCGGCCAGCTGGCCCGCACCTTCAACGAGATGCAGCGCCGGCTCGCCGAGCTCGACAGCGCCCGCAAGCAGTTCATCGCCAACGCCTCGCACGAGCTGCGCACGCCGATCTTCAGCCTCGGCGGCTTCGTCGAGCTGCTCGAAGAAGAGGACCCGAGCCCGGAGGAGCGGGACGAGTTCGTGCGCACGATGCGCCGCCAGATCGAGCGGTTGACCAAGCTGACCGCCGACCTGCTCAACCTCTCCCAGCTCGACGCGGGCGGGATCGAGCTGAAGCTCGGCGGCGTCGACCTGAGCGCCCTGGCGCGCGAGGTGGCGCGCGAGTTCGGCGCCCGTGCGGAACTGCGCGGCTCGCGGCTCGAGCTGCGCACCCCCGAGCACCCGGTGGTCGCGGTCGCCGACGCCGAGCGGGTGCGGCAGGTGATCCGGATCCTGCTCGACAACGCCCTCACCCACACCCCCGAGGGCACGAGCATCACCGTGACCGTCTACTCGATCGACCGGCGCGCCGAGCTGACCGTCTCCGACGACGGCACCGGGATCCCGCAGCGCGTGCAGAAGCGGATCTTCGAGCGCTTCTTCACCGCCGACTCGGCCGGCGGCTCCGGGCTCGGACTGGCGATCGCACACGAGCTGGCGCAGCGCATGGAGGGCCGCATCGGGATCTCCTCCAGCCGCCGGTTCACCGCCTTCACCCTCGACCTGCCGCTGGCGCCCCCCGGCGCCGCCGCCCCACCGCCGCGGCGTGCGGCCAAAGCGCCCGTGTGAGCGGGCCGCTTTACTGAGGGAATGCACAGGAAGGCCACCCCACTCGCGATCGCCCTGCTCGCGCTGGCGCTGCTCGCCGGCTGCGGCGGCGGCGAAGGCGACGGCTCGACCTCGGCGGACGGCGGAGCGACCGCGACCCGGACGACCACCCAGGTCGTCGTGCAGGCTGCCAGCGCGGGCTTCGACGCGGCGCGCGTCTACCGCAGGGCGTCGCCGGGCGTGGTCACGATCCGTTCGATCTTCGACGCCGGGGCGGCCGAAGGCTCGGGCTTCGTGCTCGACTCCGCCGGCCGCATCGTCACCAACGCCCACGTGGTCACCGACGGCGAAGGCGCGGACCGCAAGGAGGCCAAGGCGGTCTACGTCGAGTTCCCGGACCGCAACGTCGTGCCGGCGCGAATCGTCGGCTATGACCCGTTCGCCGACGTCGCCCTGCTCGCGGTCAAGCCCGACGGCTTCGCGCTGCGGCCGCTGCGGCTGGGCGACGACCGCGAGCTCGCGGTCGGCCAGCCGGTCGCCGCGATCGGCAGCCCGTTCGGCGAGCAGCAGTCGCTCTCGGTCGGGGTCGTCTCGGCGACCGACCGCTCGGTCCAGTCGCTGACCAAGTTCCAGATCGAGGGCGCGATCCAGACCGACGCCTCGATCAACCCTGGCAACTCGGGCGGGCCGCTGCTCGACGCCGGCGCCCGGGTGGTCGGGATCAACCAGCAGATCGAGACCAACTCCGGCGCCAACGACGGCGTCGGCTTCGCCGTGCCGGTCTCGGCGATCAAGCGCTCGGTCGCCCAGCTGAAGCGCGGCGGCGGCGTCGAGTACGCCTACATAGGCGTCTCCACCCAGGCGCTCTACCCGCAGCTGGCCGGGAAGCTCGGCCTCGACACCGACCACGGAGCGCTGCTGGCGGAAGTCGTCCCCGGCGGCCCGGCCGACGACGCCGGCCTGCGGGGCGGCGACGAAAAGCTCCGCTTCCAGGGGATTCCCTACGAAACCGGCGGCGACACGGTGGTCGCCTTCGACGGCAGGCCGGTGGTCCAGCCCGACGACCTGGCGCGCTACGTCTCGGCCCACCAGCCGGGCGACACGGTCGCGCTCGAGGTGCTGCGCAAGGACGGGGAAGACGAAACGATCAGGGTCACCTTGAGCAAGCGACCGGTCGGCGAACCGGGCGAATAACGGGGCGGGCGGGCGTCCAACCGGCGATGCCTGTAGAAAACGCCGATGCTTCAGGAAGTCGCCCTCGGCCAGAAGTCCCTCTCCGACTACACCCACATCGCGGGCAAGGAGCTGAGCGAGCGCATTCGCGAGCTGGCGCGGCCGCTCGAGGGACAGCGCGTGCTCCACGTCAGCGCCACCGCCTTCGGCGGCGGCGTCTCGGAGATCCTCTACACGATCGTGCCGCTGATGCGCGACGTCGGCGTCGACGCCCACTGGCACGTGATCTTCGGCAAGGAAGAGTTCTTCAACGCGACCAAGCTGCTGCACAACTCGCTGCAGGGCGCGGAGGAGACGCTGAGCGACGAGCAGTGGGCGATCTTCGACGAGATCAACGCGGCCAACGCCAAGGACCTGCACGGCGGCTGGGACACCGTGATCGTCCACGACCCGCAGCCGATCGGCCTGCGGCGCGGGGCGCGGGAGAAGAGCCGCAACTGGATCTGGCGCTGCCACATCGACCTCTCGGAGCCGAACCCGGCGCCGATCGGGCGCCTGCAGCCGCTGATCGAGGAGTACGACGCGACCGTCTGGCACATGCCCGCCTACGTGCCCGGCGGGATCAACGGCCACGACGGCGTCAACATCATCCCGCCGGCGATCGACCCGCTGTCGCCGAAGAACATGGCCTTCTCGCCCGACGACGCCGCCTTCGTCTGCCACCAGTTCGGCATCGACGTCGACCGGCCGCTGATCACCCAGGTCTCGCGCTTCGACCCGTGGAAGGACCCGATCGGCGTGATCGACGCCTACCGCAAGGTGACGGCGCAGATGCCGGAGGTGCAG
>DASSBJ010000061.1:0-4090 GCA_035698885.1 Solirubrobacterales bacterium
CGCGGCGGATCGCGGCGTCGCGCAGCAGGTCCTCGCCGAAGCCGCTGCCCAGGTGCAGGTCGGAGACGATCGCGGTTCGCATCGGAGGAACTTAACCGGCGCGGCCACTCGCGCCGCTCACCGCTTCGCCCCGACGAACTCGTCGAGCCTGGCGACGTCGTCCTTGCGCGAGACGTAGATCGAGACCGCCGCCGCCTCGTTCGTCGGGAACGAAGCTTTCTTGTCGAGGAATATCCGCAGCCGATAAACGCCGCGCGGATGCTTCGAGATGCACCCGTCGCCCAGGTAAAGGCCAAGCAGATGCACGTAGTCGGCCCCAAGCTCGTCGAACCGATGCTTATCCTGGCCGCATGCCTCGCAGCATGGCTGATCGGCTCCCCTGCGGGCGCGCAGGGGCAGCCTTTCGGCGTGCCAGTCGCGGACGGTACCTAGGGGTAGCCCCAATCGGCGCGCGACTCGTCGAGCGCCGAGCCCCTCCTCGTCACGGAGTCGCAGCGCCTCGGCGACCGTTGCCCGGTCATGCACTGCTGGCTCCAGCAATGCGGCTGAGAGGATTCGAACCTCCACGCTCTTTCGAGCAATACGACCTGAACGTATCGTGTCTGCCAGTTCCACCACAGCCGCGTGGCCCAGCAAATCTAGCGCTTCGCCTGAGCTGAAGCCTGATGCCTGGATCGAACATACGTTCGTGCTTTAGTCCCAGGTTCAGACGGAACCGCCGCCCGACACCGCCGGACCATCTCGCTAGAATGCCGCTCCCACGCCGCTATCGTCTAGGGGACTAGGACGCCGGATTCTCAGTCCGGAAACCGGGGTTCGAATCCCCGTAGCGGTACTGCTCGCCAGGGGCGGGACGCGACGGAGGCAAACTCGACGTCCTCGCGATTTGGGTAGCCGGCGTTCGTCATCACTCCTTTGGGCTTCGAAGTCCAGCCGGTCAGCGCACCGCCCGGGCGACACTGACCACGATCAGTCCGAGTGCGAGCGTCCCCAGGCCCTTGCGGAAGCCGTTGACGCCGCGCGCGGTCTCGCTGGATGGGCGCGAGCATATCGGCGGCCGGGCCAGCCCTCGTCGGGTCCCGCGATGAGGCCGGAGCCGTTACCGCAGGTTGCAAGAATGAGTGTGTGCAGCGGGGTGGAGTCGACGAGTCTCGGTCCGAGACGCTCCTACGGCGGCTGCGCTCGATCCCGCCGCTGGTGCTGGGTCTGCTGCTGGTCACTGCGCTGCTCCCGGTGCTGCTCATCCTGGGCCTTGCGATCGACCTCGTGCGCCGGGTCGCATCCGGGGTTCCGCCGACGGCGGTACGGCTGACGCTGTTCCTCTGGGTCTATCTCGCCGCCGAGACGGTCGGGCTCGCCGTGCTGGCGGCGGTGTGGGTCGCGAGCCTGGGCGGCCGCCGCGGCGTCTGGCTGCGCGACATGACCTGGCGCGTCCAGCAGCTGTGGGCCGGCGCCCTGTTCGGTGCGGTGCGTGCGCTGTTCGGCCTGCGGCTCGAGGTGGAGGGCGACGGCGCGGTTGCGCCCGGGCCCGTGATCGTTCTGATCCGCCATGCGAGCATCGTCGACAATCTGCTGCCGGCGAACCTGATCGCCCGCCCGCATCGGATCCGCCTGCGCTACGTGCTTAAGCGCGAGCTGCTCTCGGATCCCTGCCTCGACGTAGCCGGGCGACGGCTGCCGAACTACTTCGTGTGCCGCGGCACGGGCGAGACGGGCGAGGTGGAGCGGGTGCGCGCGCTCGCCCACGGCCTCGGGAAAGACGAGGGCGCGCTGATCTACCCCGAGGGGACCCGTTTCACGCCAGAGCGCCGCGCCCGTGCGATCGCGCGCATCGCCGAGCGCGACTCCCGCCTGGTCGAGCGGGCCGAGCGGCTCCGGCATCTACTGCCGCCGCGACTCGGTGGCGTCGGCGCTCTGCTGGACGGGGCGCCGGACGCCGACGTCCTCGTCATCGCCCATCACGGTTTCGACGGCTTGCGGCTGGTCTCGGACATCTGGCGCGGCGGCCTCGTCGGGCTCTTGGTCCAAGTGCGGGTGACGCGGGTGCCGCGCTCCGCCGTCCCCGCGGCGAGCGCCGCGCGGGCCGACTGGCTGTACGAGCTCTGGCAGGACGTCGACGACTGGCTCGAGGAGCGCTTCGCCGCCGCTCCCGGGCGGGCGGAGCCGTGAGCACCGCCGGCCTGCTGGCGCTCGAGGCGGGTCTCGTGTTCGCCCTCGTCACGGCGCTGTGGGCGGTCAGCGTCGCGCTGAATGACAGCTCGATCGTCGACGTCTTCTGGGGCAGCGGCTTCGTGATCGTCGCCTGGGCCGCCTACGTTCTCGGCGACGGCACGCCCGATCGCCAGCTGCTCCTCGCGCTGCTGGTGACGGTCTGGGGCCTGCGCTTGACCCTCTACCTGGCCCGCCGCAATCTGGGCAAAGGCGAGGACCGCCGCTACACGGCGATGCGCCGTCGTCACAAGGAGCGCTGGCCGCTGCGCAGCCTGGTCGTGGTGTTCTGGCTGCAGGGTGTGCTGATGTGGGTCGTCTCGCTTCCGGTGCAGGTGGCGATGAACGACTCCACGCCCGCCGGGCTCGGCGTTCTCGACTGGGTCGGGACCGCGGTCTGGGCTGCCGGGCTCGTCTTCGAGGCGGTCGGCGACAGCCAGCTGGCGCGCTTCAAGGCCGACCCGGCGAACCGGGGAAAGGCGATGGACCGCGGCCTCTGGCGCTATACGCGCCACCCGAACTACTTCGGCGACTTCTGCGTGTGGTGGGGGATCTGGCTCGTCGCGCTTGCGACTGGTAGCGCCTGGTGGACCGTGGTGGGGCCCGTTGTGATGTCCGTTCTGCTGACCAGGATCAGCGGCGCCGCCCCGCTCGAGCGCTCATTGGCCAAGCGGCGCGAGGGCTACGCGGACTACATCGCCCGCACCAGCCCCTTCTTCCCCTGGCCGCCCCGGCGCGGGCGGCCGAAGCATTGACTGAGGTTGGCCCAGCGGGGCAGGCGGGTGACCATGCCCGCCTGTACGACCGCGAACTCGATGGCTGCATCGCGGGCACGCGCTCACGCGGCGAGTCGGTCCTCAAGCGGCGTGGCTACCCCTCTGAGGCTGCAGCGACGACTCGACGGGCTGACGCCCGCGCACGACCCGGACCATCGTCCACGTCGCGTCGACCGCCGCGACGAGCAGGGCGATGTTGCGGATCAGCATGATGAAGGCCGGGCCGTAGACGTTGTAGGTGGTGCCGTAGGCGCCCATCGGGCCGTAGGCGGCGGTGGTGAGGATCGCTGCCGCGACCACCGTCCAGCGGCGCGCTTGACGGCGCTGGCGCGGGCGGTGAGGACGACCGCCGAGAGGCCGAGCATCCAGATCATGTACTGGGGGCTGAGCACTCGGCTCGTCACCAAGAGCAGCAGGACGAGGGTGAAGACGAAGTCGCGGCTCACCGACGCCTTCGCCAGCGTTTCGCGGCCGCGGATCGCGCGGCTGCGCGCCAGCCACCAGAAGCCGGCGCCGATCAGCGCCGCCAGCGAGAGCCACTTGAGCACGTCGGCGGTCACGTCGGCGCCGTGGTCTTCGATCTCCCAGGCGCGGTAGCGGACCCCGGCGTCGATTTCCCGGCCGGTGACGTACTGGCGCAGGTGCCACGGCAGGCTGGCGACCGATTCGACCTGCAGCCCGCGCCCGTTCTCTTCCTTCAGGAAGCCGAGCTGGTCGCCGCTGAACGAGAAGGCGGAGAGGACGAAGATGAAGACGATCGCCGCCGCCGCGCCGGCGCCCGCGCCAAGCAGCCGCCTGCGGTCCCACTCGCCGAACAGCAGCGCGATCGGCCAGGCCTTGATCATCGCGCCGACCCCCGCCAGGGCGCCGAACAGGCCCGGCCGCCGGTGGATGACCAGCAGCCCCCCGATCGCCAGCACGGTCGGCGCCAGGTCGAAGCGCAGCACCGGCAGCGCCCGCAGCATCGGCATCGCCAGCAGCCAGACCCAGACGCCGGCGTCGCTGCCCTCGCGCTGACCGAGCCGCGCCAGCAGCACGAGCCCGACCAGGTCGACGAGCAGCATCGCGGCGACGAAGTCGTAGCCGAATGCCGCCCAGCCGACGCG
>DASSBJ010000062.1:0-5769 GCA_035698885.1 Solirubrobacterales bacterium
CTGGTTCGCGGCATACGTTGCCGCTTGAGATCGCCGGGATGGGGAGAAACCGAACCCTCGGCATCCTCACCAAGCTTTCCCGTCGGCACGCTTAGCGCGTCGCTGCGGGGACGAACACCGAAAGCCTTCCATGGCCAAGACCAGCGACGTTGCCGCGCAGGCGGCAGTTCCCTCAGGCGCCGACATCGAGCGGGCGGCGGCGTTTGCCCGCGAGCCCTTCCTGCTCGAAGGCGAGGGGCCCGAGGCGCTCGCCCCGGGCACCGCGCGGCGGCGGGCGCTCGACGCGGCGCTGCAGGAGCTCGACCGGGGCGCCGAGCATCCCTCGATCCAGTGGCGGCGCGACTTCTCGCTGCTGCTCGGGCTCGAGCGGCTGCTCGCCACCGAGCCGCCGAAGCTGCGCGACGGGGCCGAGCTCAACCCGCACCAGGTCGACGCGCTGTCCGGGACGCTGACCGAGCTGATGTCCGAGCAGCAGACGGCGGCCGAAAACGGCGCCGCCCCGGCCGCGGCCGAGCCGCCGTCGGAGCCGAGTGCCGAAGGGGCCGCGGAGAAGGACGACGAGGCCGCGGAGGAGGAGCCGGAGGACCTGGCGCCGGACGAGGAGCCGCAGGACTGGGAGGAAGAGGCGTCCCCCGAGGAAGAGCAGCCCGAGGCCGAGGTTGCCGACGACCCCGGGGCCGCGCGCCGCTTCTGGTTCGAGCACGCGACCGGCGCCGGCAAGACCGTCGCCGCGGTCGGCTTCATCGACGCCACGCGGACCGGCGGGGTGCTGATCCTCACCCACCGCCGCAACCTGGTCGAACAGTTCATCGGCGAGATCTCCGACCGCGGCTACAAGGAGCGCCTGCGGCCGCCGCTGCTCGGCGAGCGCGACGACGCCGAAGGGCCGGTCACGGTCGAGACCTACCAGTGGTTCGTGCGCAACCACAAGCAGGTCTCCGACGCCTACTCGATCGTCATCTGCGACGAGGCGCACACCGCGCTGGGTGAGAAGACCAGCGCCTGCATCCGCGCCTGGACCGGCCCGGTCTTCATCGGCATGACCGCGACCGGCGCGCTGATCGCCCGCCACGTCGCCGACCTCTTCCCGACCCAGACCTCGCGCTTCGACCTCGCCCAGGCGGCGCGCCGCGGCGTGATCGCGCCTTTGCGCTGCCTCCGCATCCCCCCCGGACCGGGAGTGCGCACGATCGCCAAGGTGCCGCTGCGCAAGGGGGAGGTCGACCAGGACTTCGACCAGGAGGAGCTGGCCGCGCTGCTCGACCAGGAGCCTTTCAACGTCGCGATCGCCGACCTCTACAAGACGCGCTTCAGCAAGACCCCGGGGGTCCTCTACACCGCCGGCGTCCAGCACGCGAAGAACGTGGCGAAAGCGTTCCAGGACGCGGGCATCGTCGCCCGCGCCGTCTCCGGCGAGACGCCGAAGCGCGAACTGGCCGAGATCCTCGCCGCCTTCGAGCGCGGCGAGGTCGACGTGCTCTGCAACGCGATGCTGCTCGCCGAGGGCTGGAACTCGCCGCGGGCGACGATCTGCATGCACCTCGCGCCGACCGCCTCGCGGCGCATCTACCAGCAGCGGGTCGGCCGCGTCACCCGGCGCGCGCCCGGCAAGGAGGCCGGCCTGGTGATCGACTTCGTCCACCCGGCGACGACCCACGACGAGACGATCGTCACCCTGCACAGCCTGCTCGACCGCGACGTCTACCGCGGCGGCGCGATCGTCGTCGGCCCGGTGCGGCGCGGCCGCGGCCGCCGGGTGCGGGTCGAGCGGCGCATCGTCCCCGTCTCCTCGGACTCCGAAAAGCGCACCCAGGTGCTCGAACGCGACCTCTGGCGGATCGCGGTCGAGAACCTCGACCACGCCGAGCAGCACGCCTGGGCGGCGCTCGCCGGGGCGCGGGTCAACCCGCAGAACTGGCGCCGCGCCCGCTCGATGCTGCAGAACGACAAGACCAAGGAGCTGCGCCGCCGCTTCCTGCTCACCTGCGTGCAGCGCAACCGCAACTCGCAGCTGCGGCTGAAAGCGCTGGCCGAGATCGCCGACCTGCGCGACCCCGAGGCCTTCGACGACGCGATCGACATCGTCGGCACCTGGAGCCGCGAGGACAAGCGCGCCGGCACGAAGGCGCTGCTGCAGGCGCTGGTCGACAAGCGGATCGGCCGCCGCGACCAGGCGCAGGCGTGGGTCTGGCGGCTCGCCTCCTACACCCGCGAGCTGCACGAAGAGTACGCCGTGCAGCGCTGGCCGGAGACCAAGCGCCTGCTCGGCCTGCTGGTCAACTCCTCCGGCCGCGCGCATGGGCGCAACGCCCGCCGGCTCGTCCACGCGGCGCGCAAACAGGACCGCCGCCTCGCGGTGGCGCTGCTCGCCGGCGCCGTCTCGCACACGCCCGAAGGCGAGGAGGTGCTGCGCGGCGCCCGCATGCGGATGGCACGGAAACCGTCGGCGACCGCGCGCGAACTGCTGCGCAACTTCCCCAAAGGCGGCAAGCGGCGGCGCAAACGCAAGAAGAAAGGCGGCGCCGAGAACGGCGAGGGCGAGAACGGGTCGAAGCCGGCGGCGAAGCGGGCGAAGGAGCGCGGCAGGAAGGGGAGCGACGAGAACGGCTCAGAGCCGGAGGTGGACCTCGCCCGCGCCGAGGACGACGCGGTCGCCGCCGGCACAGACGACGACTAGGTCGCCCGAGTCCTCGATTCCGTCGGCGACGCCGCTGCCGCCGTCCCAGGAGATCTCGCGTCCGCGCAGCGCGTCGCGCGCGCGCCAGGCGGCGAGCACCTCGGCGCGCTCCGCCGTGACCCAGCGGTCTAGGTGGCGGTTCAGTGCGTTTGCTGCGAGGACCGTCGGGTGTCGCCTCGCCGAGTGCCTATCACCGCCCTTCGGGGGGTGAGATTTGCTGCCCGCTTCGCGGGCCCCGGGTAGCCCGCCGGGGCGCCGCTTCGCGAGGCATCGTCGAGGCGACCCCCGACGGTCATCGATGTGGCCGAAGAGGGAGATCGCCGTGTCTCGCAGCTCTGAGGGAAAGTCGTTGCGGGGGATCGTCAGGTTGAGGCCGACGCCGATCACGGCCCAGCCTTCTTGGGGCTTTGCCTCGATCAAGATGCCGGCGAGCTTGCGTTCTTCGACCCAGATGTCGTTGGGCCACTTGACCTTGCATTCGACATCGGGATTCAGCTCCTCGGCGGCCTCGCAGACGGCGAGGGGGACGGCTAGGGGGAGCAGGAGGTGGCGTTCGTCGAGCGGGCGGAGGATCGCGGAGTAGAGCAGGGCCTTGCCGGCTGGCGCGGTCCAGGTGCGGCCCTGGCGGCCGCGGCCGGCGGTCTGCTCGTCGGCGGTGACGACGGTCCCGTGCGGCGCCCCGGCCTCGACCAGCTCGCGAGCGCGCGCGTTGGTCGAGCCGGTGCGCCGAAAATGCCGGCGCGGCAACCCAAACGTCGCCTGTGTCGCGTTTTGGGTCATAGCGACGTAAAAAGCGACACAGGCGACGTCAGGCTTTGGCTCCGGCATCCGCGACGAGGGCGGCGACGAGGCCGTCGATGTCGTGGCGCTCGGCCTCGACCGCGACCTCGAGTCCGGCTTCGCGGGCGGCCTCGCTGGTGATCGGGCCGATCGAGACGACGCGGGCGGCGGACGGGAAGCGACCGCCGAGCGCCTCGGTCAGGTTGCGCACGGTCGAGGACGAGGTGAAGGTGACGTAGTCGGCCGATTGGGCGGCCTCGATCGTCTGCTCGCCCGGCGCCTCGCGGACCGTCTCGTAGAGAGCGACGACGTCGACCTCGGCGCCGCGCTCGCGCAGGGCGTCTGGGAGGACGTCCCGGGCCTCGGCGGCGCGGGCAACGAGCACGCGTCTCCCCTCGACCTCGATGTCCGCCAGGGCTTCGATCAGCGCCTCGGCGACGAACTTCTCAGGCACCTTGTCGGCGACGAGCCCATGCTCGGCGAGCGCTCGAGCAGTCCCCGGGCCGATGGCGGCGATCGTCGCTCCGGCCGTCGCCCGCGCATCGAGTCCCGTGCCCGCCATCGCCTCGAACAGGAGCCGCACTCCGTTCGGGCTCGTCAGGCAGACCAGCGAATACTCGCCACCGCCGATCCGCTCGACCGCCCGGCGCACCTCCTCGCTCTCGAGTCGCGGCTCGATCCGGATCGCCGGCAGCTCGACGACCTCGGCGCCGAGCCCTCGCAGCGCCGCCGCCAGGCCGCTCGCCTGCGCCCGGGCCCGGGTTACGACGACGCGCCTGCCGTGCAGCGGACGGCGCTCGAGCCAGGCGAGCGTTTCGCGGCGCTCGACCACCGGCCCGACGACGATCAGCGCCGGAGCGCCGACGTCCTCGCGCTCGACCGCGTCGGCGAGCGTGCCCAGCGTCGCGACGACCGTCCGCTGCCCCTCCATCGTGCCGCGCTCGACCGCCGCCGCCGGCTCGCCGCCGTCGCGGCCCGCGGCGATCAGCGCCGCGGCGTTGTCGCGCAGCCGTTTGACCCCCATGTAGAAGACGAGCGTGCCGGGAAAGCGAGCCAGCGCCTCCCAGTCGAGCGCCGTCTCCGCCTTCTCGGGATCCTCGTGCCCGGTGACGAAGGCGACGGCCGAGGCGTCGTCGCGATGGGTGACCGGGATCCCGGCGTAGGCGCTCGCCGCCACCCCGGCCGTCACTCCCGGCACGACCTCGAACTCGACCGCGGCGTCGCGCAGCGCCTCTCCCTCCTCGCCGCCGCGGCCGAAGACGAACGGGTCGCCCCCCTTCAGCCGCACGACGCTCTTTCCCGCCCGCGCCGCGTCGACCAGCCGCTCGCCGATCTCGTCCTGCGGGACGGAGGGCCTGCCGGGCGCCTTGCCGACGTAGACCAGCTCGGCCTCGGGGCGGGCGCCGTCGAGGGCGCCCGGCGGGATCAGGCGGTCGTGGAAGATCGTGTCGGCGGCGGCGATCAGCTCCAGCGAGCGCGCCGTCATCAGGCCCGGGTCGCCGGGACCGGCGCCGACCAGATAGACGACCCCGGCGCGCGCGCTCACCGCGGGGATCCTTGGACACGAAATACGTGGCTATCGAACCGCGCGGCGCTCACGTTCCGCCCTCGGCGCCCTCAGCGCGGTCGAGGATCTCCCGGGCGCCGGCGCCGAGCAGCCGCTTGGCGAGCAGGGCGCCGGCCGCGGCGGGCTCGGCCGCCTCGCCCTCGATCCGGTCGCGGATCCACTCGCTGCCGTCGGGCAGACCGACGAAGGCCTCGATCGCCAGCGTCTCGCCCTCCACCCGGGCGTGGACGCCGATCGGCGTCGCGCAGGTCGCCTCGAGCAGGGCGACCACCACGCGCTCGGCGGTCAGCTCTCGCAGCGCGGTTTCGTCGCCGATCGCGGCGGCGGCCGCGATCGGCTCTTCGTCGCCCTCGCGCGCCTGCAGGACGAGCGCGCCCTGGCCCGCCGCCGGCGTCATCGCCTCGGCCGGTATCGAGAAGGAGGCCTCGCCCTCTCGCCCCAGCCGCCGCAATCCCGCGGCGGCGAGGACGATCGCGTCCAGCTCGCCCTCGGCCAGCTTGCGCAGCCGCGTGTCGACGTTGCCGTGCAGCTCGCTCACCTTCAGGTCGGGACGCGCGGCGAGCAGCTGCGCCCGCCGCCGCAGGCTGGCCGTCCCCACCCGCGCCCCCTCAGGCGCCTCATCGAGCGACCCACCGACCCCGATCCACACATCGGCGGGGTCCTCCCGCGCCGGCACCGCCGCAATCGCCAGTCCCTCCGGCATCTCCGCCGGAACGTCCTTCGCCGAGTGCACCCCGATGTCAGC
>DASSBJ010000063.1:0-7013 GCA_035698885.1 Solirubrobacterales bacterium
CTGGTCCGCGCGGCGGAGAAGTTCGACTACCGCAAGGGCTTCAAGTTCTCGACCTACGCGACCTGGTGGATCCGCCAGGCGATCGCCCGCGCCCTGGCCGACAAGGCGCGCACGATCCGCATCCCGGTCCACGTGGTCGAGAAGCTGAACAAGATCGGCCGCGCCGAGCGCAAGCTGGTCACCGAGCTGGGCCGCGAGCCGACGCCGGAGGAGATCGCCGACGTGACCGGGATCGACCCCGAGGAGGTCGACTCGATCAAGCGCTCCGCGCAGGCCCCGGTCAGCCTCGAGAAGCCGGTCGGCGACGAGGAGGAGTCGGAGTTCGGCCAGTTCATCGCCGACGAGAAGGCCGAGTCCCCCTTCGACCGCGCCGCGGACCTGCTGACCAAAGAGGCGCTGAAGGAAGCGCTGGAGAACCTCTCCTACCGCGAGCGGCGCGTGCTCGAACTGCGCTACGGCCTCGGCGGCGAGCACCCCCGCACGCTCGACGAGGTCGGCCGCACGTTCAACGTCACCCGCGAGCGGATCCGCCAGATCGAGAACCAGAGCCTGAAAAAGCTGCAGCAGCTGGGCGAAGCGCAGAAACTGCGCGAAGTGACCTAAGGATTCGCGGCGCCGCGGCCGATAAAGGCCGCGATGTTCGAGATCGACTCAGCGCTGCGCACGCTCGTCGAGCGAGGCGGCTCCGATTTGCACGTCAAGGTCGGCGTGCCGCCGACGATCCGCCTGCACGGCGAGCTGACGCCCCTGGAGGGATTCGAGCCGCTGAGCGGAGACGAAACCGAGAAGGCCTTCCACGACATCGCCGAGGTGCGCTCGCTGACCGAATTCGAGCAGGAGGGCGAGGCCGACTTCTCCTACGCGCTCCCCAACGTCTCGCGCTACCGCGTCAACGTCTTCAAACAGCGCGGCTCGACCTCGATCGTCTGCCGCGCGATCCCCTTCGAAATCCGCTCGGTCGAGGACCTCGGGCTGCCGCAGGTGGTCACCGACCTGGCCGAGGAGCAGCGCGGGATCATCCTCGTCACCGGCACGACCGGCTCGGGCAAGAGCACGACCCTGGCGGCGATGATCGACCACATCAACCGCACCCGCAGCCACCACATCGTCACGCTCGAGGACCCGATCGAGTACCTGCACGAAGACAAAGGCTCGATCGTCAACCAGCGCGAGGTCGGCTCGGACACCGAGAGCTTCGCCCGCGCGATGCGGCGCGTCCTGCGCCAGGACCCCGACGTGATCCTGATCGGCGAGATGCGCGACGAGGAGACCGTGCGCACGGCGCTCTCCGCCGCCGAGACCGGCCACCTCGTGCTCTCGACCGTCCACACCCTCGACGCGACCGAGACGATCAACCGGATCATCGACTTCTTCCCGCCCCACCTGCAGCACCAGGCGCGGGTGATGCTCGCCTCGACGCTGCGCGGGGCGATCGCCCAGCGGCTCGTCCCCGACGTGACCGGCGGCGGCCGCGTGCCCGCCTCGGAGGTGCTCGTCGTCACCGGGCGGGTCCAGGACCTGATCCTCAACCCCGACGAAACCGGCAAGATCACCGAGGTGATCGCCGAGGGCGAGTACTACGGCATGCGCACCTTCGACCAGTCGCTGCTCGGCTACGTGATGGAAGGCAAGGTCGCCGAGCAGGTGGCGCTCGACTACGCCTCCAGCCCGCACGACTTCAAGCTGATGCTGGCCGCCGGCGGCCAGCGCGCCAGCGGCATCGAGCAGCTCGAGAAGGCCTAGTCCTCGCGGCCGGGGTCCTGGCCGTCCTCGTCCTCGTCGAGCTCCTCGTCGCCCTGTTCGAGCGCGGTGCCGGAGACGGAGCCGCTCGCGCCGGGGTGGTAGTGGGTCTGGAAGCTCTCCAGCGCGCGGTCGCGGCGGTCCTCGTCGACCGGAACGTCGTCGGAGATCCGCACCCAGTCGGAGCCCTCGTAGTCCTCGAGGTTGAAGACCTCCTGGTCGAGCGAGGTCGAGTCGTCGACTACCACGAGCACCTCGGTCTGCGGGTTGAAGTAGGTCCCGGGCTGGTTGAGCAGCTCCTCGACCTCGTACAGGTTCTCCGGCTTGGCGGCCATCTCCCCCGATCCTACAAACCCGCGAGCTGCCGCTCCACCTCGGCCTCGACGTCGAGCGGCTGCTCGCCGCGGCGCATGCGCCGTTCGTTGCGCGCGACGACCAGCTGGCGGACCTCGGCGCGCAGCTTCTCGTCGATCCGCGGGCCGGCGGCCCCGGGCGAGTCGAGCAGCGCCGCGACCTCGGCCTCGACGTCGAGCGGCGCCTCGCCGCGCTGCTCGCGGCGGTAGGACTTCGCCGCGATCATCTGCCGCGCCTCGGTCTCCTGCAGGCGCCGGTCGACCGGTGGGTCGGGCCGCGAGATGGAGCTCGGCGGCGGGATTTCCTGCTCGATCGCGAACGGCCCCTTGCCGACGCTCTGCCAGAGCGGCCCGGCGCGGGCGAAGGCGACGAGCGCGATCGGCAGCGCGATCAGGGTGATCAGCGTCAGCACGAAGCCCGCCTGGATGTCGAGCAGCGCCACATCTCCAGCCTACTGCGCTACCCTTGGGCTGGTTGACTGACCAGTCAATCGGCCCACTCCCACCGAGATAAAGGAGCACGCAGCAGTGGTTGACTTCACCCTGACCGACGAGCAGAAAGACCTGCGCGAGCTGGCACACAACTTCGCGGAGAAAGAGATCCGCAAGGTCGCCTGGGAGTACGACAAGGACGGCACCTGGCCGCAGGACATCATCGACAAGGCCTGGGAGGTCGGGTTGATGAACACCCACATCCCCGAGGCCTACGGCGGTCCCGGCCTCGACTACCTCTCCGGCTGCCTGATCGAGGAGGAGATGGGCTGGGGCTGCTCGGGCATCGGCACCTCGCTGATGGCCAACGGCCTCGCCTCGGCGCCGATCTCGCTCGGCGGCTCCGAGGAGACGAAGAAGAAGTACCTCGGCATGCTGACCGAGGACAAGAAGCTCGCCTCCTTCTGCCTGACCGAGCCCGACGCCGGCTCCGACGTCTCCGGGATGAAGACCCGCGCGGTGAAGAAGGGCGACAAGTACGTCATCACCGGCTCCAAGTGCTTCATCACCAACGGCTCCTACGCCGACTACTTCACCGTCTACGCGAAGACCGACCCCGAGGCCGGCCACCGCGGGATCAGCGCCTTCGTCGTCGACGCCGACCTGCCCGGGGTCACCGTCGACAAGAAGGAGGACAAGATGGGCCAGCGGGCGTCCAACACCGCGACCATCTCCTTCGACGAAGTCGAGATCCCGGCCGAGAACCTGCTGGGCGAGGAAAACCACGGCTTCAAGCTGGCGATGATGACGCTCGACCGCACCCGTCCGGGGGTCGCCTCGATGGCCGTCGGCATCGCCCGCGCCGCGTTCGAGTACGCGGCCGAGTACTCGAAGGAAAGGGTGCAGTTCGGCGTGCCGATCGCGATGCACCAGGCGATCCAGTTCATGATCGCCGACATGGCGACCAAGGTCGACGCCGGCCGGCTGCTGGTCTGGCACTCGGCCAGCCTGCTCGACCAGGGCAAGCGCAACACGCTGGTCTCCTCGGAGGCCAAGCGCTTCGCCGCCGACTCGGCGATGGAGTGCACGGTCGACGCCGTCCAGGTCTACGGCGGCTACGGCTTCATCAAGGAGTACCCGGTGGAGAAACTGATGCGCGACGCGAAGATCATGCAGCTGTACGAGGGCACGAGCCAGATCCAGCGCCTGGTGATCGCCAAAGAGGTGTTGCTGCCGCGCAACATCGACGAGACCACGCCCGAGGCCGAACAGAAGGCCAAAGAAGCGGAAGACAGCCAGGCCGAGCAGGCCGCGGCGACCGTCTGAGCGAACGCCTGTCGATGGATTGTCCCCGCTCCGGTGGGGACAATCCATCAATCCCTTGACTCACGTCCGCCTGCGGGTCTAGGGTGGGCGGCGATGGAGGCTGCACAGCCACCCGCCTCGACGCCGGCCAAGCGCATCGGCGTCGGCGACGTGATCGGCGAGACCTTTTCGGTCTACGGCCAGAACCTCGGCGCGCTGCTCGGCAGCGCGCTCGCCGTCTTCGTCGTCGTCGGCCTCGTCTCCGGGATCCTGCAGGCGACCGGCGGACTGATCCTGGTTCTTCTCGGCGTCGCGATCAGCATCGCCGGGCAGGCGCTCTACACCGGCTTCGTCGTCGAGCTCGTCCAGGACGTGCGCGACGGGCGCCGCGACCAGACCGTCGGCGACCTCTTCTCCGCCGCCGCGCCCTACATCGTGCCGCTGATCGGCTTCGGCATCCTCTTCGGAATCGGGGTCGCGATCGGCTTCATCCTGATCGTCATCCCGGGTCTGATCCTGCTGACCTTCTGGTCGGTCGGCGCGCCCGCGATCGTCGTCGAGGGCATCGGGCCGATCGACGCCTTCGGCCGCAGCTGGCGCCTCGTGCGCGGCAACGCCTGGCCGGTGTTCGGCGTCCTCCTGGTCGTCTTCATCATCGTCGTCGTCATCCAGGGCGTGCTCGCCGCGATCGCCAACCCGATCGGCGACGGCGAAGCGTCGACCTGGATCGCCTCGATCGTCTCCGGCACGATCACCGCTCCGATCTACGCGCTCGCCGTCACGGTCCTCTACTACGAACTCGCCGGCGCGCCGGCGGCAGCGGCCGGCCCCGAAGCGGCCGCACCTCCGCCGATGAGCGAACCGCCGCCCCCGCCTCCGCCGCCCCCGCCGACGGCCTGAGCCTCAGGCGACGCGGGCGCCCTGGCGGGCGGCCTTCTGACGCCTCGTCTTCTCGAGCTCGACCTTGCGCAGGCGGACCGACTCGGGCGTCACTTCGACGCACTCGTCCTCGCGCAGGAACTCCAGCGCCGCTTCCAGCGAGAGTCGTTTGGGCGGCTCGAGGCGGACCAGGATGTCGGCGCTGGCGGCGCGCACGTTGGTCTGGTGCTTCTCCTTGATCGCGTTGACGTCGAGGTCGTCCGAGCGGGCGTTCTCTCCGATCACCATCCCCTCGTAGACCTCCTCGCCGGGGCCGATGAACAGCGTGCCGCGATCCTGCAGGTTCATCAGCGCGTGGCTGGCGCTGGAGCCGCGGCGGTCGGCCACGAGCGAACCGGTCGGGCGGGTCCGCAGCTCCCCCGCCCAGGGCTCCCAGCGGTCGAAGACGTGGTGCATGATCCCCGCGCCGCGGGTCTCGGTGAGGAACTCGGTGCGCAGGCCGATCAGGCCGCGGGCCGGGACGAGGTAGTCCATCCGCACCCAGCCGGTCGAGTGGTTGACCATGTGGTCGAGGCGGCCCTTGCGGCCGGCCAGCAGCTGGGTGATCGCGCCGACGTGGTCCTCGGGGACGTCGATCGCCAGCCGTTCGACCGGCTCGTGGGTCTTGCCGTCGACCTCGCGCGTGATCACCCGCGGCTGGCCCGCGGTCAGCTCGAAGCCCTCGCGGCGCATCATCTCCAGCAGCACGACCAGCTGCAGCTCGCCGCGGCCCTGCACCTCCCAGGCGTCGGGGCGCTCGGTGTCCCTGACCCGGATCGAGACGTTGCCGACCAGCTCGGCGTCGAGCCGCGAGCGGATCTGGCGCGCGGTCAGCTTCTTGCCCTCGGTCCCGGCCAGCGGCGAGGTGTTGATCCCGACGACCATCGAGAGCGAGGGTTCGTCGACCGCGATCACCGGCAGCGGCCGCGGGTCCTCGGGGTCGGCGAGCGTCTCGCCGATCGTCACCTCTGGCAGCCCGGCGACGGCGATGATCTCCCCCGGCCCGGCCTCCTCGGCGGGAACTCGCTGCAGGGCCTCGGTCACGTAGAGCTCGGAGATGCTGGCCCGCTCGATGCTGCCGTCGGCGCGGCACCAGGCGATCGGCTGGCCGTTGCGCACCTTCCCGTGGCGCACCCGGCAGAGCGCCAGGCGGCCGACGTAGGCGTCGGCGTCGAGGTTGGTGACGAGAGCCTGGAAGGGGTGGTCGGGGTCGTATTCGGGCGCCGGGATGCGCTCCAGCATCAGGTCCATCAGCGGCTGCAGGTCGGTTCCCTCGGCTCCTTCTTCGAGCGCCGCCCAGCCGGCTTTGGCGTTGGTGTAGACGATCGGGAAGTCGACCTGCTCGTCATCGGCGTCGAGGTCGAGGAAGAGCTCGTAGACCTCGTCGACGACCTCGGCGATCCGCGCGTCCGGGCGGTCGACCTTGTTGACGACGAGGATCGTCGGCAGCTTCGCCTCCAGCGCCTTGCGCAGCACGAAGCGGGTCTGCGGCAGCGGCCCCTCGGATGCGTCGACCAGCAGCAGCACGCCGTCGACCATCGTCAGCCCGCGCTCGACCTCGCCGCCGAAATCGGCGTGGCCCGGCGTGTCGATGATGTTGAGCTTCACGCCGTCGTAGTCGACGGTGGTGTTCTTGGCGAGGATCGTGATCCCCTTCTCGCGCTCGAGGTCCATCGAGTCCATCACCCGCTCGGCGACGTCCTGGCCCTTGCGGAAGGCGCCGCTCTGCCACAGCATCGCGTCGACGAGCGTCGTCTTCCCATGGTCGACATGGGCGATGATGGCAATGTTCCTGAGGTCGTCTCGGGTCTTCATGGCGGGTGGCAAAGCATAAAAAGGGCCCGCCGCGAGGCGGGCCCCGTCAAGCCGATGAGCTCCGCGACTACGCGGTCTGCTGCACCTGCGCAGCGGCCGGGCCCTTGGGGCCTTCTTCGGACTCGTAGCTCACTTTCGAACCCTCGGTCAGGGACTTGAAGCCCTCGCCGAGGATCGCGCTGTGGTGGACGAAGACGTCCTTCGAGCCGTCATCGGGCGTGATGAACCCGTAGCCCTTGTCGTCGCTGAACCACTTGACAGTTCCAGTTGGCATTCAATTGCCTCCACTTCATGTGCTGCGAACGCGGCACATGCGGTGAAGCAACGACGCGAGCGCTAGACACAACTTTTGCCGGATCTTCCGGCCTAACGCGGGGACCGTAGCAGGGTCGGGCGATGCGGCGCGGACTTACGTTGCCGCCAGGGGCCCGATGGCTTGCGGTGCGCCTT
>DASSBJ010000064.1:0-3051 GCA_035698885.1 Solirubrobacterales bacterium
CGACCCGGCCTCGGCCGACTCGGAGGAGTTCCGCGTCGTGCTCGAGACCCTGCAGCGCTCGCTCGAAGCCGATCCGCAGCGCTGGACCCAGATTGCCGCCGGAATCAAGGGGGTCACCGAGGAGACGACCACCGGCGTACACCGGCTCTACCAGCTGGCCGAGACAGGCGACCTGCTCTTTCCGGCGATCAACGTCAACGACTCGGTCACCAAGTCGAAGTTCGACAACCTCTACGGCTGCCGCCACTCGCTGATCGATGGCATCAACCGCGCCACCGACGTGATGATCGGCGGCAAGGTCGCAGTCGTCTGCGGCCACGGCGACGTCGGCAAGGGCTGCGCCGAGTCGCTGCGCGGCCAGGGCGCCCGCGTGATCGTCACCGAGATCGACCCGATCTGCGCCCTGCAGGCGGCGATGGAGGGTTACGAGGTGCGGACGCTCGAGGAAGTCGTCGAGACGGCCGACATCTTCATCACCGCGACCGGCAACAAGGACATCGTCACCGCCGACCACATGGCGCGGATGAAGCACAACGCGATCGTCGGCAACATCGGCCACTTCGACAACGAGATCGACGTCGCCGGGCTCGAGGCATCGCCGGCCGAGAAGGTGAACATCAAGCCGCAGGTCGACGAGTGGCGCTTCCCCGACGGCCACTCGATCGTCCTCCTCTCGGAGGGCCGCCTGCTCAACCTCGGCAACGCGACCGGGCACCCGAGCTTCGTGATGTCGAACTCGTTCACCAACCAGGTGATCGCGCAGATCGAGCTCTACGGCCAGCCGGACGGGTTCACGGCCAAGGAGGTCACGGTGCTGCCCAAGCACCTCGACGAGAAGGTCGCGCGGCTGCACCTCGCGGCGCTCGGCGTCAGCCTCACCGAGCTGTCGGAGGAGCAGGCCGCCTACCTCGGCATCCCGGTCGAGGGGCCCTACAAGCCCGACCACTACCGCTACTAGGCCGGAGCAGTTGCGCAGACGATGAAGGCGATGATCCTCGCGGCCGGGCTCGGCACCCGGCTGCGACCGATCACCTACGGCATGCCGAAGCCGATGGTGCCGGTGCTCAACCGGCCGGTGATGGAGCACGGCGCGCGGCTGCTCGCCCGCCACGGCTTCGAGGACGCGATCGCCAACCTGCACTGGTTCCCCGAGTTGATCGAAGGCCACTTCGGCGACGGCTCGGACTTCAACCTGCGGCTCTCCTACAGCTTCGAGGAGCGGCTGCTGGGGACGGCGGGCGGCGTGCGCAAGGCGGCCGAGTTCCTCGGCGACTCCTTCCTCGTGCTGGCCGGCGACGCGCTGACCGACATCGACCTCGGGGCGATGCGCGAGTTCCACGATTCCCACGACGGGCTGGTGACGATGGCGACCAAGCGGGTCGCCGAGACCGACCAGTTCGGCGTCGTGATCGCCGGCGGCGACGGCCGCGTCCAGGGCTTCCAGGAGAAGCCCGACCCGGCGGAGGCGCTCTCCGACCTCGCCAACACCTGCATCTACATGTTCCGCGCCGAGGTCTTCGACCACTTCCCGGCGCCGGGGACGAGCAACGACGCCGGCCCCGACGACCCGCCCGAGTTCGCCGACTGGGCCAAGGACGTCTTCCCCGCCCTGCTGGAGGCCGACGTGCCCTTCTACTCGCACGAGATCGACGCCTACTGGAACGACATCGGCAACCTCGGCGAGCTGCGCCAGGGCAACATGGACGCGCTGCACGGCGCGGTCGCCGTGGAGCCCGGGGCGCCGCAGGTCTCCGAGGGCGTGCGCGCGGCGAGCTCGCTCGAGGGGGTCGAGGCGACGGCGCCGGTCCTGGTCGGCGAGCGGGTCGAGCTCGGCGCCGGGGTGAAGCTCGACGGCCCGGCGATCGTCGGCGACGGCTGCCGTATCGGCGAGGGCTCGATCGTGCGCGACGCGATCCTGCTCGAAGCAGCGGAGCTGCCGCCGAAGTCGATCCTCGTCGGGGGAATTGCTGCTCGGGCGTAGTGGGGTGGGGGCGGGTACGGGGATGCCCCCTATGAGAACCCGCGTGGGGCGCTGCTTTGCGGGAGCTGCGTTGGCTCGTAACCGTCGCGAAGCGGTGACGGAAAAATGACATTTGGCGCGCCACTCGCGCGTCGACGCTCCGCACGCTTGGGGCATGAAGCTCCTTCACGCAGTCGCCACCGGCCTCGTCCCTCCGCTCTGCGCCGCATGCGGTCGCAGCTGTCGCCCTGAGGCGACGCTGTGCACGCGCTGCTCGCGGCGCCTTGCCTCGATGGACCCGCTCGAGGGGGCCGGACCGCCGGGCGTCGACCGCGCATGGTCCTCGGCGCCCCATGAGGGAGTCGCCCGCGACGTGGTCGCGGCACTGAAGTTCCGCCGGCTGCTCCCGGTTGCCGAGCTGATCGCCGACCGCATGCAGTGGCTGGCGCCCGGCGTCCTGCTCAGCGGCACGATCGTCCCGGCGCCCACGGCCCGTCTGCGCTCCGTCGGCCGCGGCTTCGATCCGGCAGTCGCGATCGCGCAAGCTCTGGCCGCGAGGGCGGATCTGCAGCTCTCGACCTGTCTCATCCGCCGGGGCGGCGGCCGCCAGGTCGGCAAGCGCCGCGCGCAGAGGATCGGCCACCCGCCGATCATCCAAGCGCGCGGTGCGGCGCCTCGCAGCGTCCTCCTCGTCGACGACGTCCTGACGACCGGCGCGACCCTCTCATCCTGTGCCCAAGCTCTACGGCAAGCTGGAAGCGTCCGGGTGGCGGCAATCACGTTCTCGCGACGGCTATGAGCTCCCACAAAGCAGAGGCGGGGGGTCCCCCGTAGAGAACTTGTGAGCCAACCCGCCCGCCCGAACCCTGCCGCGTAACCGGCGGCGGGTTCTCGTAGGGGGACCCCCCGCCGCTGCGCCGTCGGCGGCGGGTTCTCGTAGGGGGACCCCCCGCCGCTGCGCCGCCGGCGGGTTCTCGTAGGGGGACACCCGCTACCCGCTCTCCCCGCAACCTCCGTAGAAATCCCCATTGCCTAAAACCGGGTAGGGGCGTAGCATCGGTTCAGACCCAACAGAGGAGGCAGATATGCGG
>DASSBJ010000065.1:0-2250 GCA_035698885.1 Solirubrobacterales bacterium
CGTCCGGATGCTTTTCCACGAATCGATCCCAGCGATCATCCTGCTCTGCCTCGATGATCTGAGCCTCGTTCATGCTGGCGAGCCGCAAACGTCCCGCAGCGAGACAGGAAATGACCCTCTATACACCCGCGGAAGGCTAACAACGCTATGCCGGGTTGAGCGCGATCCACGACCCGTTGAGTCTCGACGCCCGATAAGTCGGAAGGGCCAAGGCTGGCTCGCTCAGGCCGAGAGCGGCAGGCGCTGCAGGCGACTGAGGCGCTCGGCGAGCTGGTCCGCGCGGGCGGTGAAGTCGTCCATCTCAGCCGGCCCGTTCGCGGACGACGCGGCGGCCGACGGCCCAGAATGCGCCGGCGGGCGGCTCCGCGACGGTACGGGGGCCGCGGCGACGGCGGCGCTCGCCCGCTCGGCTAGCTCCGCCGCCCGCTTCGCCTGCTCGGCGGCGTCGAGCGCCGCCGCGCCGACGGTCATCACGGCAGCCTCCGAGGCGCGCGCCGTCGCCAGCGCCTCGTCGATCCGCTCGACCAGCTCTCCAAGCAGCGGCGGCCGCGCACGCCGCGGCAGCGTCCAATCCTCAGCGCCCTCGCGCACGTCGTCGCTCATTGGGCAACCTCTCCTTGTTCCTTCAGAGATTGAGAGGCCGACCGAAGGGAGGCCGTCGAAGATCTCCGGGGAACGCATAGAGCCGACCGCCGTCGGGAGAGCGCCTTCGTCGCTAGCCCCGTAGAGGGCCCGTATGAGACCAGCGCCTCCCGGCGGTTGGAGGCACCCGAAGCGCCAACAGGACGTGGCGTCCGAAAACGCCGCCCAATGAGCACGCGCAACGGTTCCTCGCGGCCGGCTCCTGATCGAAGGTACCCGACAGAGGAGGAGAGATGGAGAAGGCTGCAGGAATCGATTGGGCAAGCACCGGGCACGCGCTCTGCGTGGTCGACGAGACGGGGGTTCGTCTGCGGGAGCGGCTCATCACCCACGACGAGGCCGGGATTAGCGGGCTCTGCCGCGAGCTGATCGAGCGGGGCGTCGACCGGGTGGCGATCGAGCGACCCGACGGGATCCTGGTCGACCGCCTCTTGGAGGCGGGCGTCACGGTGATCGCCGTGCACCCCAACCAGGCCAAGGCCGCCCGCGAGCGCTACTCGGTCGCGCGCGGCAAGTCCGATCGCTTCGACGCCTTTGTCTTGGCCGAGCTGGCGCGCACCGACTCTCACCGGCTGCGGGCGGTCCGCCCTGACACCGATGAGACCAAGGCGCTCAGAGCGCTGACTCGGACCCGCGAGGACCTGGTCGGGGTGCGAGTCGAGCTGGCGAACCAGCTGCGTGCCCAGCTCGAGGCCTTCTGGCCGGGGGCGATGGTCTTCGCCGATGTCGACTCGCCGATCTCCCTCGCCTTTCTGGCTCGCTACCCGAGCCCGGCCGACGCCAGGGGTCTTGGGCCAAAGCGATTGGAGGGCTTCCTCGCCCGCCACAGCTACTGCGGCCGGCGCAGCCCGGCCGAGCTGCTGGAGCGGATGCGCTCCGCGCCCGCCGGCCGGGCCGCAGGCCTTGAGGCCGAGGCTCGCCGGGCTGCGGTTCTCGGTTTGATCGCCGCTCTGCGGCCAATCGTCGCCGAGATCACCGAGCTCACCTCTCAGATTCGCGGCGCCCTTGCCGCCCACCCCGACGCAGCGATCTTTCAGCCGCTCTTCAAGGACGCGAGGACGGCGATCTGCCCCGCGACCTTGATCGCCGAGCTGGGCGACGCGCGTGGGCGCTACCCCACCGATGCGGCACTTGCCGCCGACGCCGGCATGAGCCCGGTCGCGCTGGAGTCGGGCAAGCGACGGGCAGCCACCTTCAGGCGCGCCTGCGACAAGCGCCTGCGGGATGCGGTCGCCACCCTCGCTGACTCCACCCGCCACTGGCATCCCTGGGCCAAAGAGGTCTACCGGCGGGCAAGGGACAGGGGCCAGGACCACCCGCATGCGATCCGCACCCTCGGACGCGCATGGCTGCGGGTTCTCTGGCGCTGCTGGCAGGACGAAGTGCCCTACGACCCCGCTCTTCACGGCAACTTTCGAAGGCTTCAAACCGCGGGGGGTTGACACAGGACGTCTCATACGGGCATCACTCCAGCGGCGCTGGGGCCGGCTCGCCCTCAACCCAGCTCGACTCGCCGCTGGCGGAGATCTCGCGCTTCCAGATCGGCGCCTCCGCCTTGATCCTGTCGATCGCCTCGCGAGCGCCGGCGAAAGCTTCCCCGCGGTGAGG
>DASSBJ010000066.1:0-9472 GCA_035698885.1 Solirubrobacterales bacterium
TCGCGACGAGCGGCTGGCGCGTCGCGCCGCCGCTGGGGACAGGCGCGCTTTCGGCGAGATCTACGAGCGCTACCAGCAGGACCTCTACCGCTTCTGCCTGGCGATGGTCGGCAATCCGGCGGACGCCCAGGACGCCCTGCACGACACGGAGCTGGACCCGGAGCAGGTCGGCGAGCGACTTCGATCAGATCGGCGCGGCGTTCGGCAGCTCGCCCGCCGTGGCGCGTCAAACGCTCTACGAGGCACGGCTGGGCCAAGAGGCGCCGAGACGGCGGCCGAAGCGCGGGCTGCTCGCCTACTTCGACAGCGGGCCGTCGCCGGAGGCGATGGTGCCGTGGCCGACGATCGACTCGCCGCAGAGCAGCACCGCCGCCTGGCCCGGCGCCACCGCGTCGAACGCCTCGCCGAGCTCGAGCTCGAGCTCGGCGTGCGGCCCCGGCCCGGCATCTGAGACCGATGCCGGGATCGGCCTCGCCCGGTAGCGCAGCTTGACGCCGTCGACCCTGCTCCCGGCGCGGTGCAGGACGGCGTCGCGGATCAGCACCCGGCGCGTCGCCAGCTCGGCCCGCGTGCCGACGGTGACCGTGTTGGCGGCGGCGTCGGTGGCGAGGACGTAGAGCGGCTCTGGCGCCGAGACGCCGATCCCGCGACGCTGGCCGACCGTGAAGTTGTGGTGGCCGCGGTGGCGGCCGAGCCTGCGCCCGGCGCGGTCGAGCACCTCCCCGTCGCGCCCGCCGAGCCCGGCGTGGCGGCGCAGGAAGCGCTCCTTGCCCTGTCCGGCGAGGAAGCAGAGGTCCTGGCTCTCAGGCTTCCTGGCGACGGAGAGGCCATGCCGGGAGGCGATCTCGCGCACCTCGGGCTTGGTCAGGTCGGTCAGCGGGAAGCCGAGCCGGCCGAGCATCGCCGGCGGCAGCGCGGCGAGCATGTAGCTCTGGTCCTTGCCGCGGTCCGCCGCGGCGGCGAGCAACGGGCCGTCCCCGTCCTCGACGATCCGCGCGTAGTGGCCGGTGACCAGCCGCTCGGCGCCGAGCCGTTCGGCCAGGTCGACCATCGCCGCGATCCGCACCTCGCCGTTGCAGACGATGCAGGGATTGGGCGTCGCGCCGGCGCCGTAGCCGTCGAGGAAGGCGCCGACGACGCGACGGCGGAACTCCTCCTCCAGGTCCAGCGTGAGGTGCGGGATGCCGAGCGAGTGGGCGACGGCGCGGGCGCCGAGCACCGCCTCCGGCGAGCAGCAGGCCTTGGCGCCGTCGGTCTCCGGGTCGGCCCACAGCTTCAGCGTCACCCCGAGCACGTCGGCGCCCCGCTCGCGTTCGAGCAATGCCGCGACGGCGCTGTCGACGCCGCCCGACATCGCGATCAGCACGCGCCCCTCGCGCGGCGCGGCCAGGGTCCGGGTGGACGCGGCGGCGCTCGCCAGCGCCCGGTGCAGCGCGTCGGCGGCGAGCTGCGCGGCGTGCCGCTTGGCCGCGGTCAGTCCGCCCACCGCCGCGTCGACCTCGTCGGTTCCGATCCGCGACGCGTCGATCACCGTCTCGCCGTCGACCATCTCGGCGACGGCCGCGGTTGCGGCGCGCGTCGCCCCGCAGCCCTCGGCGTCGAAGGTCGCCGCCGCGACGCGTCCCTCCTCGAGCGCCAGCGAGAGGCGCGAGAGGTCGCCGCAGGCCGCCCCGCCGGCCGCCCCGGTGAAGGCGCCGTCAGGCGCCGGCCCAAGCCGCGCCTCGTCCCGCAGGTAATGCTCGAACAGCTCCCGAGTCATGCCGACAGGGTAGTCGCAAGAGAGGCTCCAACCCGCCGTTGCCGCCCCTGGCTTTGATCCCTAATAAAGAAGGGTGGGCGCCTCCTCACGATCCCACGGGACCACGAGAGATCGGCTCCCTAGCCGTTTGTGTTGGGTCAAACGTTGGGACGGCTCGCGAACGGGCTCGAGCCTCGATCGAACCGTAGCACCGGCGGCCGGCCCCTGCCGACCGTAGATTGCCGCAGCCCGCCGCTCACTCCATGTTCGAGAGCAGGAACTCGGCCTCGCTCCAGTCCTCGCCACGGACGCGCAGGGCGATGTCGCCGCGGCCGAAGCGGTCGACCGGCCAGTCGGCGGTGAGGACCGCCTCGATGCCCGCCTCCTCGACCGCCTGGTGCCAGGCCCGGGCGGTGCGCAGGTCGCCGAAGTCCCGCACCACCTCCCACGAGTCGTAGCTCGGGTCGGCGACGAAGACGGGCGTCTTTCCGGGACCCGGGCGGAGGGCCAGCTTGAGGCGATCGATCAGGCTCACGAGGCCATTGTGCCGCCGACCGGCGACCGGCGGCCGCTCAGTGGCCGGCGAGGCCGTGCCTGTGCACGGCGATGCCCAGGTCTTTCAATTGCATCTCCCCCACCGGCGCGGGCGCCCCGGTGAGCGCATCGGCGCCCGAAGCGGTCTTCGGGAAGGCGATCACGTCGCGGATCGAGTCGGCCCCGGCGAGGCGCTGGACGATCCGGTCGAGGCCGTAGGCGATGCCGCCGTGTGGCGGCGCCCCGTAGCGCAGCGCCTCGAGCAGGAAGCCGAAGCGCGCCTCGGCTTCCGCGGCGTCGATCCCGAGCGCGGCGAAGAGCTGCTGCTGGACGTCGGCGCGGTGGATGCGGATCGAGCCGCCGCCCATCTCCTGGCCGTTCCAGACCAGGTCGTAGGCGAGGGCGCGGGCGCCGCCGGGGTTCTCGGGGTCGAACTCGCCCGCCGGCGCGGTGAAGGGGTGGTGCAGCGGGTCCCAGCGCCGCTCGTCGTCGTTCCACTCGAGCAGCGGCCAGTCGACCACCCAGAGCAGGCTGTGCGCGCCCTCGGGGATCAGGCCGAAGCGCTGCGCCAGCTCGACCCGCAGCTGGCCGAGCACCGCGTTGGCGACCCGCTCGCGGTCGGCCACGAGCAGCAGCAGGTCTCCCTCCCGCGCGCCGAGCAGGCGGTTGAGCTCCGCCAGCTCCTCGGCGGAGAGGAACTTGGCGGTCGGCGAGCGCCACCCGTCGCCCTCGCGGAACGCCCAGACGAGGCCCTTGGCGCCGAGCTCCTGGGCGCGCGAGATCAGGCCGTCGAGCTCCGAGCGCGGCAGCTCGCGGCGGCCCGCGTTGAGCCCGCGCACGGCGCCGCCCGACTCGATCGCGCCGCTGAAGACCTTGAACTCGGTTCCGGCGAGCGCCCCGCTCAACTCGACCAGCTCGAGGCCGAAGCGGGTATCCGGCCGGTCGGTGCCGAAGCGGCTCATCGCCTGGTCGTAGGCGAGGCGCTCGATCGGCCGCTCGACCGCCGGGCCGCCGACCTGCTCGAAGACGTGGGCCAGCAGCCGTTCGTTTAGCTCGATCACGTCGTCGACGCCGACGAAGGACATCTCCAGGTCGAGCTGCGTGAAGTCGGGCTGGCGGTCGGCGCGCAGATCCTCGTCGCGAAAGCAGCGGGCGATCTGGTAGTAGCGCTCGAAGCCGGCGACCATCAGCAGCTGCTTGAACAGCTGCGGCGACTGCGGCAGCGCGTAGAAGGAGCCCTGCTGGAGGCGGCTGGGGACGAGGAAGTCGCGGGCGCCCTCGGGCGTCGAGCGGGTCAGCACGGGCGTCTCGACGTCGAGGAAGCCCTCGCGGTCGAGGAACTCGCGCATCGCCGCCGTCACCCGGTGGCGCAGGACGAGCGCCTCGCGCATCGGCGACCGGCGCAGGTCGAGGTAGCGGTGGCGCAGTCGCGCGTCCTCGCCGACCTCGCCCGAGAATCCCTCGACCTGGAAGGGCGGCGTCTCGGCGTCGGCGAGCAGCTCGGCCTCGGCGACGGCGAGCTCGACCTCGCCGGTCGGCAGATCCGGGTTGACGGTCTCCGGCGAGCGCCGCACGACCGTGCCGCTGGCGCTCAGCACGTCCTCGGCGCGCAGCCTGTGGGCCAGCTCGAAGGACGCGCCGGAGGAGTCGGGGTGGAAGACGAGCTGGACGATGCCGGTGCGGTCGCGCAGGTCGATGAAGATCAGGCCGCCGTGATCGCGGCGACGGTGGACCCAGCCGGCGACGCGCGCCGCCGAGTCGACGCGATCGCCGAGCGCCTGGCCGCACCAGGTGTCGCGGAACCCGTTGGCGCGCAGCGCCGGGACCTCGCTCACGGTCGCTCGCCGCCGATCGCCTCGATCAGGCTCGCCGTGTCGACCGGCGACTGCTCGCCGCTGCGCATGTCGCGCAGCTGCGCCGAGCCGTCGGCCTCGAGAATCAGCACACGGCGGGCGCCGATCCGGTCGGCGTGCTTGAGCTGGCCCTTGAGGCCACGCCCGGCGAGGTCGACCTCGGCCGTGAGGCCGGCGTGGCGCAGCTCGCCGGCCAGGGCCAGCGCGCGGCGTCGCTGGCCGGGGTCGGCGACGGCGAGGAAGGCGTCGCGGCCCGCCTGCTCGGGCTGCTCGCCGAGCGCCAGGAGGATCCGCTCGATTCCCGCCGCCCAGCCGATCGCCGGCGTCGGCGGACCGCCGAGCTGCTCGATCAGGCCGTCGTAGCGGCCACCGCCGCCGACCTCGGACTGGGCGCCGAGCTCGGCGCAGACGAAGGAGAAGATCGTGCGCGTGTAGTAGTCGAGGCCGCGCACCAGCGTCGGGTCGATCTCGAAGCCGACACCTGCCGCCTCGAGCAGCTCCCGCACCTCGGCGAAATGCTCGGCGTCCTCGCCCTGCAGCCGCTCGACGATCGTCGGCGCGCTCGCCATCACCCCCCGGGTGCCCTCGTCGTCGGCGTCGAAGGCGCGCAGCGGGTTGAGCTCGATCCGCTCGCGCACCTCCTTCGAGAGGTCGGCTTCGTGGGCCCGCAGGTGCGCCTTCAGCTCCTCCAGGTAGGCGCTGCGCGCGCCCGGCGAACCAAGGCTGCCGAGTCGCAGCTCGACCCCGGGCACACCGAGCTCGGCGAGCAGTTCGGCGAGCAGCATGATCGCCTCGGCGTCGGCGAGCGGCGAATCGGTCCCGATCGCCTCGATGCCGAGCTGGTGAAACTGTCGGTAGCGGCCGGCCTGCGGCCGCTCGTGACGGAAGAAGGGCCCGCCATAGCAGAGCTTCACCGGCTGAGCCAGCTTGTGCATGCCGTGCTCGACGTAGGCGCGGCAGATCGGCGCCGTTCCCTCGGGTCGCAGGGTGATGCTGCGCCCCCCCTTGTCCTCGAAGGTGAACATCTCCTTGCGCACGATGTCGGTCGAGCGACCGACGCCGCGCTCGAACAGCGCGGTGTCCTCGAAGGCCGGCGTCGCGATCGGCTCGTAACCGGCGCGGGCGCAGATCTCCGCCGCCGTCGCTTCGACCCGCCGCCGCGCCCGCGCATCGGCCGGCAGCACGTCGAAGGTCCCGCGCGGTGCCTGGTACTTGCTCGCCATCGTGGCGCGACCTTACCTGCGTGCGGCCCGGCTCAGCGGGCGAACTCGGCGAGGAAGGGATTGCTCGCCCGCTCGGCGCCCAGTGTGGTGACCTCCATGTGACCCGGGTAGACGCCGGTCTCGGGCGGGTGGGAGTCGAGCAGCTGTCCGATCGAGCGCAGCAGCGTCGGGCCGTCGCCGCCCGGCAGGTCGACGCGGCCGACGGAGCCCTTGAACAGCACGTCGCCGGAGAACAGGGCGTCCTCGTCGCGGATCGAGTAGCTGACGTGGCCGGGGCTGTGGCCGGGGGTGAAGAGCACGTCGATCGTCATCCCGGCGAGCTCGAGCGTCTCGCCGCCCTTCAGCGTCTCGTCGGCCTCGTAGCTCTCGTAGGGGCCGATGCCCGGGATCGGCACGTAGGCCATGATGTCGGCGAGCAGCGGCCGCTCGATCTCCGGGCAGTAGACCGGCGCTCCGGTGACGGTCGCCAGGGGGGCGACCGCGCCGATGTGGTCGAAGTGGCAGTGGGTGATCAGGATCGCCTCGACCTTCGCCCCCATCTGCTCGACCGCCTCGAGAATCCGGTCGGGCTCCTCGCCCGGGTCGACGATCAGCCCGCGGCCCGATCCTTCGCGACGCAGCACGAAGCAGTTCTCGGCGATCGGGCCGACGGTGAGCATCTGCACATCGAGGCTCATCCCTTCCCCCGGGCGCGGATCCTCGCCCGCTCGCGGCGCCGCCAGAGCATCGTGTCGATGTAGTAGCCGGCGGGGATGTAGAAGACGAGCATGAAGGCGCCGAGGCCGAGCGCGGCGCCGAGCGGGCGTTTGAACAGCAGCAACAACAGCGCGGTGAAGATCGCGGCGGCGGCGAGGCCGCGGACGATCGCGCTCTGCCAGGTCGGCGGGGCGTCGACCTTGGGGCCGCTCGAGCGGCCGGCGCGGGCGCGTGCCTTGGCCTCCTCGCGGCTGCGCGGCCGGCCACTGGCGCGGCCGCTGTCCACCCGGCCGCCCTGGGTGCCACGGTGCTTGCGCCGGCGCTTCTTCCTCGTCTGAGCCATGCGAGGAATCTAGCGGTCCGGGCGCCTCAGGAGAGAGCGGCGAGGCGCGCCTCGATCGTCTGCCGTCGCGGGTCGAAGCCGCGGATCGGCACGTCGCCCGGGTAGCCGCTGAGCGCGGCGGCGGGAACCAGGCCGATCAGCTCGGCCTCGACAGGGCGGGCGCCGAGCGGCGCTGCGAGCTCGCGCAACCGCTCGACCACGGCGCCGAGCGGCACGGCGACCGGGTCGTGGACGTTGGTCGAGACCTGGGCGCGCCCGCTCGACAGGGGCAGACCGATCGCCCGCACGCCCGGCAACCCGCCGCCGGACTCGCGCAGACCGGCGGCGACGGCGCGCGCCAGGTCGAGGTCGGCGCTGTCGAGCTCGACGTTGAAGGCGCCGAGCGGGCCGCGCGCGGTGACCAGCGTCGCCCCGGCGGTCCGGTGCGGCAGCTCGGGCCCGTAGTCGGGCCGCAGCTCGCCGGACTCCATGCGCAGCCAGAGCTCCGACAGGCCGCCGTTGCGGAAGTAGGCCCGCTCGACGTGGTCGGGCCCGGTCGCGAGATCCCCGTAGAGGAACACGGGGACGCCGAGCGCGCCGATCGCCTCGGCGAGAACCGGCGCCGTCCGCAGGGCCAGGTCGCGCTCGGCCGGCGAGGGCCAGACGAGCGGGCAGACGTCGAGCGCGCCGATCGCCGGGTGGACGCCCGTGTGCCCCTCCATGTCGATCGCCTCGACCGCCGCCGCGGCGCCGCGGGCGAGCGCCGAGGTAAGCGCGGCGGCGTCGCCCGCGAGGGTGAACACGGTGCGGTTGTGGTCGCGGTCGCTGTGGCGGTCGAGCAGCTCCACGCCGGCCGCGAACGCCTCGCCCAGCGCCTCGATTCGCGCCGCGTCGCGACCCTCGGAGACGTTGGGTACGGCGAGCAGCGCCGGCGCCAACTTCAGGCGACCAGCTCGCCGGCTTCGACGATCGGCGTGTCGTCGACTTCCACCGTCGGACGCCTGACCACGCAGTCGAGGTGGACGGGCACCTGCACGGCGCCGCCGATCGCCGCCGAGGCGCCGAAGGCGACGTGCGCGCTGCCGAGGATCTTCTCGTCCTCGAGGATGTCGCCGGTCAGCTCGGCCGCTTCGTTGGTGCCGACGCCGAGCTCGGCGACGCTGGTGCCGTCGGGCCCGTGTTCGCTGAGCAGCGCCAGGAGCCGCTCTCCCTGCGGCCCGCTCGCACCGACCAGATGCCCTTCCCGGACCGTCAGCTCGACCGGCTCGGCGACCTTGCCGATCCCCGCGATCGAGCCGTCGACGACGAGCTTGCCCTCGCCGGCGCCCTCGACCGGCGCGATGAACGCCTCGCCGCAGGGGATGTTGCCGAAGGCGCCGCGCGTGCTGAGCGCCCCCGCGTCGACGATCGCGCTGCGCCCGTCCAGCTTCAGCCGCAGGTCCGAGCCGTTCGCGCAGGTGATCCGCGCTTCCGATCCGCCGCCGAGCGCGCGGCTCAGCGAGGCGCCCCGTTTGCGCAGCAGGCGCAGGTCCGCGGACATCACGCGCCTGAGCATGCCGACGGTCACGCCGGGCATCGAGGCGACCCGGGCGCCGGCTTCGCTGGCGGCGCGGCGCGCTTCGGTGTGCGAGATCGACTGGATGGTCGGGGCGAGGACGACGTCGGCGGCGAGCATCGCGGCGGCGACCGCACGCGGCGGCTCCGCCGCATGCGAGTCGCGCTCGGAGATGACCGCCAGCGTCGCTTCGCCGCCCTCGCCCTGGGCGTGAATCCGCAGCAGTTCGCCGAGCTCTTCGGTGCTCGGATTGCAGACCACCAGCAGCTCCTCGCCCGGGCTCAGAACCAGGCAATCCCGGATCAGCGAATTGATCGCGCTGTCGAGCTCGCTCCCGATCACGACCACAGGCTAACCGCCGCCACGGCCGCGTGGCTCAGAGCACGACAGGGCTGCCGTGGTAGCCGGCCCGGCAGAGCCGGCGCTCCTCGACCCCCGGCCAGACCGTCAGCCGAACCTCCGCCAGCTCGTCGGCGGGCTCCATGCGCAGCCAGGCGAGCGGCGCGTCGGCGGTCGCCCGCGCGGCGGCCTGGCGCAGGTGGGACTCGAGCGCGGCGCGCTCCGCCTCGCTGAGGTACTGGAAGACGATCGAGTGGAAGACGACCGTCGCGCGCCCTGCGGCGGGCTCGGCGAGCTGCCGCTCGACCCAGGCCGCTGCACTCTCGCGGTCGACCGCGACCGGCAGGCCTGCCGCCAGCTCGAGTGCCGCGCGCAGCCGCTCGAGCCGCGCCCGCTGGTCCGGCCAGACGTAGGCGAGCAGGGTCTCCCGTCCCTCCGTCGTCGCCGGATCGACCGGCGCGGCGTCGCAGCCGCGGCGCTCGGCGACCTCGACCGCGGCGGGCGGGTCCGGGCGGATCTCCCCCGCGAGCTCGAAATCCAGCGTCACCGGCGAGTCGCCCGGTCCCCAGGCGAAGTCGCCGGCCCTGTAGCGGTAGGAGTCCCAGCGCAGGTTGAGCCCGGCGCTCGCCCCCACCTCGAGCAGTCGCAGCGGCAAGCCGGTCGCCGTGGCGACGGCGAGAAAGCCCGGCAGCAGCGCCGCGCAGCGACCGACCTCGTTGGTCTGGACCGGCCGCTCGATCAGCTCGCGCAGCTGCGCGGCGTTGCCCTCCACGACTGCCCGGAACTCTGCCCACTCGGCCTCGGGATCGCGTTCCCCGGCCGCGTAGAGCTCGCCGAGCGCCGGCTCCACGCCCCGCAGAACGAGCCGGTTCACCGCGCCCATCAGCCGCAGCGCGAGCATCGAATCGGCGGGGTCGTCCTCGTGGCCCCTGAGCACGTCGGCCAGCGGCCCGCCGGCCTCGAAGTCCGCCGCCGCGCGCTCCAGCAACCCGGCGTAGAGCGGCGACCCGATGCGCTCGCAGTAGACCGCCTGGATGCGCAGCCGTTCGGCCACCGACCCCGCCGGCTCCAACGATCGCAATCCCGACCCTCCGTCTCCAGCCATCGAGCGAAGCGTATTGAGATAATCCCCGCCCCGCCGGAGTAGCTCAGCTGGTTAGAGCAGCGGAATCATAATCCGCGTGTCGGGGGTTCGAGTCCCTCCTCCGGCAT
>DASSBJ010000067.1:0-16223 GCA_035698885.1 Solirubrobacterales bacterium
GAGCGGGGTGAGAGCGAGCGGGCGTTTGTGCCGTTCGAGAACTCGATCGAGGGGTCGGTGCGCAGCACGCTCGACACGCTCGCCTTCGAGACCGAGGACGTGACGATCGTCGGCGAGCACGACTTTCGCGTCCACGCCCACCTGATCGCCCGCGAGGGGGTCGGCCTGGAGGACGTCGCGGCGGTGCTCTCGCATCCCCAGCCGCTCGCCCAGTGCGCCGGCTTCCTGCGCGACAACCTGCCGGCGGTCGAACGGCGCAGCGTCAGCAGCACGGCGGAGGCCGTGCGGATGGTCGGCGAGTCGGTGCGGCCCTGGGCGGCGATCGGCGCGCGCGCCGCGGCGGAGCTCTACGGTTGCGTCCTGCTGCGCGAGGGGATCGAGGACGAGCAGGACAACGTCACCCGCTTCGTCTGGATCGCCCCGGCCGGGACGGCGCCGAGCGCAGGCGGCCCGCACCGCACCTCGCTGGTCTTCTCCGAGCTCGGCGCCGACCACCCCGGCGCCCTGGTCGACGCGCTGCGCGAGTTCTCCAGCCGCGACGTCAACCTCAGTCGCATCGAGTCGCGACCGCTGCGGCGCGGGCTCGGCCGCTACATGTTCTTCTGCGACCTCGAAGGCGGCGTCGCCGACGAGCCCGTCGCCGAGGCGCTGGAGGCGCTGCGGGCTAAGGCCGAGAACGTGAGGATCCTCGGCTCCTACCCGATCGGGTAAGCGGGCTGCGTAGAATTCCCGAGCGAGATGGCACGTGTGCTCGTACTGAACGCGACGTATGAGCCGATCAACGTCTGCACGTTGAGACGCGCGGCTGTGCTGCTCTTGAAGCAGAAGGCCGAGCTGCTGGAGCGCCGCGCGGGGGCGATCCACTCCGAGCACATGACGATCGAGCGGCCCGACGTGATCCGCCTGGTCAGCTACGTGAAGGTGCCGCGCGAGGCGCACCGGCGCAAGATCACCAGGCGCGCCGTGCTCGCCCGCGACTCCTGGACCTGCCAGTACTGCGGCTCGACCAAGTCCGGTCTCACCGTCGACCACGTGATCCCCCGCAGCCGCGGCGGCAAGTCGGTCTGGGAGAACATCGTCGCCGCCTGCGCGAGCTGCAACCGCCGCAAGGGCAACCGCCTGCCGCGCGAGATCGAGATGCACCCGAAGAAGGCGCCGAAGGCGCCCGGCCCGAGCATCTTCATCCAGGTGGCCAGCCCGAACATCCCGCCAGCCTGGCAGCAATATTTACCGGTGGCCGCTTAGGCCAGCTCGTCCTGCTGCGGCTCGTCCTCGACCGGCGCCGACTCCTCCGACTCGACGACCAGAGCCACCGCGCTGACGCGGTCGTCCTCGCGCATGTTCATCACGCGGACGCCCTGGGTGGCCCGGCCCATCAGCGAGATGCCTCCTGCTTCGGTGCGCTGCACCATGCCCAGGTGGGAGATGAAGAGCAGGTCCTGGTGCTCGCGGACGACCATCGCGCCGGCGAGCCCGCCCTTCTTCTCGGTCAGCTTCGCCGTCAGCACCCCTTTGCCGCCGCGCCCCTTGACCGGATAGTCGGCGATCGAGGTGCGCTTCCCGTAGCCGTTCTCGGTGACGACGAAAAGCTCGGTGTCGTCGCGGGCGACGTCCATCGCCAGCACTCGGTTCTCTTTGCCGTCGATCTTGCCGGCGACGTTCATCCCCTTGACCCCGGAGGCGACCCGGCCCATCGGCCGTGCGGCGCTCTCCGAGAAGCGCACCGCATGTCCGGACTTCGAGACCATCAGCAGGTCGTCCTCGCCCGAGGTCAGCCGCACGCCGACCAGCTCGTCTCCCTCGCGGATCTTGATCGCGATGATCCCGTCGGCGCGGATCGGCGTGTTGTAGTCGAGGAACTCGGTCTTCTTGATCTGCCCCTTCGCCGTGGCGAAGGCGAGGTACCTGTTCTCCTTGAAGTCGCGGGTCGGGATCACCGCCATCACCCGCTCGCCTTCGCGCAGCGGCAGCAGGTTGTTCAGCGAGCTGCCTTTCGCCGTGCGCGAGCCCTCGGGCAGCTCGTAGACCTTGAGCCGGTAGACCTTGCCCTGGTTGGTGAAGAAGAGCAGGTAGTCGTGGGTCGAGCAGATGTGCAGGTGGGCGATGTAGTCGTCCTCTTTGAGGTTCATCCCCATCACGCCGACGCCGCCGCGGCGCTGCTGGCGGTAGGTCGCGAGCGGCAGCCGCTTGACGTAGCCGGAGGCGGTCAGCGAGATCACCATCTGCTGGTCGGCGATCATGTCCTCGATCCCGACGTCGCCCTCGAAGTGGGCGATTTCGGTGCGCCGCTCGTCGCCGTAGGAGCCGACGATCTCGCTCAGCTCCTCCTTGACCAGGCCGAGCACCCGGGCCTCGTCGCCGAGGATCGTACGCAGCTCGCCGATCCGCTCGAGCAGGTCGGCGTGCTCGGCGCGGACCTTGTCGGACTCCAGCGCGGTCAGCCGCTGCAGGCGCATGTCGAGGATCGCCTGCGCCTGCTCGCGCGAGAGCTCGAACTGCGAGATCAGGCCATCGCGCGCCGCGTCGGGGTCCTTCGAGCCGCGAATCAGTTTGATCACCGCGTCGAGGTTGTCGAGCGCGATCAGCAGGCCCTCGAGGATGTGGGCGCGGGCCTCGGCGCGGCGCAGTTCGTACTGGGTGCGCCGGGTGACGACCTCGCGCTGGTGCTCGACGTAGTACTTGACCAGCTCGAGCAGGCTCAGCGTGCGCGGCACCCCGTCGACCAGCGCGACCATGTTGATCCCGAAGCTGGTCTGCATCGCGGTTTTCTTGTAGAGGTTGTTGAGCACGACTTTCGCCGGCTGGCCGCCGCGTTTGAGCTCGATCACCAGCCGCATCCCGGAGCGGTCGGACTCGTCGCGCAGGTCTGAGATCCCCTCGAGTTTCTTGTCGCGGACGAGGTCGGCGATCTTCGCGATCAGGCCGTTGTCGCCGCCCTTCTTGACGGTGAACGGCAGCTCGGTGACGACGATCGCGTCCTTGCCGCCCTTCAGCGGCTCGACGTGGGCGCGGGCGCGCACCTTGACCGTGCCGCGACCGGAGGCGTAGGCGTCGCGGATCCCCTCCATGCTCATGATCCCGCCGCCGGGGAAGTCGGGCCCCTTGACGTGCTCCATCAGCCCGGCCAGGTCGATGCCCGGATCGTCGATGTAGGCGGCGACCGCGGCCGAGGCCTCGCGCAGGTTGTGCGGCGGGATGTTGGTCGCCATCCCCACCGCGATCCCCGACGAGCCGTTGACCAGCAGGTTCGGGAAGCGCGAAGGCAGGATCGCCGGCTCCTGCGTCGATTCGTCGTAGTTGGCGGCGAAGTCGACCGTGTCCGCGTCGATGTCCCGCAGCAGCTCCGTAGCAAGCCGCCCGAGGCGCGCCTCGGTGTACCTCATCGCGGCAGCCGGATCGTCGTCGATCGAGCCGAAGTTGCCCTGGCCGTCGACCAGCGTGTAGCGCAGGGAGAACTCCTGCGCCATGCGGACCAGCGTGTCGTAGATCGCCGAGTCGCCGTGCGGGTGGTACTTGCCCATCACCTCGCCGACGATGAAGGCGCACTTGCGGTAGGCGCGCGTCGGCTGCAGGCCGATGTCGTGCATCGCGTAGAGCACGCGGCGGTGGACCGGCTTGAGCCCGTCGCGCACGTCCGGCAGCGCCCGGCCGACGATCACGCTCATCGCGTAATCGAGGTAGGACGAGCGCATCTCCTTCTCGAGCTCGCGCTCCTCGATCCTGCCCGTCAGGGCCTCCAACGCCATCTAGCGACCGCCTCTCTTAGACATCGAGGAACTTCACGTCCTTTGCATTGCTCTCGATGAAGTCGCGCCTCGGGCCCACCTGGTCGCCCATCAGCATCGAGAAGATCTGGTCGGCGGCGGTGGCGTCGTCGAGCGTCACCCGGGCCAGCGTGCGCGTCGCCGGGTCCATCGTCGTCTCCCGCAGCTGATCGGCGTTCATCTCGCCCAGGCCCTTGAAGCGGGTCAGCTGAACTCCGTGGCGGGCCAGCTCGAGCACCGCCGGACGCAGCGCCTGGAAGGAGAGCGCCTCTTTCGTCCGGCCGGCGTAGCGCACCTCGAACGGCGGCCGGCCGACCTGCTTCAGCAGCGCGGCGTGGACTTCGGTGAATTTGCGGTAGTCGTGATGCTCGAACAGCCCGCGCGGCAGGCGGTGGGTGCGGGCCAGGCCGCTCCTGCGTTCGAGCGCCTTGACCACCAGGCCTTCGTCGGAGTCCTCGACCAGCTCGGTCTCATAAGGCTCGCTCTCGTCCTGTTTGCCGCCGAGCACCTTGCGCGCCGAGGCGAGGGTCGCGGCCTCTTCGTCGAGCAGGCTCGACTCCTCGAGGAAGCGCACCGTCTCGTGGCCGAACTCCGCCTGCAGCGAGGAGCCCCACCCCTCGTACTCTTTCGCCCGCCGCACATAGCTCTGCCAGCGGCTCTTGCTCAGCTTCGCCGTCCTGCCGTTGACGTCGGCGACCTCGATCTCCTCGAGCTTGTCGCGCAGCAGCAGCTCCTCGAGTTCCGGCTCGCGCTCCAGGTAGGTCTCCTGGTTGCCCTGCTTGACCCGGTAGAGCGGCGGTTTGGCGATGTAGACGTAGCCTGCGTCGATCAGCTCGGGCATCTGCCGGTAGAGGAAGGTGAGGACGAGCGTGCGGATGTGCGCGCCGTCGACGTCGGCGTCCGTCGCCATGACGATTTTGTGGTACCTGGCGTCCTCGAGGTTGAACTCTTCGTGCACCCCGGTGCCGATCGCCGTGATCAGCGCCTGCACCTCGTTGTTGGCGAGCACCTTGTCGATGCGGCTCTTCTCGACGTTGATGATCTTGCCGCGCAGCGGCAGCACCGCCTGGGTCGAGCGGTCGCGCGCCTGCTTGGCCGAGCCGCCGGCGGAGTCGCCCTCGACCACGAACAGCTCGGCGTCGCGGGGGTCCTTGACCGTGCAGTCGGCGAGCTTGCCCGGCAGGGTCGAGTTCTCCAGCGCCGACTTGCGGCGCGTCAGGTCGCGCGCTTTGCGCGCCGCGTCGCGGGCCCGCGACGCGTCGATCGCCTTGGTGATGATGCGCCGCGCGTCGCCCGGGCTCTCCTCGAGGAACTCGGCCAGCTTGCGGTTGACCGTCTCCTCGACCAGGCCGCGGATCGGCGGGTTGCCGAGTTTGGTCTTCGTCTGCCCCTCGAACTGCGGGTCGTGCAGCTTGACCGAGATCACCGCGGTCAGGCCCTCGCGCACGTCCTCGCCGCCGAGATTGTCGTCTTTCTCTTTGAGGATGCCTTTGCTGCGGGCATAGGCGTTGAGCGTCCGCGTCAGCGCGGCGCGGAAGCCGGAGAGGTGCGAGCCGCCCTCGTGGGTATTGATGTTGTTGGCGAAGCTGAAGATCGACTCCTGGTAGGAGTTGTTCCACTGCATCGCGACCTCGACCTGGCCCTCCTCCTCGTCGCCCTCGAAGAAGATCGTCTTCTTGTGCAGCGTGTCCTTGTTCTCGTTCAGGTGGCGGACGAAGTCCTCGATCCCCCCCTCGTACTGGAAGCTGACGCTGTTGGTCTGGCCGCGCTCGTCGATCAGCTCGATCTTCAGGCCGCGGGTCAGGAAGGCAGTCTCGCGCAGCCGCTCGGCCAGGGTCTGGAAATCGAACTCGACCTCGTCGAAGATCTCGGGGTCGGGCTGGAAGGTGATCGTCGTGCCGTGGTCCTTGCTGGCCGCGCCCTTGGCGAGGTCGGCCTGCGGTTTGCCGCGCTCGTAGGCCTGCGTCCAGACGTGGCCGTCGGTTTGGATTTCGAGCTGCAGGCGCTCCGACAACGCGTTGACGACGGAGACGCCGACGCCGTGCAGGCCGCCGGAGACCTTGTAGCCGCCGCCGTCGCCGAACTTGCCGCCGGCATGGAGGACGGTGAGGACGACCTCGGCCGCCGGCCGGCCCTCCTTCTCCATCGTCCCCACCGGAATGCCGCGGCCGTTGTCGGTGACGGTGCAGCTGTCGTCCGGGTGCAGGACCACCCGGACTTCGTCGCAATGACCGGCCAGCGCCTCGTCGACCGAGTTGTCGACCACCTCGTAGACCAGGTGATGAAGTCCGCGCGGCCCGGTCGAGCCGATGTACATGCCAGGGCGCTTGCGAACCGCTTCCAGGCCCTCGAGGACGGTGATGTCCTGAGCGCCGTAGGAGCCTTCCTCTTTCGCCTGCTTCGATCCGCCGCTCTTCTTCTCGTCAGCCAACTGGTCCCTTCCGCATGTCAAAGAAAACCCCGACCGCCGGGCGCCCTCGGCGCCCCGGTCGGGGCAATCGATCGAGTTGACATAAGGATACCAGTTCGGGCCTCTGGAATCCGTGCCAGTCGGTAAAGAAAGGCCTGCAAATCACGCTAAAACGTAACAGCCGTCAGTCATCCCCCACACGGAATCGCAGCGCCTTCGGGGCGCTCTCGCCGAGGCGCGTCCGCAGGCCGTCGAGGAGGCGCGCCTGCATCAGGTCGAGCTCCTCCGCCCAGACCGCGTCGGCGCAGGCGACGGTGACCTCTCCGGCGCGTTCGGAGACCGGTCGCGCGACCGCCGCGACCGGCTCGCCGACCACCTCCGACCAGACCGACTGCACCGCCGCCAGGCCGGTCCGCGGGGCGGCGCGGCCGAGTGCGGACCGGAAAGCGCCCGCGGCCGGCCGGGGGGCGGAGCGGCGGCTCACGCGGCCGCCGATCTGACGATCCCGAGCGGCATGCGGACCACCCGGCTACGCGCCGCCGCCGGGACCGACTCGTCGGCCGCGGCGGTGATCAGGACCTGACCCCGGCCGCCGAGACGCTCGACCAGGCGCTCGCGTCGCTGTGGGTCGAGCTCGCTCATCACGTCGTCGAGCAGCAGCAGCGGAGCGACGCGGCGGGCCGCCATCAGCGCCTCGCGCTCGGCGAACAGCAGGGCAAGCAGGGCGGTGCGCTGCTGTCCCTGCGACCCGTATCGTCGCAACGACTTGTCGGCGAGCTGGATCTTCAGCTCGTCCAGGTGCGGGCCCCACGAGGTGCGGCCGAGGCGCAGATCGGCTTCGCGGCGCTCGGCCAGGCCGGCGCGGATCTGCTCGGTGGAGCCGGCCGCCCGAGGCGCGTACTCGAGCGAGGCGCCTCCCGGCAGGCCGAGGTCCTCCGCGGCCGCGGCGAACGGCGCCCTCAACTCGCCGACCGCGTCGTCCCGGGCCGCGACGAGCGCGGCGGCGGCTTCCGCCAGGCCCCGGTCCCAGACGCCGAGGTCGCCGCCCCCCTGGCCGCCGGCCAGGCTTGCCAGCAGGGCGTTGCGCTGGGCGAGAACCTGGCCGTAACGCTGGCGCAGCTGGCCCCGCGACGGCCAGCGGGCGGCGACATAGCGGTCGAGGTGGGCGCGGCGCTCACCCGGCGGGCCCTTGATCAGCACCAGCCGGTCGGGTGAGAAGACCGCGACCGGCGGACGGTGGCGAGCGATCTCCGCCGGCTCGGCCGGGTTGCCGTCGAGCAGGTGCCGGCGTCCTTCTCCGCGGCTGACCGAGGCGAGCAGACGATGCTCGACGCCGTCCTCGTCGCGGACCAGGGCCTCGGCGCGGGCGAACTGGCCGCCGAACGGGATCAGCTCCCGCCGGTCGGCGGTGCGGAAGGAGCGCCCGGTGAGGGCGAAGTAGAGCGCCTCGAGCAGGTTGGTCTTGCCGGCGCCGTTGGGGCCGATCAGGCTGACGACCCCGTCGGCGAGCTCGACCCGCACCCCGTCGAGGCTGCGCAGTGGCCTCGCTTCGACGGCGGCGACCAGCACCGGCCGTCCTAGACGTTGAGGCGGATCGGCATCACGAGGTAGCGGAAGTCTTCGTTGTCGACCGGCTGCAGCAGCCCCGGACGCAGCGGCGAGATCAGCCGCAGCATCACCTCGTCGCCGCCGACGCTCTCGATCCCGTCGCGCAGGAACTCGGGGTTGAAGCCGATCTCCAGCGGCTCGCCCTCGAACGCCGCCGGCATCGTCTCCTCCGCGTCGCCGACGTCCGGCGTCGAGGCGGAGACCTTGAGCTCCCCCTGCGAGAAGGCGAGGCGCAGCGGCGCGTTGCGCTGCGCCAGCTGGCTGACGCGGCGGGCGACGTCGAGGAATTCAGCCCGTGGCAGGCGCACGTCGTGCTCGTAGGACTCCGGAAGGAGCTGTCGAAAGTTGGGGAACTGGCCGTCGATCAGCCTCGTGTTGAGGAGGACCGCCCCTGCCCGGAACAGCGCCTGGTTGGAGAGCAGGCTGACCGCGACCTGCTCGACCTCGCCGGCGCCGACCAGCCGGCCGAGCTCGCGCAGGGCCTTGGCCGGGATGTTGGCCTCGAGCTCGCCGCCGATCGGGCTCTCCAGCTCGGTGCGCTTGACGGCCAGCCGGTAGGAGTCGGTGGCGACCATCGTCATCTCCTGGCCGGAGGCGCTGACGAGCACGCCGGTGAGCACCGGCCGCATGTCGTCCCGGGAGGCCGCGCGGGCGACGAGGTCGACCGTCTCGGCCAGCGCCGGCGCCGGAATCTTCAGCGGCTCCTCGCCCTCCTCGGGCAGATGGGGGAAGTCCTCGGCCGGCAGCGTGCGCAGGTGGAAGCTGGAGCCGCCGCTGCGGATCTCGACGTCGCGCTCGGAGTCGCGCAGCTCGATCTCGACCTTCTCATCGCCGAGCGAGCGCGCGAGCTCGGCGATCAGGCGGCCCGGCAGCAGCGCGGCGCCGGCGCCGTCGACCCCGGCCTCCATCTCGGTGCGCAGGCCCATCTCCCCGTCGGTGGCGGTGAGCGCGACGCCGCTGTCCGCGGCGCTCAGAAGGATCCCCGACAGGGCCTGGGTCGCCGCGCGGGTCGAGACGGCGCGGGAGACAACCGAGAGTTTGGCGACGAGCTCGGTTCGTTTGATGGTCAGCTTCAAATGACTGATGTCCTCTTGAGTTGGGTTAGTTCTTGTGGAAACTGTCAGAACCGGCGGATTTCTGCATGGCTACGCGGTTCCGAGCCTGTGGAGGGGCTTGGGGAAAAGGTTGATTCTTGCAGCGGCGTCGGCGGTCATGACGTTTCGCGGGGCGCGCTGTGGATAGCGGAGCGCAGCTCGGCGACCCGGCGGGCGAGCTCGCCGTCCTCGCCGAGGCTCGTTTCCACGCGGCGCAGGGAATTGAGCACGGTCGAGTGATCGCGGCCGCCGTAGAGCCGGCCGATCTGGGGCAGCGAGAGATCGGTCGCCTCGCGGGTCAGGAGCATCGCGACCTGGCGGGCGCGCAGCGGGGTGGCGGCGCGGCTGCTGCCGACGAGCTCGGCGCGGGAGATTCCGAAGGCGGCGGAGACCCGCTGCTGGATCTGCTCGACCGCGCTCGGCTCGCTCTGCTGGGCGCGGTGGGGGATCAGCTCGGCGATCAGCTCGGGGCTGAGCGGTTTAGCGGTCAGCGAGGCGTGGGCGATGACCTTGGTCAGGGCCCCGTGCAGACGGCGCACGTTGGCGTCGATGCGCCGCGCCAGCTCGCCCAGGGCGCCGTGGTCGTCGCTGTCCAGGCCGGCCTCGCGGGCGAGCCGCTGCAGGACCGTGAGGCGGGTGGCGAGGTCGGGCGCCTCGACCGGGATCGTCAACCCCCACTCGAAGCGGTCGCGCAGGCGCGTCTCGAGCGTCGAGAGCTCGCTGGGCAGGCGGTCGGCGGAGAGGACGAGCTGGCTGCCGCCCTCGTAGAGGGCGTTGAAGGTGTGGAAGAACTCCTCTTCGGTGTGCTGCTTGCCCTGCAGGAACTGCACGTCGTCGACCAGGAGGACGTCGAGGTCGCGGTAGCGGTTCTTGAACTCCTCGGCGCCGCTCGAGCGCAGCGCGCCGACGAACTCGTTGGTGAAGCCCTCGGCGGTCGTGTAGCGGACGCTGAGGCCGGGGGCATTGGCCCGCAGGTAGTTGGCGATCGCGCCCAGCAGGTGGGTCTTCCCGAGCCCCGGCGGGCCGTGCAGGAACAACGGGTTGTAGGCCTCCGACGGCGTCTCGGCGACGGCCAGGGCGGCCGCATGGGCGACCCGGTTGCCCTCGCCGATGACGAAGCGCTCGAAGGTGTAGTTCGGGTTCAGCTCGACCGCCGCCGCGGCGCGCGGCCCGGCGATCGCAGCGGCGCCCGGCGCCGCGAAGGCGATCTCGTCGAACGAGCTGCCGGCGGCCGCGAGCGCTTCGCGGAGCAGCGGCCGGTAGCGCCGGTCGACCCAGGTCTGGATCCCCTCCGGCGCGGTCAGGTAGAGCGTCGCGCCCTGTGCGCCGACCGGGCGCAGCGGCTCGAGCCAGATCTCGAAGGTCGAGCGGGGCACGGCCTTGCGCAGCTGGGCGCGCACCGCGTCCCAAAGCTCGTCGAGGTTCTGTTCAGCCGAGTCCGCGGGCACCGCCGAGCGACGATAGCGGCGGTCGTCGAGCTCGATTCCGGGGGTGCCGCAAATGCCGCAGAAATGATTCCGGGCCCGAGGGCCGATGCAGCGTCACGTCCGTATACTGCGACGGCCAATGAAGCGCACCTACCAGCCGAAGAGGCGAAAGCGGGCAAAGACGCACGGCTTCCGGGCGCGAATGCGGACGCGCGGCGGACGCGCGATCCTCAAGCGTCGGCGCCGCAAAGGCCGGAAGCGGCTGACTCCGTAGGGATGCCGAAGCGACGCCGCCTCTCGCGCAGCGGCGAGTTCGACCGCGTCTACCGCGACGGCGCCTCGCACGCCACCCGCTATCTCGTGCTCTACAGCTTCCCCCGCAAGAACGAGGAGACCGCTGACACCCGTCTCGGCGTCTCGGTGAGCCGCAAGGTCGGCGGCGCCGTCGATCGCAACAAGGTGAAGCGGACGCTGCGCGAAGCGTTCTGGGAGCTCTCCGAGCGCCTGCCGGAGAGCCACGACTTCGTCGCCGTGGCGCGGCCCGAAATCGGCGACCTGATCGAGCGCGAGGGGCTTGGCGGAGTGCGTGCGAGCCTCGAAGAGGCGCTCGCGCACACCCTGCCCGGGGAGCGTTCCACGTGAAACGCGCCCTGCTCGCGCCGATCGCCGTCTACCGGCGCTGGGTCTCGCCCGCGCTGCCGCGCCGCTGCCGCTACGAGCCGACCTGCTCGGCCTACGCGACGCAGTCGATCCGCCGCTTCGGCCTGCGCGGCGCCCTCCTCGCCGCCTGGCGCATCGTGCGCTGCAACCCGTTCAGTCACGGCGGCTTCGACCCGGTCCCGGAGCGCTTCACGCTGCGGGTCGGGCCGGTCGACCCGAGCGAGTACCACCGCCACCACGGAGCGCGCACGTGATCCCGGCCGCAGACATCCTGCAGCCGCTGGTCGACATCGCCAACGGCGTGCTCAAGTTCTTCCACGACGACGCGGGCCTCAGCTGGGGCATGTCGATCATCGCCCTGACGATCTGCACGCGGGCGATCCTGATCCCGCTGACCTACAAATCGCTGAAAGGGATGCGGGCGCTGCAGGCGCTGCAGCCGCAGCTGAAAGAGATCAAAGAGAAGTACAAGAACGACCAGCAGCGCATGCAGCAGGAGATGATGGCGTTCTACAAAGAGAACAAAGTCAACCCGTTCGCCTCCTGCATTCCGCTGATCGCGCAGCTGCCGGTCTTCATCACGCTCTTCCACGTGCTGCGCAACGAGCTCCCGGCCGACATCGGCTGCGAAGCGGGGCATTGCGGCAGCGAAGCGTCCTTCCTCTTCATCCACGACCTGACCGCCAAGGCGACGAGCGGCGAACTGATCGCCCTGCTGGTCCTCTACGTCGGCACGCAGCTGGTCTCCGGCATGGTGATGGCCGTCACCGCCGACAAGAGCCAGCGGACGATGATGTTCGTCCTTCCGTTCGTCTTCGTCCCCTTCATCATCAGCTTCCCGGCGGGCCTCGTCCTCTACTGGATCACGACGAACTTCTGGACGATCGGCCAGCAGTACGCGCTGAAACGCTTCATCCCGGCGCCGCAGGTGCCCACGCCCGCCCAGGCGGCGGCCGCGAAGCCACCTCCTCCGCCGCCGAAGAAGAAGAAGCGCCGAAGGTAGGGTGGGAGCCGTGAGCGGAGAGACGACTTGGCCAGAGGCGCCCGCCGAGCGGGTCCGGGAGCTGATCGAGGGGGTTCTCGACGAGCTTGACCTTGAAGGCGAGGTTGAGATCCGCGAGGACGACGAGCGGATCGAGGCCGAGGTGGTCGGCGACGAGGACTTCGGCCTGCTGATCGGCAAACGCGGGCAGACGATCGACGCGCTGCAGCTGCTCTGCTTCCAGGCCGCCTTCCGCGGCCTGCGCGACCGCAAGCGGGTGATCCTCGACGCCGCCGGCTACCGCGAGCGGCGCAGGGAGGTGCTGACGGCGCGGGCCGACCGCGCCGCCGAGCAGGCGCTCGACCGCAACGTCAGCGTCGAGATGGACCCGATGAGCGCCCAGGAACGGCGTGTCGTCCACGAACACCTCAAGGAGCGCTCGGGGATCGAGACCTTCAGCGAAGGGGACGAGCCACGGCGTTGCGTGGTCGTCGCCCCGCTTGTTTCGGAGTAGGGGCGGGGGTCCCGGTAGGGGCTCCACTTAACTTTTTCGAAGACGCGGTTTGCAGCTGGCGCCCTATGGCTGACGACGAAAAAGTACAAGACGTTCCGCCCCTACCGGGACCCCCGCTTGACCGGCGGCAGAGGGCGACGATTACGCGCGTCCTTGAGCTTTTGGAGGGAGAGCGGGCGTCGGTCAGCTCCGTGACGGATCCCGATCGGGCTTGGCGGGTGCATGTGCGGGACAGCCTCACCGGGCTCGAGGTGGAGGGGCTTCGAAAGGCTCGGCGGATTGCGGATATTGGCTCTGGAGCTGGGTTTCCGGGGTTGGTGCTGGCGGTCGCGCTGCCCGCGGCCCAGGTCGACCCGATCGAGTCGGTGGGGCGCAAGTGCGATTTCATCCAGCGAGCGATCGAAGCCGCCGAGATCTCCAACGCCACCGTCCGCAACGCCCGCTCCGAGGAGCTGGCGGCCGGCGAGCTCCGCGAGTCCTACGAAGCAGTCACCGCCCGAGCCGTAGGCCGCCTCTCAACCCTCGCCGAGCTGGCGTCCCCCCTGCTCCGCGACGGCGGCGTCCTCGTCGCCTGGAAGGGCAAACGCGACCCCGACGAGGAGCAGCAGCTGGCGCGAGCTTCCGAGCAACTCGCCATGCACCCAGAGCAAATCCTCGACGTGGGCGACCGGGCCGGCAGCAAGCACCGCCACCTCCACGTCATCCGCAAGCTGGGCCCAACCCCCGCCGGCCTTCCTCGCCGACCGGGGATGGCCAAGAAGCGCCCCAAGGGCTGACGATCTCGCGGAGTCGGGCGTCCCGTGAAGGAGGTCGGGAGTGGGGTCGGGGATGCCTCGCGAAGCGGCGCCCCGGCGGGCTATGCGGGGCCGCGAAGCGGCAGTAAATTCACGAGCGAGCGAAGCGAGCGAAGTTAGGCACTTCCCGACCCCACTCCCGACCTCCACCCCAATAGGCTGCGGATCCATGGGCCTTGTCTACGCAGTGGCGAACCAGAAGGGCGGCGTCGGCAAGACGACCACCGCGGTGAACCTGACCGCCTGCGTAGCCGCCGCAGGCTCCCAGACCCTGCTGGTCGACCTCGACCCCCAGTGCAACGCGACGGTCGCGCTCGGCGGCGACCGCGACGCGCACCCGTCGTCCTACGACTGCCTGATCGGCGACGTCTCGGTCGCCGAGGCGGCGCGGCCGGCGGGGCCCGACAACCTCTGGGTCGTCGCCGCCAACCGCGACCTGGCGGGGGCCGCGGTCGAGCTGCCGCGGATGGAGGGCTCGGAGACGCGGCTGCGCGAACGGCTCGGCCCGGTGCGCGAGCGCTTCGCCTTCACGATGCTCGACTGCCCGCCCTCGCTCGGCCCGGTCAGCGTCAACGCCCTGGTCGCGGCGGACCGGGTGATCGTGCCCGTGCAGGCGGAGTACCTGGCGCTGGAGGGGCTGATCCAGTTCCTCGACACGCTGGGGATGATCCGCCGCGAGCTCAACCCGGCGCTGAACGTGTCGGGTCTGTTGATCACCATGCACGACGAGCGCACGCGCCTCGCCCAGGACGTCGAGCGGGAGCTGCGCGAGCATTTCCCCGAAATGGTCTTCGACACCGTCATACCGCGCAGCGTCAGGGTCGCCGAGGCGCCGAGCTACGGGATCCCCGTCACCGAGCACGCCCCCGCTTCGCGCGGAGCCGACGCCTACCAGGCGCTGGCGAGAGAGCTGACGAAGCGTGGCTAGCGCAGCCGGGAAAGGCAAAGCCAAGCGCGGCATGGGCCGCGGCCTGGCGGCGATCCTGCCCGAGAGCGCGCCGAGTGGCGAGATCGGCGACCTGCGCGAGCTGCCGGTCACGCTGATCAAGCCGAACCCGAAGCAGCCGCGCACCAAGTTCGACCCCGATGCGCTGGCGGGCCTCGCCGCCTCGATCGAGAGCAGCGGCGTCGTGCAGCCGCTGCTGGTCCGCCCCCTGCACGACGGCAGCTACGAGCTGATCGCCGGCGAGCGCCGCTGGCGCGCCGCGCAGCAGGCCGGCCTGGAGAAGGTGCCGGCGGTGGTGCGCGACTCCGAGCAGGCCGAGCGGCTGCAGGTGGCGCTGATCGAGAACATGGTCCGCGAGGACCTCAACCCGGTCGAGGAGGCGCGTGCCTGCGCCGCCCTGGTCGAGGACCTCGGCCTCTCCAAAGAGGATCTCGCGCGACGCATCGGCCGCAGCCGCCCCGCCGTCTCCAATCTGATCCGCCTGCTCGACCTGCCGGACGAGGCGCTCGACCTGCTCGAGTCGGGCGAGCTCAGCGAGGGCCACGGGCGCGCCCTGCTGGGGGTCCCCGGCAATGACAGGCGACGCCGTCTCGCCCGCGACGCGGCGCGCGGTGGCTGGTCGGTGCGCGAGACCGAGAACAGGGTTAAGCTGGCCAGCCAGCCAAAAACCGTCAAGCGGGCGAGCGGCAAGCTCAGCACCGAGGAGGCCGCGGCGATGCGCGAGGCCGCCGACAGGCTCGAGACCGTTCTCGGCCACGAGGTCAAAGTGCGGCCGCGCGGGGCGGAGGTGGCGGTCGAGATCCGCCTCGCCGACCTCGACGAGGCTCTGGCGCTGGCCGCTATCATCGGCCGCAGCTCGGGCGATTAGCTCAGTTGGTTAGAGCGCGTCTCTGATAAGGACGAGGTCCCTGGTTCGAATCCAGGATCGCCCACTTGCAGCAGATGCAAATTTACGGGGTCAGCTTCGACATGGTCGGCAAGCAGCCGATCGTCTTGTTGAAGACGGTTGAGGGCAACCAGTTCCTGCCGATCTGGATCGGGCATCCGGAGGCGGCGGCGATCCTGATGAAGCTGCAGGGGGCCTCGACGCCGCGGCCGATGACGCACGACCTGCTCTCCGACGTGCTCGAGCAGCTCGACGCCAAGTGCGAGCGGGTGGCGGTCACCGAACTGCGCGACAACACGTTCTACGCCTCGATCACCGTCTCGATCGACGGCTCGGAGCTGGAGATCGACTCGCGTCCGTCCGACGCCCTCGCCCTCGCGGTCCGCGTCTCGGCGCCGATCTTCGCGGCCGAGGAGGTGATCGAGGAGTCGGCGATCGAGTTCGAGCACGAGGTCGAGGACACGGAGGAGGTCGTCGACCGCTTCAAGGAGTTCCTCGACGAGGTCAGCCCCGAGGACTTCGCCCAGGGCGAGGACTCCTAGCCCCCTGCTCCTTAACGTGCCTTCGCGGCGTTAGGCCGCGCTCGGCTCCAGCGCCAGCTCGAGGATGCGCGCAACCAGCTCCTCGAACGAGAGCCCACCCGCCTCGGCGGCCTGGGGGAGGAGGCTGGTGTCGGTGAGGCCGGGTATCGCGTTCACCTCCAGCACCTCGGGACCATCGCCGGTGAGGATCAGGTCGACGCGGGAGAAGCCCGAGCAGCCGAGGGCGCTGTAGGCGGCAAGCGCCACTGCAGTGACTTCCTCCGCCTCGCCCTCCCCGAGCTCGGCGGGACAGGTGAAGGTCGTGCGGCCGATCTCGTAGCGGGCCTCGAAGTCGTAGCGGTCGCCGCCGGCCGGGATCGCCTCGACCACCGGCAGCGCCTCACCTCCCAGCACGCTGACCGCCAGCTCGCGCCCGTCGGCAAAACGCTCGAGCAGGATGCGCTCGTCGTAGCTGAACGCGGAGACCAGCGCCTCGGGCACCTCATCGGGCCCCGCGGCGAACCTCACCCCCAGCGCCGACCCGCCCCGGCTTGGCTTCACCACCAAAGGAAAGCCCAGCCGCTGCTCCAGCTCGCCGAGCGCGTCGCCGGCGCCGA
>DASSBJ010000068.1:0-6199 GCA_035698885.1 Solirubrobacterales bacterium
TGTAACGGATCCGCCCGACGCACGTCTCCGAGCAGATCGTCGGTTGCCCTATCTCGATCCGCGGATAGCACAGCGTGCACTTCTCCGCCTTGCCGGTCTGGTGGTTGAAGTACACCTTCTTGTAGGGGCAGCCGGAGACGCAGAAGCGCCAACCGCGGCACTTCGCCTGGTCGACGAGGACGATTCCGTCCTCCTCGCGCTTGTACATCGCCCCCGAGGGACACGACGCCACGCACGACGGGTTCAGGCAGTGCTCGCAGATCCGCGGCAGGTAGAACATGAACGCCTGCTCGTAGGTCGCCTTGACCTGCTCCTGGATCCCCTCGGTCAGCGGGTCCTGGTGGATCCGCTCCGGCGTCCCGGCGAGGTTGTCGTCCCAGTTCGGGCCCCAGCGGATCTCGCGCAGCTCCTTGCCGGTGATCTGGGAACGCGCGCGCGCCACCGGGTCGTGCTCGGACAGCGGCGCGGTGATCAGCTTGTCGTAGTCGTAGGTCCAGGGCTCGTAGTAGTCGTCGATCTCGGGCAGGTCGGGGTTGGAGAAGATCGAGAGCAGCTTCTTCACCCTGCCCCCCGCCTTCAGCCGCAGCCGCCCCTTGCGGTCCAGCTCCCAGCCGCCCTTCCATTTCTCCTGGTCCTCCCAGCGCTTGGGGTAGCCGATGCCGGGCTTGGTCTCGACGTCGTTGAACCACATGTACTCGGCGCCGGGCCGGTTGGTCCAGACCTGCTTGCAGGTGACCGAGCAGGTGTGGCAGCCGATGCACTTGTCGAGGTTCATCACCATCCCGACCTGCGCCTTGATCTTCACTCGAAGACCACCTCCGCCTCGCGCTTTCGCAGCACCGTGACCTCGTCGCGCTGGGAGCCGGTCGGACCGTAGTAGTTGAAGCCGAAGCTGAGCTGGGCGTAGCCGCCGATGAAGTGGGTCGGCTTCATCACGATCCGGGTCAGCGAGTTGTCGGTGCCACCGCGCTTGCCTTCCAGTTCGGTCAGCGGCACGTTCAGGTGGCGGTCCTTGGCGTGGTACATCAGACAGGTCCCCTCGGGGATGCGGTGGGAGACCGTTGCCCGGCAGGAGACGACGCCGTTGCGGTTATAGGCCTCTACCCAGTCGTTGTCGTGGATCTCGAGCGCCTTGGCGTCCTCGCGGCTGATCCACAGCATGCCGCCGCCGCGGAAGAGGGTCAGCATGTGCAGGTTGTCCTGGTACTCGGAGTGAATCGACCACTTCGAGTGCGGGGTCAGGTAGCGCAGGGTCAGCTCGCGTCGCTCCGAGCCTCCCCCCTCGCGCTGATCGCCGAAGATCGCCCGGTGGGCAAGCGGTGGCCGGTAGACCGGCAGCCCTTCGCCCAGCTCGAGCATCCAGGCGTGGTCGAGATAGAGGTGCATCCGGCCCGAGAGCGTGTGCCAGGGCTTCTCGCGCTCGACGTTCATCGTGAACGGCGCGTAGCGGCGCCCGTGCGCCTCGATCCCCGACCACTCCGGCGAGGTGATCACGGTGCGCGGCTGCACCCGCGCGTCGGCCAGCTCGATGCGGTCGCCCGCGCGGGAGCCGGCGAGGTCGGCGAGGTCGACCCCGGTGGTGTGCTCGAGCGAGCGGAAGCCCTCGACCGCGAGGCGGCCGTTGGTCGTCCCCGAGAGGGCGAGGATCGCCTCGCAGGCGTGCTCGACCCGCTCCAGCGAAGGGCGCCCGTCGGCGACGCCGCCGCGAACGGTGCCGTTGCGGGCGCGGAGCTCGACGACCTCCTCGTCGGCGACCCAGCTCGCCCCCTTGACCGCCGTGCCCTGCTCCTCGACCAGCGGCCCCAACGCCTTCCACTTCTCGGCCACCCGCGGGTAGTCGCGCTCGACGACGATCAATTTCGGCATCGTGCGGCCCGGTTCGGGCTCGCACTCCCCCGCGCGCCAGTCGCGGACCTCGCCCAGGGGCTGGGAGATCTCGTCCGGCGTGTCGTGCAGCAGCGGCGCCGCGACCAGGTCGCGGCGGACGCCGAGGTACGTCTCGGCCAGCTCTGAGAAGCGCTCGGCGATGCGCCGGAAGGCATCCCAGTCGGTCTTCGACTCCCAGGGCGGCGGCACCGCCTGGTTGAAGGTGTGGACGAAGGGGTGCAGGTCGGTGCTCGAGAGGTCGACCTTCTCGTACCAGGTGGCGGCCGGCAGGACGACGTCGGAGAAGAGAGCGTTGCTCGTCATCCGGAAATCGATCGTGCTCAGCAGGTCGAGCTTGCCCTCCGGCGCCTCCTCGCGCCAGGCGACATCCTTAGGACGCAGCTCCGGCGGGGACTCCTCGGCGCGAACTGCGTTGTCGGTAGTGCCCAGCAGGTGCTTGAGGAAGTACTCGTGGCCCTTGCCCGAGGAGCCGAGCAGGTTGGCGCGCCAGACGGTCATCACCTTGGGCTGGTTGGCGGGCGCGTCGGGGTCCTCGCAGGCGAAGCGCAGCCGCCCCTCGCGCAGCTCGCGGACCACGTAGGCGGACGGCTCGAGGCCTGCTCGCTCGGCCTGCTCGGCGATCTCCAGCGGGTTGCGGTCGAAGCTCGGGTAGGAGGGCAGCCAGCCGAGCCGGGCGCCGAGCGCGTTGACGTCGGCGACGTGGCGGCCCTCGAACAGGCCGCGGCCCAGCGGCGAGGCGAGGTCCTCGGGGCGCTGGCGCTCGTAGCGCCACTGGTCGGTGGCGAGGTAGAAGAACGGCGTCCCCGACTGGTGGCGCGGCGGGCGGGTCCAGTCGAGAGCGAAGGCGAGCGTCTGCCAGCCGGCCAGCGGGCGGACCTTCTCCTGGCCGACGTAGTGGGCCCAGCCGCCGCCATTGACGCCCTCGCAGCCGCAGAGCTGGACCAGCGCCAGGAAGGTGCGGTAGACCTGGTCGGAGTGAAACCAGTGGTTGGTGCCGGCGCCCATCGCGATCATCGAACGGCCCTCGGTGACCTCCGCGTTGCGGGCGAACTCGCGCGCCACCCGCGCCACCAGCTTGCCGTCGACGCCGGTGATCGGCTCCTGCCAGGCGGGAGTGCAGGGCTGCGGATCGTCGTAGCCAGCGGGCCACTCGCCCGGCAGCCCCTCGCGCCCGACGCCGTAGTGGGCGAGGCTGAGGTCGAGCACGGTCGTGACCAGATGATCGCCGACGCGGATCGCCGGCACGCCGCGGCGCACCGAGCCGCCGCCTTCGCCATCTCCGATGTCGAAGCGGGGCAGGTCGACGGCGACGCGCTCGCCCGCCCGCTCGATCAGGGTCAGCGCCGGCTCGATGCCGTCCAGCTTCAGGTTCCACTTCCCCGGCTCGCCGTAGCGGTGGCCGACTGACCCCTTGGGCACTACCGGCTCTCCCGTGCGCTCGTCGAGCAGCACCGGCTTCCACTCGACATTCTCCTCCTCGCCACCGTTGGCTGCGAGGTCGGAGGCGCGCAGCAGCCGGTCGGGCACGAAGGCGCCGTCGCGCTCGCGCAGCGTCACCAGCAACGGCAGGTCGGTGAATCTTCGTGCGTAGTCACGGAAGTAGGGCACCTGACGATCGACGTAGAACTCCTTGAGGATCACGTGGCCCATCGCCATCGCCATCGCCCCGTCTGAGCCCGGCTCCGCCGCCAGCCAGTGGTCGGCGAACTTGGTGTGCTCGGCGTAGTCAGGGGAGACGACGACGACCTTCTGGCCGCGGTAGCGGGCCTCGGTCATGAAGTGGGCGTCGGGGGTGCGGGTGGTCGGCAAATTCGTCCCCCAGATCAAGAGATAGCCGGCGTTCCACCAGTCGCCCGACTCCGGCACGTCGGTCTGGTCGCCGAAGGACTGCGGCGAGGACGGCGGCAGGTCCGCATACCAGTCATAGAAGGAGAGGACCGTGCCGCCGATCAGCGAGAGGAAGCGGCTGCCGGCGGCATAGGAGGCCATCGACATCGCCGGGATCGGCGAGAAGCCGACGACGCGATCGGGGCCGTCGGTCTTGATCGTGTGCACGTGAGCGGCGGCGATCATCTCGCTCGCCTCATCCCAGGAGGCGCGCACGAAGCCGCCCTTGCCGCGCTGGCGCTTGTAGAGGCGGGATTTGTCGGGGTCTTCGACGATCTCGGCCCAGGCATCGACCGGATCGCCGAGCCGCTCGCGCGCCTCGCGGAACATCGCCAAGAGGCTGCCGCGCACGTAGGGGTACTTGACCCGCAGCGGCGAGTACGTGTACCAAGAGAAGGAGGCGCCGCGGGGGCAGCCGCGCGGCTCGTAGTCGGGCATCTCGGCCCCGGTCGAGGGGTAGTCGACCGCCTGGGACTCCCAGGTGATCAGACCGTCCTTGACGTAGACGTTCCACGAGCAGGAGCCGGTGCAGTTGACGCCGTGAGTCGAGCGCACCACCTTGTCGTGGGCCCAGCGCCCGCGATAGGAGCGCTCCCAGTCTCGGTCCTTGGCGACCAGCTGGCTCCAATGCTCCTCCGAGACAGGTCCCCGACGCAGAAAGCGGTGAGCCTCGAGAAGGGGATTGGGGCGATCCGACAAGGCGATGCCCATTCCTATCACAGCGGGGCGGGCTCGGATCCAATTTACACATCGAATGTGGGCAATCTTCTGCCGGGCGGATACGATGGGCGCGCCGGGGCGCGGAGGGAGAACTCCGTCGGAAACTCCGGGCATCAGACGAGCGGAAGGAAAGACGGTGAAGAGTTGGAACGTGAGCGGCCTGGAGCTGAAGCCGAGGCTGCCAGAGATCATCTCCTCCAGCGAGGACGCGCGAGCCATCGTCCTCGATCTCGGCGCCGGCGAGAGCCTCGACGAGCACGAGGTACACGAGCGAGCCTTCCTCGTAGTCCTCTCAGGGGAGGTCGAGGTGGGAACCGGCGCCGGGGCCAGTGCGGCCGGTGGGGCCGGCCTGCTGGTCGAGTTCGAGCCGCGCGAACGCCACCGGGTAGATGCGCGCAGCGACGCCCGCCTGCTGCTCATTCTCACCCCCTGGCCCGGCGACGGGCACCCGGGCGCGATGGAGATCCGCGAGAAGCTCTACACCCGCCGCCACGCCGCCAAGCGACAGGGGTGAGGGCCACTCCCCCAGGGACTCTTCGACCCGCTCCCGGGTCGAGGCGATCGCTCGCCACTGAGACGCACAACTATCCGTGGGGGGTCGAGCGCTCGCGGATTAGTGCCACCGCGTGCGGCAGCGCATCGGCGATCGCCTCACCGGCCTGCGCGATGCTCCGCGGGCTGCCGGGGAAGTTGACGATCAGGGTCGAGCCGCGGATGCCGGCCACGGCCCGCGAGAGCATCCAGTTGCGGGTGTGAGCCCGGGAGGCCTCGCGCATCGCCTCGGCCAACCCGGGGGCCTCTCGCTCCAGCACCGCGCGGGTCGCCTCCGGGGTGACGTCGGAGGGGGCGAAGCCGGTGCCGCCCGTGGTTAGGACCAGCTCGCAGTGCTCGACATCGGACCAGTGGCGAAGCCGCTCCTCGATCAGATCGCGCTGGTCCGGGATCAGGTCCCGCCCGGCGATCTCGGCGCCGACGGCCTCGGCGAACGCCGCCAGCCGGGCGCCGCTCTCGTCCTCGCCCTCGCCGCGGGACTTCGACGTGCTGACCGTGACGATCGCCGCCCTCACGGCTCAGCTCGACTCGCCGTCGCGGCGCCAGTCACTGCGCCCGCCGCTCTTCTCGAGCAGCACGATCTGCTCCACCTCCACCCCGCGCTCGACGCCCTTGACCATGTCGTAGACGGTCAGGGCGGCGACGGCGCAGGCGGTCATCGCCTCCATCTCGACCCCGGTGCGGCCGACGGTGCGGGCCTCGGCGACCAGCTCGACCAGGCCCGCCTCGACGTCGATCCGCGCCTCGACGTCGACGAAGGTGAGCGGCAGCGGGTGGGCGAGCGGGATCAGGGTCCCGGTCTGCTTGGCGGCCTGGACGCCCGCCAGCCGGGCGACGCCCAGCACCTCGCCCTTCGGGCCGTCGCCGGACTCGACGGCGCCCGCGGTCTCAGGCGACATGCGGATGCGCGCCCGCGCCCGCGCCCGCCTCTCGGTCTGGTCCTTGGCGCCGACGTCGACCATCCGCGCCAGCCCGTCGTCGCCGAGGTGGGTCAGGTCGCTCATAGGGCTTCCTCCAGCGGCGCTGGGGCCGGCTCGCCCTCAACCCAGCTCGACTCGCCGCTGGCGGAGATCTCGCGCTTCCAGATCGGCGCCTCCGCCTTGATCCTGTCGATCGCCTCGCGAGCGCCGGCGAAAGCTTCCCCGCGGTGAGG
>DASSBJ010000069.1:0-9269 GCA_035698885.1 Solirubrobacterales bacterium
AGCGGCGCCGATATGGCTGTTAGCCGCCGCCCGCGGACGCGAAGCGGAGCAGGCGGCGGTATATGAACATCTGGGTCGACATGAGCGCGCCGGCGCATGTGCTGGTGCTGCGGCCGATCATCGAGCGGCTGCGCGAGCGCGGGCACGCGGTCGAGGTCACCTCGCGCGACTACGCGCAGACGCAGGCGCTGCTCGAGCTGCACGGGATGGCGCACACGCCGATCGGGCGGCACGGCGGCGCCTCGCGAGTGAGCAAGGCGATGCGGCTCGGGGCGCGCACCGCGGGCATGGTCAACTTCGGCCGCCGGCGCTCCTTCGACCTGGCGCTCGCCCACGGGTCCAACGACCTGGCGATCGCGGCGAAGCTGCTCGGCGTGCCGGAGTGCAACATGCACGACTACGAGTACGCGGTCACCCAGCACCGGATCGGCTGCCGCCTCGCCAGGCGGGTGATGTTCCCCGACTCGGTCCCGGCCGAGCGCCTGCGGCGCTTCGGCGTCGGCCCGGACAAGCTCTTCGCCTATCCCGGGCTGAAGGAGGAGTACTACCTCTACGACTTCGAGCCAGACCCGGAGGCGCTGGCGCGGCTCTCGGTCGACACCGCGCGTGTCGTCGTCGTCGTCCGGCCGCCGCCCGACGTCTCGCTCTACCACCGCAAGTCCAACCCGCTGTTCCCGAAAGTGCTGCAGCGGCTGGGCAGCGACGAGGGCGTGCACGCGGTCGTCCTGCCGCGCACGCAGGCCCAGCGAGAGCTGGTCGAGAGCCTGGCGCTGCCCTCGCTGATCGTGCCGCCCGCCGCGGTCGAGGCGCAGAGCCTGGTCGCGCTCGCCGACCTGGTCGTCTCCGCCGGCGGCACGATGAACCGCGAGGCGGCGGCGCTCGGCACGCCCGTCTACACGACCTACGGCGGCCGGCTCGGCGGCGTCGACGAAGCGCTGATCCGCTCCGGCCGGCTGCGGCCGCTGACCGACCCGCGGGCGATCGAGCTGCGCAAGCGCGACGCCGGAGCGACGCCGACGCGGCGCGACCCGGCCCCGCTGGTGGAGACGATCCTCGCTACCGTCGGAGCCGACCATTCCGCGGCAAGCCACATCCCGAGCTGACTCGCTCGCCCTGCCGGCGGACGTCCAGGCCGAGCTGGAGCACTACATCGCGCTCGCCGGCGACGGCGAGTCGCGCTCGGTCGACCCGGTGCTGCGGGGGCTCGACGTGCTGATCTCGGCGGCGATCCTGATCGTGCTCTCGCCGCTGCTGGCGCTGACCGCGCTGGCGATCGTGCTCACCTCCGGGCGGCCGCTCTTCTACCACGGGGCGCGCGTGGGGCGGGGGGGACGGCTCTTCCGCATGTACAAGTTCCGCACCCTGAAGCCCGATGCCGAGGAGCGCCTCGGCCCCTACCTCGGCGAGGAGCTGACGCGGCGCACCGAGCTCGAGGTGACGCGGGTCGGTCGTGCCCTGCGCAAGGTCCACCTCGACGAGGTGCCGCAACTGTGGAACGTGCTGCGCGGCGACATGGCGGTGGTCGGCCCGCGCCCGATCCGGCCGGCCTTCTTCACCGAGCTCTGCCGCGAGATCCCCCAGTACTGGCAACGGCTCGTCGTCCGCCCCGGGGTCACCGGCTTCGCCCAGACGCGGATGACGCGCGAGGAGTCATGGGCCGACAAGCTCGCGCACGACATGGAGTACATCGCCGACCGCTCGGTCTCGCTCTACGTCAGCGTCCTGCTCGCCACCGTGGTCAAGGTGCTCGGCCGCGGCCCCGCCGCCTCCGGCTGAGACACTCCCGGCCATGTGCGGCATCTGTGGAATCGCCGGGCCGGCGGCGGACGTCGAGGCGGTGCGGCGGATGAACTCGCGGCTCGTCCATCGCGGGCCCGACAGCGACGGCGAGTTCGCCGCCGACGGCGTCGCGCTGGCGATGCGACGGCTCTCGATCATCGACCTCGAGCGCGGCGACCAGCCGATCGCCAACGAGGACGGCACGGTCACCGTCGTCCAGAACGGCGAGATCTACAACTACCGCGAGCTGCGGCGCGAGCTCGAGCGCCTTGGCCACCGCTTCCGCACCGCCTCGGACACCGAGGTGCTCGTCCACCTCTACGAGGAGCACGGCGAGGACTTCGCCGAGCGGCTGCGGGGGATGTTCGCGATCGCGATCTGGGACGCGCGCGAGCGCCGCCTGCTGCTGGCCCGCGACCGCTTCGGGATCAAGCCGCTCTACTACCGCGTCGCCGAGGGCACGCTCTGCTTCGCCTCCGAGCTCAAGGCGCTGCTCGAGCAGCCCGGCTTCCCGCGCCGGATCGACCCGCGCGCGGTCGCGGCCTTCCTCGCCTTCAACTCGATTCCGGCGCCGCTGACGATCTTCGCCGAGGCGCGCAAGCTGCCGCCCGGCACGCTCGCCGCCTGGCGCGACGGCGAGCTGCGCCAACGGCGCTACGCGCGGCCGGCGCCCGTCCCGGCCGGCGAGACGCGGCGTCGCCCCGCCGCCGAGCTGGCGGAGGCGCTGCGCGAGACCCTGCGCGGCTCGGTCCGCGCCCACCTGGAAGCCGACGTGCCGGTCGGCGTGCTGCTCTCCGGCGGCGTCGACTCGGCCGGCCTCGTCGCGCTCGCCGCCGGCGAGCAGGCCGAGCCGGTGAAGACCTTCTCGGTCGGCTTCGAGGAGGCGAGCTTCGACGAGCTCGAGCGCGCCCGCCTGGTCGCCGGCCGCTACGGCACCGACCATCACGAGATCGTCCTGCGCCCCGACGCGGTCGAGCTCCTGCCGAAGCTGGTCGAGGCCTTCGACGAGCCGTTCGGCGACTCCTCGGCGCTGCCGACCTACCTCGTCTCCGAGCTCGCGGCGGGCGAGGTCAAGGTCGCCCTCTCCGGCGAGGGGGGCGACGAGCTGTTCGGCGGCTACTACACCTACGTCGCGGACCTGCTGGCGCCGCGCGTCGGCCGCCTGGCGGCGCTCGCCGCGCCGCTGGTCGAGCGACTGCCAAGCTCCGACGCCAAGGTCAGCTTCGACTACAAAGCCAAGCGCTTCGCCCGCGGCGCCGCGCTGCCGCCGCTGGAGCGCCACCACGCCTGGAAGGAGATCCACTCCCGCCGGGCGCAGGCGGCGCTGCTGGGCGGGCGCGACCCGGGCTGGGACCCGGTCGACATCTACCGCGAGCGCTACGCCGAGACCGCCGGCGCCGAGCCGCTCGCCCGGCTGCAGGACGTCGACCTCGGCATCTACCTGGTCGACGACCTGCTGGTCAAGACCGACCGCTCGAGCATGGCGCACTCGCTGGAGCTGCGCGTGCCCTTCCTCGACAACGAGGTGGCGGCGCTGGCGCTCGGCCTGGCGACGCCGCTGAAGGTGCGCGGCACGGCGAAGAAGCGACTGCTGCGCCAAGCGCTGGCGCCGCTGCTGCCGAAACAGGTCCTGCGCGGCCCAAAGCAGGGCTTCTCGATCCCGGTCGCAGCCTGGCTGCGCGGCCCGTTGCAGGGCTTCGCGCGGGAAACGCTGTCGGCCGAGACGCTCGCCCGCCAGGGCTGGCTCGACCCCGCCGCGGTCGCGCGGCTGCTCGACGACCACTGCGCCGGCCGCGAGGATCTGAGCCGCCAGCTCTGGGGGCTGCTCGCCTTCACCCTGTGGTTCGACAGGTACGCGAACTAGCCTGGGTCGATGCCCGCCGCGATCGAAGCGCTGTTCGCCTTCCTCCTGGCGGGGGTCGTGACGATGCTGCTGGTGCGGCCGACGATGCGGCTCGCCGGCCGCGTCGGCGCGATCGACCTGCCGCGGCCGCGCTCGCTGCACGCGGCGCCGACGCCGAAACTGGGCGGCCTGGCGATCCTCGCCGGGACGCTGATCGCGGCGCTGAACTGGCTGCCGTGGGACGGCGAGACCCGTTCGATCCTGATCGGCGCGGTCGCGATCACCGTCGTCGGCCTGCTCGACGACGTCTACGAGCTCGACGCGCCGCTCAAGCTCGCCGGGCAGACGCTCGCCGTGGTGATCCCGGTCGCCGCCGGGGTGACGGTCGAGAGCTTCACCTTCCCCTTCCTCGGACAGGTCAACCCCGGCTCGGTGCAGCTGCTCAGCCTGCCGGGCGGGGGGGCGGTCTCGCTCGGCGACCTCGGCACCGTGATCGGGATCGTCGCCGTGATCAACGTGATCAACCTGATCGACGGAGTCGACGGCCTCGCCGCCGGCGTCTGCCTGATCTCCGGCGTGGCGCTGGCGGCGATCGCGCTCTCGCTCGAGCGCAACGCCGCCGGCGTGCTGGCGGCGCTCACGGCGGGCGCCTCGCTCGGCTTCCTGCGCGACGGCTTCCCGCCGGCCAAGACCTTCATGGGGGACACCGGCTCCAACCTGCTCGGCTTCCTGCTCGGCGTCGTCGCGGTGCAGGGGGCGCTGAAGACGAACGCGGTGATCGCCCTCTTCCTGCCGTTGATCGTGCTCATGGTGCCGATCCTCGACACCGGCTTCGTGGTCGCCAAGCGGCTCAAGTACAGGCGGCCGATCTACCGCGCCGACAGCTGGCACTTCCACCACCGGATGGCGAACATCGGCTTCTCGCAGCGCCGCACGCTCGCCTACCTGTACAGCTGGACCGTTGTCATGGCGGCGCTCGCCCTGGCCCTGCGATTCGTCCCCTACAGCGACGACCACGGTCACTTCAACGTCCTCTGGACGGCGGTGATGGCCGCCTTCGGCCTGCTCGCGCTGGCGGCCAGCGTCTACCTGATCTACGTGCTCGAGATACTCAAGCTGCGGCGCTTCGGCCGCGTCGATCCGCAGACGGGCGAGTTCGGGGTGGTCGACCCGGAGACGGGCGAGTTCGAGGCGATCGTGCCCGCCGACGGGCCCTGAAGGCCCACAAAGCGGACGTTTGCGGCTCCCGGCGCTTGTGCGGAGTTGTTACAACCGGCACGAAGTGGCTCTAGAAAGCCATTCGCCGGGCCTTTCGGCTATAGTCCCGCATCCGCTCGCCCGGGCTGTGCTCCGGGCACAAGGCGGCTGTTCCCGCTGTTCTTGACCTATGTCTCCTCCCAAGCATGTCGATCTCGTGGTGCTAGCCGCCGCCCTGGCCGTGTTCGCTGTCGGGGGACTTCCCCTGGCCGGCTACGCGGTCGCGGCCGCCGCCTGGCTCGCCCAGCGCGGCATCCAGCACGTCGCCGGCCGCCGGGCCGCGAGCGAGCTCGCCGCGGGCAACCGCCAGCGGGCGATGGGGACGATCGCCGCGACGACGCTGGGCCGCGTCTGGCTGATGGCCACCGCGGTCCTGCTCGCCGGGATCGCCGAGCGCGAGGTCGGCCTCGCCGCGGCACTGACCCTCGCCGCGCTGTTCACCGTCGCCTTCGCCGCGCAGGGAATCGCCCACCTGTTCGAGCCCGAAGGCGAGAAGGTCGCGTGAGCGCCAAGTCCAAAGCCTTCATCGGCCTCGGCGGCTACCTGGCCCTGGCGATGCTGATGCTGCTGATCTTCGGCAGCGCGGGCAAGAACGAAGCCTTCCAGCCGCAGAACGAGTTCAAGCTCGAACCGTGGCTCTCGCTGCACCTCGCCGGCATCGACCTCAGCCTCAACAAGGCGGTCCTCTACCTCGTCCTCGCCAGCGCTCTCACGGTCGGCACGATGACCTGGATCTCGCGCCGCATGGCGCAGAAGCCGAACCGCGTGCAGACCGCGGTCGAGGTCGCCTACGACCTGACGAAGAACAACATCACCGGCGGCAACCTCGACCACGCCACGGCGGTGCGCTGGTTCCCCTTCCTCGGCGCGCTCTTCTTCTTCATCTGGTTCTCCAACATCATCGGCTTCCTGCCGCTGCCGGTCAACACCGAGCACACGGTGAACATCTTCGGCCTCGAGCTGCCTGCCTTCGCGCTCTACGCGGCGACCGCCAACCTCTCGATCCCACTGGTGCTGACGCTCGTCGTCTGGGTCGCCTACCACGTCGAAGGGATCCGCGCCAAGGGGTTCTTCAAGTACCTCGCCAGCTGGCTGCCGCCGGGCCTGGAGGACATGAACCCGATCGCCAAGGGCTTCATCTGGGTGATCGAGGCGATCTCCCACTTCGCCCGGTTGATCTCGCTCTCGGTGCGACTCTTCGCCAACATCCTCGCCGGCCACCTGCTGCTGCTCTTCATGGGCGGCGGGCTCGCGGTCCTGCTCGGGATCGCCGCGCTCGGCGCGCTGACCTTCCCGCTCGCCTTCTTCTTCTTCATCCTCGAGGTGGGCCTTATCGCGACGCTGCAGGCCTTCATCTTCTCGACCCTGACCGCGATCTACATCGGCGGAGCGACCGCCGCCAGCCACTAAATGACCAAAGGAGCGTTGTAAGCAATGGATCTGTCCCCCGTAGTCGCCGCGATCTCCGACGAAGGGATCGAATCGGCCGGCAAGGCAATTGCCCTCGGCGTCGGCGCCGGCCTCGGCTCGATCGGCGCCGGAATCGGCATCGGCTTCATCTTCGGCAAGGAGATCGAGTCGGTCGCCCGCCAGCCGGAGATGAAAGACGAGCTGCAGAGCATCCGCTGGCTCGGCTTCGCGCTGACCGAGGCGGTCGCCTTCTACACCTTCATCTTCGGCCTGATCGCCTTCTTCCTCTAGGCCGGCGCACGTGGATCTGATCGCTCACATAGCGGGGCTCGTCCCCCTCGCCGCGGAGTCCGGCTCCGAGGAAGGCGGCAGCTTCCTGGTCTCGCCGGGCCTCGGCCTGATGATCTGGACGCTGGTGCTGTTCCTGTTCACGATGTGGGTGCTGTCGAAGCTCGCCTTCCCGAAAATCCAGGCGGCGCTGGACAAGCGGGCGAAGACGATCGCCGAGTCGATCGAGGCGGCGGAGCGGCAGCGCAGGGAGTCCGACGAGCTGCTCGAGGAGTACCGCGGCCGGCTGGCCGAGGCGCGCGAGCAGGCCGACGAGATCATGGCCCGGGCCCGCAAAGCGGCGGAGACCGCCGAGGCGGAGGCCACCGCCGCGGGCAAGGAGAAACGCGAGGAGCTGGTCAGCGCGGCGAAGCGCGACATCGAGGCCGAGACGCGGCGCTCGCTGGAGCAGATCCGTCGCGAGGTCGCCGACCTGACCGTGCTCGCGACGGAGAAGGTGACGCGCAAGTCGCTGACCGCCGAGGACCAGCGCCGCCTGGTCGAGGAGGCGCTTAGCGAGGTCGACTTCACCTCCCTCTCGGGGGCGGAGAGCTAGGGCCATGCAGGACGCGGCTCACGCATACGCCGGTGCGCTCTTCGAAGTGGCCCGGGACAAGGGCACGCTCGACGCGGTCGGCGAGCAGCTCGGCCAGTTCACCGACGCGCTGGCGAAGCAGCGCGAGCTGCAGGTGTTCTTCTTCAGCCCGCATTTCTCCTCGGCGGAGAAGTCCGAGGGCCTGCGGCGGGCGGTCAGCGACGCCGAGCCGGAGCTGGTCAACTTCCTCGAGCTGCTGATCGAGAAGCACCGGATGACCGAGGCCTTCCGCATCCGTCGCGAGTTCGAGCAGCTGTGGAAGAGGGAGCGGCGGCGCATCGACGTCACCGTGACCAGCGCCGCCGAGCTCGACCCCGCGGTGGTCGAGAAGATCGGCGGCGAGATCGAGCGCCAGACCGGCCAGACGGTCGAACTGGCGAGCCGCGTCGACGAGGAGATCCTCGGCGGCATCGTCCTGCAGGTAGGCAACATGGTGCTCGACGCGAGCATCCGCAGTCGCTTGGAGAAACTTCGAAAGAGCGTCGCCCAGGCGGCGTAAGGAGGAATTGAGCAGCTAATGGAGATCAAGCCGGACGAGATCGCATCGATTCTGCGCGAGCGGATCGAGGGGCTGGATACGGGGTCCGCCGACCTCTCGGAGGTCGGAACCGTGCTCTCCGTGGCCGACGGGATCGCCCGCATCCACGGACTCGACAACTGCATGGCGCTGGAGATGCTCGAGCTGCCGCACGGCGTCACCGGCCTGGCGCTGAACCTCGAGGAGGACAACGTCGGCGCCGTGCTGTTCGGCGAGTGGGACAAGGTCGTCGAGGGTGACACGGTCAAGCGCACCGGCCAGCTGCTGCAGATCCCCGTCGGCGAGCAGCTGCTCGGCCGCATGGTCGACCCGCTGGGCCGGCCGCTCGACGACAAGGGCGAGATCGCCACCAGCCAGACCCGTCCGGCCGAGTTCAAAGCGCCCGGAGTCGTCCAGCGGCAGCCGGTGACCGAGCCGGTGCAGACCGGGCTGATGTCGATCGACGGGATGATCCCCGTCGGCCGCGGCCAGCGAGAGCTGATCATCGGCGACCGCCAGACCGGCAAGACGGCGATCGCGATCGACACGATCATCAACAACCGCGACAAGGACCTGATCTGCATCTACGTCGCGATCGGCCAGCGGATGTCGACCGTCGTCCAGCTGCGCGAGGTGCTGGAGGAAAACGGCGCGATGGAGAACACGATCATCGTCGCCGCCCCCGCCGACGAGGCGGCGCCGATCAAGTACATCGCCCCCTACGCGGGCTGCGCGATGGGCGAGCACTTCCTCTACGAAGGCAAGCACGCGCTCTGCGTCTACGACGACCTGACCAAACACGCCTACGCCTACCGGCAGATGTCGCTGCTGCTGCGGCGCCCGCCCGGCCGCGAGGCCTACCCCGGCGACGTCTTCTACCTGCACTCGCGCCTCTTGGAGCGGGCGGTGAAGCTGAACGACGAGCTCCAGGGCGGCTCGCTGACGGCACTGCCGATCATCGAGACCCAGGCCTCCGACGTCTCCGCCTACATCCCGACCAACGTGATCTCGATCACCGACGGGCAGATCTTCCTCGAGTCCGACCTGTTCAACTCCGGCGTGCGGCCGGCGATCAACGTCGGCATCTCGGTCTCGCGGGTGGGCGGCAACGCGCAGACCAAGGCGATGAAGAAGGTCGCCGGAAAGCTGCGGCTCGACCTCTCCCAGTACCGCGACCTCGAGGCCTTCGCCCAGTTCGGCTCCGAGCTCGACCCGGAGACGCAGAAAACGCTCAACCGCGGCGAGCGCCTGGTCGAGATGCTGAAACAGAAGGAGCGCGAACCGCTGGAGATGGCCGACCAGGTGGCCGCGATCTACTCCGGAACCGGCGGCTTCCTCGACCGGATCAAGACCGAGCGCGTGGGCGAGTTCCTGCGCGACCTGAGGAGCCACATGCACGCCGAAAAGGCCGACCTGCTGGCGCGGATCGCCGAGACCGGCAAGCTCGAGGAGGACGACGAGGAGGCGCTGGCGGCGGCGATCCGCGGGTTCGTCGACGACTTCGGCCCCGACTTCGACGAGCACGGCGAGCCGCTGGAGGC
>DASSBJ010000070.1:0-4619 GCA_035698885.1 Solirubrobacterales bacterium
CGGCGATCGACGAGGCGATCGAGTCCGGGGTCGAGACGGTGATCGCGATCACCGAGGGGATCCCGGTGCTCGACATGCTGCAGACCTACTGGAAGGCCAGGCAGGCCGGAGTGCGGCTGATCGGGCCGAACTGCCCCGGCGCGCTCTCGCCGGGCAAGGCCAACGTCGGCATCATCCCCGCCCAGTTCTTCGACCCGGGGAAGATCGGCGTCGTCTCCAAGTCGGGCACGCTGACCTACCAGATCGGCAACGAGCTCAAGCAGGCGGGCGAGGGCAACTCCTCGATCGTCGGCTCGGACTTCATCGACATCCTGAAGCTCTACGAGGCCGACCCCGAGACCGAGCTGATCGTGATGGTCGGCGAGATCGGCGGCGACGCCGAGGAGCGCGCCGCCGAGTTCATCGCCTCGAGCATCTCCAAGCCGGTCGTCGCCTACATCGCCGGCTTCACCGCGCCGCCCGGCAAGCAGATGGGCCACGCCGGCGCGATCATCTCCGGCTCCTCGGGGACGGCGCAGGCGAAGAAGGAGGCGCTGGAGGCAAGAGGTGTCCGGGTGGGGGAAAGCCCCACCGAGACGGCGAAGATCGCCGTCGAAGTGCTCAGGGGTTAGAGCCCGCCTTCATATACTCGGAGCAGATGGCTGACACGATCTCATTCGCGCGGGGTGCCCCGAGCGCGGACATTCTGCCTCGTGAGGCGGTGGCTGAGGCTGCCGGGCGCGCTTTGGCCGAGGACTGGGAAAAGGCGCTCTCCTACGGGACGGGGATCGGACATCCGGGGCTCTGCCAGTGGGTGGCGGAGCGGCACGGAGGTCTCGACGCCGGCCAGGTGATGATCGCCAACGGCTCGCTGGAGGCCGGCTGGATGCTGTTCGAGCACCTGCTCGAGCCCGGCGACCGGGTGGTGGTCGAGCAGCCGACCTACGACCGCACGCTGCTGATGCTGCAGCGGCTCGGGGTCGAGCTGGTGCCGGTGCGGCTGCAGGCGGACGGGCTCGACGTCGCGCAGCTCGAGGCCGCGCTCGCCGAGGGGCCGATCAAGCTCGCCCACGTCATCCCCAACTTCCACAACCCGGCCGGCTGCACGCTCTCGGCCGCCAAGCGCACCCGCCTGGTCGAGCTCGCCGCCGAGCATGGCTTCTGGATCTTCGAGGACGACCCCTACCGCGAGCTGCCCTTCGCGGGCGAGGCGCTGGAGTCGATGCTCTCGATCGACTCCGCCGAGCGGGTCGTGCACGCCTCGTCCTTCTCGAAGACCGTCAGCCCGGGCGTTCGCGTCGGCTACCTCGCCGGCCCGGCGACCGAGGTCGCGCAGCTGGCCAAGCGCGCCAACGAGACCTACATCTCGCCGAACATGCTGGCCGAGTCGGTGGTGCTCGAGCTCTGCCGGTCCGGGGCCCTCGATCGCAACATCGAGTTCGTCAAGGGCGCCCTGCGCGACCGCCGCGACGCGCTCGTCGGGGCGCTGCGCGAGCAGCTTCCAGAGGCCGAGTTCGTCGTCCCCGAGGGCGGCTACTTCCTCTGGCTCGACCTCGCCGAGGGCACCGACACGCCGGCCCTGCTGGCCGAGGCGAAGGGCGAGGGCGTCGCCTTCGTCGCCGGCCCCGACTTCATGATCGAGGGCGGCGAGAACAGCCTGCGCCTCTCCTTCGCCAGCGTGCCGCCGGAGCGCATCCCGGAGGGCGTCGGCCGGATCGCCGGGGCGCTGGAGAAGCTGCGCGCCGCCTCGTCCGCCTAGCGGCCGTAGCGGTCGCTGCTGAGGACGAGCTGCTCCGGAATCGCCGCGCGCGGCGGTGGCGCCGGGTCGGCGCGCACCGAGACGGTCTCGGCGACGCTGCGCGAGACCTCGTGGGCGCCACCGTCGGAGGCGACCGTCACGGCGTCGTCGTCGGAGCTCTCGACGGTCCCCTCCAGGCCCGGCTCCAGTCCCGCCGCTTTGAGGTAGTGCAGCAGCTCCTCGGCCTCGTTCTCGAAGCGCAGGACGCGGACCTTGGCGCCGACCTCGACGTCGGCGAGCAGCGAGCCGGTCTCGCGCGCGCCCTCGACGATCGGGTGGCCGTGCGGGCAGGTCGTCGCGTCGCCGATCGCCGCCCGCATGCGCTCCTCCAGCACCGGCGACATCGCGTGCTCGATCCGCTCCGCCTCCTCGTGCACCTCGTCCCAGGGAATGCCGAGCACATCGGTGAGGAAGCGCTCGATCATCCGGTGGCGGCGCACGATGTAGCTGGCGTGCTCGCGGCCGGACTCGGTGAAGCCGAGCGATTTGTCGGCGTTGCGCTCGACGTAGCCGTCGTCGACCAGACGGCCGAGCATCTCGTGCACGGTGGGCGGCGAGAGCTGCATCGCGCGGGCGATGTTGGCGCCGGTCATCGGCAGCCCGGCCTCCTGCAGCCAGAACATGCTCTCGAGGTACTCCTGCTCGGCGACGGTCGCTTGCTCCACGGTCTCGATACTACCCAGCGCTCAGCGACGTTCCATCAGCGTCGAGACGACCGCCTCGTAGAAGCCGTCGCCCATCGCGGCCTCGGTGACCGTGGCGTTGTCCCAGGCGGCGAGCGCGGCGCGCAGGCCGGGGTCGCGCTCGGGGCCGTTGGCGACGACGAAGAAGCGGCCGACCGCGGCGGCGACCTCGAGGTCCTCGACCGAGTCGCCGACGGCGATGCAGTCGGCCGGGTCGTAGCCGCGAGCGCGTGCGTGGGCGGCGACCGCGTTCGCCTTGCTGACCAGCTTCGGCACCAGGTGGTAGGCGTGGGTCGGGCCGTCGATCGCCGCCATCTCGCGGCCGATCGCGCCGTTGTCGAGCAGTCGCAGGTTCTCGTGGCCGGCCGAGGCCAGCAGCTCGTTCGCCTCGCCGACGTCGACCTTGCCGCGGAAGAGGTGGGAGAGGACGCGCCCGTGGTGCCACGGCGAGTGGTACTCGAGCCGACCCGCGAAGCGCTCGAAGAGCAGCTTCGGGATGCCGGCTCGCTCGAGCTTCTCGTAGACGGTGCCATCCTCGTCGGGGACGAGGTCGCCGGTCAGCAGCGTCGTCTCGCCCTCGATCGCGAAGGCGCAGCCGGCCTCGTAGATGTAGGAGGCCTGGCCCATCAGGCGCGCCGCCTCGTGCACCTGCGGCTCGCGGCGGCCGGACATGATCACGACCTCGACGCCGGCCCGGTGGCAGGCCTCGAGCCCGCGGGCCTGGGCGAGCGAGAAGCCGCCCCCGGCGTCGCGGAAGAGCGAGCTGCCCCTGCCGAGCAGGGTCCCGTCGAGGTCGGTGTAGACGCAGCGCAGCGGCATCGGCGCGGCCGCTACCGTAGCGGGGATGTCGTGGCGGCTGGCTGACAGGACGCTCGAGTTCGCGCAGCCGCTGGCGGCGGGGATCGTCAACGTCACCGCCGACTCGATGTTCGAGGGGGCGCGCAGCGTGACGCCGGAGCGGGCCGTCGCCGACGGGCTGGCGCTGGCCGAGGCGGGCTTCGACATGCTCGACGTCGGCGCGGTCGCGGCGCGCAGCGGGCCGCCGGTCTCGGCGGTGGACGAGGCGGCGGCGCTGGTGCCGGCGATCGAGGGGCTGGCGGGCGCCGGAGTGCCGGTCTCGGCCGACACCTTCTCGGTCGAGGTGGCGCGGCGGGCGCTTGACGCGGGAGCGGTCGCGATCAACGACATCTCCGGCGGCTCGGAAGAGATGTTCGAGCTGGTCGCGGACCGCGGCTGCGGCTACGTGCTGATGCACATCGAGGGACCGCCGCGCGTCGACCGGCCGCCGCGCTCCTACGGCGACACGGTCGAGCACCTGAAGTCGTGGCTGGGGGGGCGAATCGAGGCGGCCTCGCGACTTGGGGTGTCGGAGGAGCAGATCGCGATCGACCCCGGACTCGACTTCGACCTCACCACCGCGCAGGACGTGGAGATCCTGCGCCGGCTCGGCGAGCTGCGCTCGCTCGGCCCGGCGCTCTACGTCTCGCTTTCGCGCAAGGACTTCGTCGGCGAGCTGTTGGCCGGCAGCTGGCAGGAGCGCTGGCCGGCGGGCGAGCGCGAGTGGGGGACGGTCGCGGCGGCGACCCTGGCGGTGCGCGAGGGCGCCGACGTGCTGCGCATCCACGACCGGTCGACCCTGCAGGCGGTGCGGGTGGCGGGGCGGATACGTGGCTGAGAGCCTGCTCGAGGCGCCCTGGTCCATTGCGATCGACCCGGCGCGCCGCGACGGCCGCGTCGTCGCCGAGAGCTCCGAGCCCGAGCGCCCCTCGCGGCCCGTCGCGATGCCGCGCGGCCTCGACCCGGGCCTGGTCGAGGCGCTCCGCCGGGCCGGGATCGAGCGCCTCTACTCGCACCAGCGCGAGGCGCTGAAGGCGGCCGCGACCTCCAACCTGGCGATCACCAGCGGCACCGCCTCGGGCAAGAGCCTCGCGTTCAACCTGCCGGTGCTCGACGGGATCGCGCGCGATTCCAAGCGGCGGGCGCTCTACCTCTACCCGACCAAGGCGCTGGCCCAGGACCAGGCACGCAAGCTGGCCGCCCTGCGCCCACCCGGCCTGCGCGAGGCGATCTACGACGGCGACACGCCCCGCGAGGAGCGGCCGGCGATCCGCCGCCGCAACAACCTCGTGCTGACCAACCCCGACATGCTGCACGTCGGC